>CAZPCM010000090.1:0-11227 GCA_964585085.1 uncultured Propionibacteriaceae bacterium
GACTGCGTCCAGCGTGGTCACCACTACGCCATCGTGGACGAGGTTGACTCGATCCTGGTCGACGAGGCACGAACCCCGCTGATCATCTCCGGCCCTGCCGAGGACAACTCCCGCTGGTATCCGGAGTTCGCTCGGCTCGTCCGGAACCTTGCACGAGACGTCCACTACGAGGTGGACGAGAAGAAGCGGACGGTGTCAGTGCTGGAGCCCGGTATCACCGCGGTGGAGGACCGGCTCGGCATCGGCAACCTGTACGAGTCGGCGAACACCCCTCTGATCTCGTACCTGAACAACGCGATCAAGGCCAAGGAGTTGTTCAAGCGCGACAAGGACTACGTGATCCTCGACGGCGAGGTGCTGATCGTCGATGAACACACCGGACGGACGCTGATCGGCCGGCGCTACAACGAGGGACTTCACCAGGCGCTGGAGGCCAAGGAGGGCGTCCAGATCAAGGACGAGTACCAGACCCTGGCCACGATCACCCTGCAGAACTACTTCCGGATGTACGCCAAGCTGGCCGGGATGACGGGCACGGCAAAGACCGAGGAATCGGAGTTCCAGAAGATCTATGGGCTCGGAGTCCTGCCGATCGAGACGAACAAGCCGATGATCAGGGCCGACCAACCCGATCTGATCTACCGCACCGAGGAAGCGAAGTTCGACGCGATCGTCACCGACATCGTGGCTCGGCACGAGGCGGGCCAGCCCATCCTGATCGGCACCGCCTCGGTGGCCAAGTCGGAACTGCTCAGCAGGCTCCTGAAGCGGGCGGGGGTTCCGCACGAGGTGTTGAACGCCAAGAACCATGCCCGTGAGGCGGCGATCGTCGCGCTGGCCGGGCGCAAGGGCGCGGTCACCGTGGCCACCAACATGGCCGGTCGCGGCACCGACATCATCCTCGGCGGCAACCCCGAGTTCCTCGCCGACGCTGTGCTGCGTAACCAGGGGCTCGATCCGGTGGAACACGCCGAGGAGTACGAAGCCGCCTGGCCGGACACCCTCCATGCGATCGAGCAGCAGGTGGCCGACGAGCACGATGAAGTCGTGACGCTCGGCGGGCTGTACGTGGTGGGTTCGGAGCGTCATGAGTCACGGCGCATCGACAACCAGTTGCGTGGCCGGTCCGGACGCCAGGGCGACCCCGGCGAGAGCCGGTTCTACCTCTCCCTGGGCGACGACCTGATGCGCCTGTTCAAGTCCGACATCATCGACTGGGTGTTGCAGACCCTGCGCATCCCCGACGACGTCCCGATCGAGAACAAGCGGGTCAGCC
Organism: uncultured Propionibacteriaceae bacterium; assembly: GCA_964585085.1. Classification (GTDB taxonomy): domain Bacteria; phylum Actinomycetota; class Actinomycetes; order Propionibacteriales; family Propionibacteriaceae; genus Propionicimonas. The sequence goes on from CAZPCM010000090.1 coordinate 1,277, forward strand.
AGTCGGTCCAATCGGCGCAGGAGCAGGTCGAGGCGCAGAACTTCGAGATGCGCAAGAACGTGCTCAAGTACGACGACGTGATGAACCGGCAGCGGCATGCCATCTATGGGGACCGGAGGCGGGTGCTGGAGGGCGCCGACGTCGAGCAGCAGTTGCGGACCACGGTCAACACTGTCGTGGAACAGTACGTCCGAGGGCTCACCGAAGGATTCGTGGAGGACTGGGACCTGGAGGCGCTGTGGACGCAGATGCGCACTCTGTTCCCGGTCACTCTCGACCTTGCCGACTATGAGGGCCGTTCGTTGACCGCCGACGAGTTGGTCGAGGACTTCCAGGCTGACGCGCAGGCTGCCTATGACGCCCGTGAGGAGGCCCTGGGCGCAGAAACCATGCGCGAACTGGAGCGTCAGGTGCTGCTGACCGTGCTCGACCGCAAGTGGCGCGAACACCTCTACGAGATGGACTACCTTCGCGAAGGCATCGGGCTGAGGGCCATGGCGCAACGGGACCCGCTGGTGGAGTACCAGCGCGAGGGCGGCGACATGTTCAACGCCATGATGGAGGCCTTCATGGAGGAGGTCGTCGGCTATCTGTTCAATCTGGAGGTGCGGGTCGAACCCACGCCGCAGGTCGGACTGGTGCCCGATGCCGACGGGCACGCCGTCGCGCTGACCGCGGAGAAGGTGGAGGAACTCCTGGCTTCAGGCCCGGACCCGGACGGTCCCGGCGTGGAGCAGCACCCTCTGCCTGTCGAGGACAAGCCTGCGCTCGTTCGCCGGCCGGCACTGCAGGCCAAGGGTCTGGGACCGCGTGCTGCGCGACCGATGGCGTACTCCGCGCCGAGTGAGTCCGGTGAGGTCAAGACCAGCGCCCAGGTGAAGGCGGACGACGATCCCTACGCCGGCGTGGGCCGCAACGCCCCGTGCCCCTGCGGTTCGGGCAAGAAGTACAAGATGTGCCACGGCCGCCGGGCCTGAGGCCGGCTCACCCGGCCCGGCTCACCGCGTCGGGCCGCAGCGCGATCTCGAGGTGTGTGCAGGTCCAGTGACCGTCGCGCCGCTGCAGGCGAAAGGCGGCTGCCCGGGAGGCCGGACCCTGCCGCAGGTGGGCGGCCACCTCGGCGACGTCGAGCTCGGGGGACTGGACGCGAATCGAACGCAGCCTCAGATCCCTGGCCACCCGTGCACGGCTGAGATGACCGACCAGACTGATCAGATCGCCGCTGGCCCAGCGTTCCAGCTGGGCGAGCGGACGCCGGCCGGCGAGGGCCTCGACGATCCCTGTGGTGATCGCCGTGGCGACCTGGCGCAGCACCGGATCGAGCGGCTCGTCCGTCCCGTTGAACGTCGGGGGGTCCACGCCGCGCGGCGGATCCTCGGGTGGCTCGGGAGCCAGAGGCACGGGTTCCAGGAGCCGCTGCGCCGGGGGCCTTGAGGCCGGTGCCGGCAGGCAACTGGCGTTGAGCGGGTCGAACGTTCGTGCGTGTCCTGAGGGCATGGGCCCAGCCTGAAGCCAGCGAGGCGGCAGTGCCAGGGATCGGGTTCCCGGCCTGTGGACAACCGCCGGGCAGGCGCCGCCGGCAGGCGTGCGGGGTGCTCGCTCCCGGCCCTGGGCGGGCTAGCCTGGTGACGACCCACTGAGGCGGAGGTGCCCGAATGAGCGACGTCGTGACAACGACCGAAGCCGGACTGCTGGCCCGGGACCAGGAGATCCAGCCCTGGCAGCAGGCGTTCGTGGTCGTGCTCAAGGGCGAACTGAACCGTGAGCAGCTGATCACCCGGATCGCCGAGCGGATCGGCTATGCACCCCGGTTCCGCCGGGTGGTCGGCGGTGTCCTCCCGCAGGCGTGGGTCGACGACGCAGGATTCACCGTCTCTGGGCACGTGCGAACCGCCGCCCTGGCCAGGGGCCAGCGGCTGGAGGAGTGGCTGGCAGACAAGCTGGTCTCGCCGTTGGACCGGGCCCACCCCCTCTGGGACGCCTGGCTCGTCTCCGGGCTCGGCGAAGGCCTGTCTGCCCTCGTGGTGCGCTCACACCCGGCGCTGATCGACGGCTACGACAACGTCCATCTGCTGCAGGAACTGTTCGACGACGTCCCTGAGCCGATCACCGGGCCCGCGCCCTCGTGGCGTCCCGCACCCACCTCGGGACCCGGGCTGGGCAGTCTTCTCAGCGGCTTGGACGACCCGCTGCAGGCCGCGCTGGACGCCGTCACCGGGATCGGTGGTCTGGTCGAGAACGCCGTTCGGGCGGTCACCGCGGAGTCCCGCCCAGTTCATGTCGCGGGGGTCGAAGTTGATCTGGACGTGTTGGCCGACGTGCGGGCCGCGTTCGGCTGCACAACCCATGACGTCCTGGTCAGCCTGGCCGGCGCGGGGATCCGCGGCTGGTTGGTCGACAACGGGCGCTCCGCTGCCGATCTCGTGGCGCTGGTACCGCTGGCCATCGTCGAAGACGATGTGCTCAACAGTGCGATCGGCTGCCGAGTCGCTCCCTCGTGGGTGGGCTTGCCGCTCACCGAGCCCTCGCCGGCGCAGCGCCTGAGTGCGGTGGCCACGCTCACCAAGTCCCGCATCGACTCCGGACGAACGGTGTCTGCGCGGGACCTGCTGGATCTCGCCGGTTTCGCCGCTCCGACCCTGCACAGCGTGGCCGCCGGGACTGTCGCCGCCGGCCGGCCGCACCAGGTGTTCATCAGCAACGCCCCCGGCAGCCGAGAGCATCACTATCTGGGCAAGGCTCGGGTCGCCGGCGTCTACACACTCACCGCACCGACAGACGATCAGGGGATCACCGTGAGCATCACCAGTCACCGCGGGCGCGTCACGTTCGGTGCGACCGCTCGGTCACCACTGCGGCGCTTCGCCCGCGACGTCAGCGACGAACTCGGCGCGCTGAGAATCGAGGCGTGATCGTGACGTTGTGTTTCGTCCCCGTCACTCCGGGTGCCCTGCGGACCTGGGCCACTGGCGGCAGGCTGGCCGGCACTGTGGCGGCCTTCACGGCAACGGCCACCATGCTCGAGGCATTCGGGTTCGACTCCTCAGGCGAGGAGGCCGAATACACCTCACTGTGCGTGGCGTCGGTGGCCTGTTTGGTGGCCGGACAACCGCGGCTGGTCGCTGTGGTGGACACTCTCTGCAAGCCCCGGACGTCCGACCAGGACTTCGGAGCGGTCACGGTGACCGATGTGGGGTGGGGTCGGGTGACCGCGATCTTCGCCGACGACTCCGCTGCGGAATTCGTCGGCCCTGCCCGGACGTTGGTGGCGGGCACCGGCCTGGCCGAAGCGTGGGACGACCCCGCGGTCGTGAAGATGTTGGAGTCCGATGGCCTGCTCTGGCACGGGCCTTCGGAATGGGAAACCCTGGCCGCGGGTTGAGTCGGGGAAGGGTGCATGCGGAGGAGGCGGAATGCCCAGGTCGATCTGGAAGGGGGCGGTGTCGTTCGGGTTGGTGAGCATCCCGGTCAAGGTGTACGGCGCCACCGAGGAGAAGGACATCGCCTTCCGGCAGGTGCATCCGGCCGACGGCGGACGCATCAGGTACAAGCGCGTCTGCGAGGTCTGCGGACAGGAAATACCGTACGCAGAGATCGCGAGGGGCTATGAGACCGAGGACGGCCGGATGGCCATCCTCGAACCGGAGGACTTCGCCAACCTGCCGCTGGCCAGCAGCAGGACCGTGGACGTGGTGCAGTTCGTCGAGGCGAGCCAGATAGATCCGACCTACTTGGAGAAGACGTATTTCCTGGAGCCTGAGGCCCCAGGGGTGAAGCCCTACGTGCTCCTCCGTGAGGCGCTCAAGGAGTCGGGGAAGTCGGCCGTGGTCAAGGTGGCCCTGCGGTCACGGGAGGCGCTTGCGTTGATCCGGCCCCAGGGCGACCTGCTGCTGCTGCACACCATGCTGTGGCCGGACGAACTTCGTGACGGCAGCTTCGCAGCGCCGGCAGTCGACGTGCGGGTCACCGAGCCGGAGGTGGCGATGGCGAAGCTCTTCATCGACCAGTTGTCGGCCGACTTCGACCCCGGCCTGTTCACCGACTCCTATCGTGCAGCGTTGGAGGAGGTCGTCGCATCCAAGCTGGCCGGCATCGAGGTGCCGCAGGCCGAGGCCGAGGCGCCGCGTCAGGCCGATGTGGTCGATCTGGTGGCCGCGCTGAAGGCTTCTGTGGAGGCTGCTCGTAGGCGCCGCGAGCAGGCGGCGGGCTGACGCAACCGCTGCGCCGCGGCCGCCCGAGTGTATTCTGACAAGCGTGGATGCACGCACTTCAGTTCCGAACGCGGTCAACGAACCGGTCAGGTCCTACGCCCCGGGGAGCCCAGAGCGAGCCGACCTGCGGGCCGCGGTGGACGCCATGGCAGCTGCGGATCCGGTCGAGTTGACCGGTGTCTTCGGCGGCGAGCGACGTCTGGGCAGCGGCGAGCACGAGTTCACCATCACCATGCCGTCTGATCACCGGCACATCCTCGGCGTGACACGGCAGGCCGGCCCGGCGGACGCTCGGGCAGCGATCGACGCGGCGATGCTGATGCGGAGCCAGTGGGCGGCCATGGGAGTCGATGACCGCGCGGCCATCTTTCTGCGCGCTGCCGACCTGCTCGCGGGGCCCTACCGGGCGAGGATCAACGCCGCGACGATGCTGGGCCAGGGCAAGACCGTCCAGCAGGCCGAGATCGACTCGGCCTGCGAGCTGATCGATTTCCTCCGGTTCAACGTGGCGTTCGCCCGGCAGATCTACGCCGAGCAGCCGCAGAACTCCCCGGGGGTGTGGAACAGACTGGACTACCGGCCGCTGGACGGCTTCGTCTATGCCATCACTCCGTTCAACTTCACCGCGATCGGCGGCAACCTGCCCACCGCCCCGGCGATCATGGGCAACACAGTCATCTGGAAGCCGGCACTCACCCAGCAGTTCGCCGCCTCGGTGTTCATGGACGTGCTGGAGGAGGCCGGCCTGCCGCGCGGGGTGATCAGCATGCTGCCCGGGCACGGCGCGGACGTCTCCCAGGTCGCCCTGGCCGATGAGAACTTGTGCGGAATCCACTTCACCGGATCCACTCGGGTCTTCCAGGGGCTGTGGGCCGACATCGGCGGCAACATCGCGCGGTATCGCTCCTACCCCAGGATCGTGGGCGAGACCGGAGGCAAGGACTTCGTGGTCGCTCATGCCAGCGCCGACCCCCAGGTGCTGACCGCGGCCCTGATCCGAGGCGCGTTCGAGTACTCCGGCCAGAAGTGCTCAGCCGCCTCGCGGTGCTATCTGCCCCGAAGTCTGTGGCGGCGGATCTCCGGCGACCTGATCGACCAGGTCGAGGCTCTCAGCGTGGGAGATGTGCGGGACTTCACCCACTTCACGTCCGCGGTGATCGACGAGCGGGCCTTCGACAAGTTGGCCGCTGCCATCGAACGGGCACGCAACGCCGGCGACGCCGAGATAGTCGCGGGCGGGCGCTACGACAAGACCGAGGGCTGGTACGTCCGTCCGACCCTGGTGCGCTCGGACAACCCCGCACAGGAGGTGTTCGCCACCGAGTACTTCGGACCGATCCTCGGCGTCTTCGTCTACGACGACGCTGACTACGAGCAGCTTCTCGAACTCGTCGACAGCACCTCCAGTTACGCGCTCACCGGATCGATCATCGCCACCGATCGAACCGCCATCAGCCAGGCCGAGCGTGCGCTCCGGCATGCGGCGGGCAACTTCTACATCAACGACAAACCGACCGGTGCCGTGGTGGGCCAACAACCGTTCGGCGGCTCCCGGGCCTCCGGGACCAACGACAAGGCCGGTTCGATGTGGAACCTGATCCGTTGGGTCAGCCCGCGTGCGATGAAGGAGAATCTGCTTCCGCCGCGGGCCACCGCCTACCCGCACATGGGATGAGGCGCGTCAGCCGGCGAGCCAGGTGTCGCCGACCTGCTGTTGGACGTTCAATGCCTCCAGAAGGGCGGGCGCAGCCTGCGCCTCCAGGCGCGGCCCGACCAGGGGGATGCCGACCTTGAGCACGCCCCGATAGCCCAGCACCGTCCCGCGGCCCCCGGGCGTGAGCCGGACGGTTCCGTGCAACGCCACTGGAAGACCTTCGACTTTGATCGTCGCGGCACCGCTGCGATCACCGCTGCTCGTCGACTCGTGCCAGACGATCTCGTCACGAACGGTCAAGGTCGGGCCGGTGAGGGTCGTCACGGCCGACGGTGACCGCATCACCCGCCTGGTGCCGGCTTTCAGCCCCTCGACGTAGACCTCGTATTCCAGCGGCTCGGTCGCCTGGCAGACCCGTTCGAGAAAGTCAGGGTCGGTCAGCATGGCGAAGACGCGCTCGGGGGCGGCAGCGAAGTCGTTGTCGGCGTGGATGTCCATGCCGCCATTGTGCGACACCGCCGCCCCACTGGCGAACGGCAGAGGCTGGGCCGCGGGCGCGGCGCTGGATAGGCTGACGATGCACCACGCGCTGACGCATCCGGAGGACGACCATGACCCCTGTCGTGGAACCGCGGTCCGAACTGGCGCGCTCCCAGTGCCTGACCGAGGTCGTCACGATCGCAACAGGACGGAGGCTGCCACTGGCTTCCGAGGCGGCCCGGGTGTTCATCACCAGCTATTTCGAGCACGTCCTCGACGAGGATCTGTGCGGGGTCGACCCGGCACGACTGGCCGGACTGGTGAGCGCCCACCTCCGCCTGGGCCTGCGGCGCGCCCCGGGTGAGCACCTGATCGGGATCAGTTCACCCCGACTGGAGCCGGACGGGTGGGACGCCGGCGGGTCCACCGTCATCCAGGTCGTCGCCGACGATCGTCCCTTCCTGGTCGACACAGTCCTGATGGAACTGTCGCGCCGAGGGTGGTCGGTGCGGCGCCTGCTTCACCCGCAGTTCCGGGTGGAGCGGGCCGACGACGGGACCCTGATGGGTACGGCCGCCGACACGCCGCAGGCGACGGCCGAGTCGTGGATCAGCCTGGAGGCGTTCGCCCCCCTGGGCCAGGCGGCAGCCGATCTCGCCGACCCGCTGCTGGATGGGCTCGTCCTCGCCCTGGACGCGGTCGCGGTCGCTGTGGATGACCAGGGCGCCATCGGCGAGCGGGTGCTGGCCGCCATCGCGATGCTCGACGTCCATCCTCAGCCGGTCAGTCCCCAGGAGGTGCGACAGGCGACCGACCTTCTCGGGTGGCTGGCCCGCGACAACTTCGTCTTCCTCGGCTACCGCGAGTTCGGCTACGACGGCACGAGCTTCCGGTCCGTGCCCGGGACCGGACTGGGGATCCTGCGCGGGTCTGCCGGTGATGACACGTCGTTCCACGCGGTGCCCGGGCCTGGGGAGCGAAGCGTCCTGGTGATGACGAAGGACACCCGGCGTTCGCCGGTGCAGCGACCCGCCTTCCTGGACTACCTCGGCGTCCGGGTGTACGGACCTGACGGACGGTTGGTCGGCGAACATCGCTTCCTCGGCCTGCTCGCGGCTTCCGCCTACGCGGAGTCGGTCGCGCACATCCCCGTGCTCGCCGCCAAGGCCGAGGCGCTGCTGCACCGGTCCGGCTACGAACCGCACTCGTTCGGATGGAACTCGCTGTGGCAGGTGATCACCGGATACCCCCGCGACGAGTTGTTCCAAGCCGACCTCGACGAGCTCGCCACGCTCGTCAGCGCAGTCGCGGCGCTGCCCGAACGGCGTCAGGTGCGTGTGTTCCAGCGCCGGGAGCGCTACGGCAGGTTCTGGTCGGTGCTGGTGTACCTGCCCAGGGACCGGTACAACACGGCGGTTCGGCTGAAGGTGCAGGCCATCCTGCTGGACGCCTTCGGCGGCGAGTCCCTGGAGTACACCTCCCTGGTGAGTGAGTCAGTGCTGGCCCGACTGTGGTACGTCGTCTCCTTGCCCCGGGAGACCTCCGGGATCGCCGGAGCGCCTGACGTCAAGGGTCTGGAGCGCAGCATCGAAGCGGCCACCCGGACCTGGGAGGACGAATTCAACGATGCCGTGGCCACCCTCTCCAGCGAGGAACGGGGCGTCGAGTTCGGCGAGGCCTACGAGGCAGCCTTTCCCGCCGACGTCGCCGTGGCCGACCTGAGACTGGCCAACCAGTTGACGGCGAGCGACGACCTGCGCTTCCAGCTGTATTCCACGCCCGCCTCCGCCGAGGCCGGACAGGTCCGGTTCAAGGTGTTCACGCTGCGTCCCATGTCGCTGACGCAGGTGATGCCGCACCTGTCCATGCTCGGGGTGGAGGTCGGCGATGAGCGACCGTTCGTGTGGGACCTGCGCGGCCGGCAGATCCTCCTCTACGACTTCGGCCTTCGACTGCCCGGACACGGCTCGGCGGATTGGGACGAGGCTTCCCGATCCCGTTTCGTCGAGGCCTTCGCCGCCTCCTACCGCGGCGACTGCGAAGCCGATCTGCTCAATCGCCTGGTGCTGACCGCCGCGCTGTCATGGCGCCAGGTCACGTGGCTGCGCGGGATCTCGCGCTACCTGCTCCAGGCCGGAACCCCCTACAGCCAGGCCTATCTCGCCCAAGCCCTGTGCGACAACGTGGGCATCGCCGCGGGCCTGGTCGGCGCCTTCGAGACCAGATTCGATCCCGACGCGGACCTCGCCGCCGACGCACGCGCCGCCGCGCTGTCCGAACGCGACAACGCACTCGGAGTCGCACTGGACGCTGTGTCCAGCCTCGACCAGGACCGCATCCTGCGCATGTTCCTGGCAGTGATCCAGGCGATGCTGCGCACCAACGCGTTCGCCGAGGGCCAGGAAGCGCTGGCCTTCAAGCTACGGCCCGGCGCGTTGACGCTCCTGCCGCAGCCGCGGCCCGCGTTCGAGGTGTTCGTGTACTCCCCACGGGTGCAGGGCGTTCACATGAGGTTCGGGGCCGTGGCCAGGGGCGGGATCCGTTGGTCGGACCGGAAGGAGGACTTCCGCACCGAAGTACTCGGCCTGGTCAAGGCCCAGCTGGTCAAGAACGCGGTGATCGTACCCGTCGGAGCCAAGGGCGGGTTCGTGCCGCAGCAGCTTCCCGACGTCACGGCGGACCGGGCGGCGTGGCTGGCCGAGGGGATCGCCTGCTACCGAACCTTCATCGGCTCGCTGCTTGGCCTCACCGACAACATCGTCGGTGGTGCGGTGGTGCCGCCGCCGCGGGTGCTGCGCTACGACGGAGACGATCCGTACCTCGTGGTCGCGGCGGACAAGGGCACGGCAACCTTCTCCGACATCGCCAACGCGATTTCGCTCGAGCGCGGGTTCTGGCTCGGTGACGCCTTCGCCTCGGGTGGCTCGGCCGGCTACGACCACAAGAAGATGGGCATCACGGCGAGGGGCGCGTGGGAGTCGGTCAAGCGCCACTTCGTCGAGATGGGGCGCGACTGCCAGCACGAGGACTTCACCTGCATCGGCATCGGAGACATGTCCGGGGACGTGTTCGGCAACGGGATGCTCCTGTCCCGGCACCTGCGGCTGGTGGCTGCGTTCAACCACCAGCACATCTTCCTCGACCCCGACCCTGATGCCGCGGCGGGCTACGCAGAACGCCTTCGGCTGTTCGGCCTGCCCCGGTCGAGCTGGGACGACTACGACACAGCGCTGATCTCGGCCGGTGGCGGCGTCTATCCGCGGAGCGCGAAGTCCGTCCCGATCAGCCCGGAAGTCCGCCGCAGGCTGGACCTCGGCGATGACGTGATCGCTCTGCCGCCGAACGAGCTGATGTCGGCGATCCTGCGCGCTCCGGTCGATCTGCTCTGGAACGGGGGAATCGGCACCTACGCCAAGGCTTCGTCACAGTCCCACGCCGAGGTCGGCGACAAGGCCAATGACGGCATCCGGGTCAACGGCGGCGAGGTGCGCGCCCGCTGCGTGGGGGAAGGCGGAAACCTCGGCTGGACGCAGCGCGGTCGGGTCGAATACGCCCTGGGCGGCGGACGCATCAACACCGACTTCATCGACAACTCCGCCGGGGTGG
>CAZPCM010000091.1:0-11051 GCA_964585085.1 uncultured Propionibacteriaceae bacterium
TTCGAGTCCCCTTAGCTCCACCGGCAGCAACTTGCCTTTGACTACGGCTTTAACCTCGAAATCTCAGGCCTGCCTCCAGCGCGCGCAACGAACGAATCCCAGGGGCCGCGCGTTCGGGCCTGATACAACCCCGCATCAGGGGCAACGCTCGTGGAGCTTGACCGATGCCAGCACCACGATTGTGGACAGCGGCACGACCTTCCCGGCGGCGGGCCTCTGCCAGCAGACCTTCCAGTTGGAGTCGAGAATCTGGAGACGGCCAAGGCCCGAGGCGTCCTGCTGGTCCATCAGGTAGGACCCGAGCGACTGGAGTTGGTCCTGCGCGTCCTGCAGGTTCTTCCCGACCAGCCTGGGCATCCTGAACGTCTCGGGCTCGGGCTCCTCCGACTCCGTGGGTTCGGGTGTTGTTGACTCGCCGGCCTGTCGAGTCGGAGCGGACGTGGTGGGTCCCGGGCTCGCCTCCGGAGACGACGTCATGGTCACAGCGACGGTGACTGTGGCGGTAGCTGTTGCCGTTGGCGCTGGGACCTCTCCCTGCTTGCTCGCACCAGAACCGCACGAACTCAGCGAGCAGGCCGCGACGGCCATGCCCACGACAAGGGTGATGGTCTTGTGCCTGGCGCTCATGCTCTGTCCCCCCGAGCGTTATTCAGCCACGGTTGTCTGCCTGGAATCTGAACCTATCGCACCCCGACCAACGTGACGGGCCGTTCCTCGGAGCTTCGGGCTGCGCCACGCACCACTGCCTCTCGGCCGGTCGTACGGGACGACCCCAAGCACCCCAGCCGCCTCCCGGTGGGAGGATGTCTACGTGCGGACCATGCGTAACCTCTGGTGGAGGCTGCGGCTGATCCTCACCCCCTGGCGGTGGCAACTGCTGTCGGCTTCAGCGTCCGGCGTCGGCCTGATGGCTTCCGCCGGCCACGACGATTCAGTCTCCACGGGCATGCTTCTGGTCCTGGGGTCGGTCGCCCTTCTCCTGGCTGTCCGTGATGTTCGTGACGAAGTGAACGCCGTTCGGTCTTTGAGTTTCTCCCCCCGAGGCGCGCGGTCCGTCCTCGAGGAGCGAATCATCGAGCAGTACCGCGAGTCGCCTTCTGATCGCGTCATATCGCTCGGCGAGTGCCGACTCGTCGTCATCCGTACCATGTCCAAGGCGATTCGAGAGGACTCGTTGAAGGTCGCCGGAACAGCGACCTACCTCCTGCCTGAGATCCTGCGTCCTATCGGTGACGCCTTCGTTTTCCAGCGAGTGCGCCAAGACCGCAGGATGACCGACGACGCGATGCTGGGGTGGGGGCGCACGAGCGACAATGGAATGCAGGTCCTGAGGGGTTCCTATGCCGACTACCTGAGCACGAACCACCTCGCAGGATGGCGGACGACGCGGAACGGACGGCCGCGTCCGGAGTATGGGGAGTTGCTGTACCTCGATCCGAATAGGGAGCGACTCGTTGATCTGGACGATTCACTCCTCTTCAATGGCATCGGTGTCAACACGATCGCGATCACGACTGACGGGTGCCTCGTCCTCCTCAAGGAGACGCATCACAACACGGGCCCGGGACGATTCGCCCGCCCTCTGGCGCCCAGTGGCTCTGGCGGTCTGGAGCCTGTCGACATTGTTCAGACCGGCTTCCCGGTAAGGCACATGCTGCTTGCCGGAGCCGAGCGAGAGCTTCGTGAAGAGGCCTCCGTCCGCGCTGACGAGATCGAGTGCAGTGACTTCTTGGGATTCGGGCGCTGGCTGGACAAAGGCGCGTCCCCTGAAGCCTTCGCCGTGACGTTCCTTCGAATCGATTCCTCCGTGATACGCGGGCGAGAACCTGGCCTGGCCGAACGGCGCTATGTCGGCGAAATCCTCACGCGCCCACTCCGACTGGCAGTCGGAGATCAGCCCACTAGCATGATCGTTGCCGTCGAGGGGGCCACCCAGGGGGTTTCGCTTCCGCTACAGGCTTGTCTGCTGCTGGCCGCTGAGGAGATAGAGGCCGGAACGCCGACCGGCGAACGACTGCGGGAGCGCATCGTCCCCTCCGTGCCGAGCCGGTCGATGGAAGATCCCCAGGTCAACCGCCCCTAGAATTGCGCCGTGGAAGCCACCGCACTTCGCCAGACGCTCGAGGCTCTCCCGGAAGAGACCGAACGTGAGTTCGAGTTGACCGTCACCAGACTCGTGGACCGCTGTCCGATAACCGACCTGGCAGCGTTGGAGAACTCCGCACTCGCGCTCCTCGGGGATCGAACAGAAGATTCGAAAGTGCGGTTCGCGTCGTTCTGGTGCCTTCAGGTCCTCTATCGGCATCGTCGGGATGTCAGTCGCCTTCGGGACCTGTTCGTCGCCTACACATCGGAGTTCGAGGACAAACCTGCGTTCGCCGAACTCTACATCCTCCTCGAATTGGAGTACGAGGTCGGCCTGCTCGACCGCATGGACTTGTTGCGGCGAGCGCAATCGCTTCGAGACCGGTATCCCGACAACGCCGGCCCGGTTCACCTCTTTGCGCATGCCGTGGCGACGGTGTGGGAGCGGTCCACCGAACAGAAGTACCGGGACCGGATCGAGAGAGATCTCGTCCATGCTGCCCTCGAAGCCGTCGAGCGCGCCATCGAACTGGATCGCCACTACGCGAGGTACTACTGCACGGCGGCTCGCTTGCACTCGATCGTCAAGGATTACAAGACGGCCTTCCGTCTGGTTGCGCAGGCGGAAGACGTCGAGAACTCAGAGCGACCCGACTACGCCCTCCGAATTGCGCAATACCAGTCCTATGGGGTCATCATCCAGATTCGCCAGGAGCTCGACCGCTTGGAGAACGAACAGGATGCGGCGGGCGCCGAAATCGATCGGAAGGTGCAGCAGGTCGAGGCTGCCACCATGAAGAACCTCGAGTTCATCGGGCTGTTCGCCGGCATCATCAGCTTCACCATCGGCAGCCTGCAGATCGCCGGAGGTCAGCCTTTCCGAGAGGCCGCGCGCTTGATCATCGTGCTCCTCGGTGCGTTGTTGGTCGCCTACTCCGGATTCGGCATCGTCATCGGCGCAAACGCCAGAACTGATGGACGGCAGCTGTGGCGCCCGGTTCTGGTGGCAGCGCTCGGCTCGGCGATGATCGCGGGGAGCATCGGAGTGCTGTGAAATGCAGTTGACACGCCATGGGTCGTTCAGTCGTTCGGGCGGCCCCATCAACGAGGATGTGGCCTTCTCCTCCCCAGGGGCGGTCATTGTCCTGGACGGCGCTTCGGGACTCAGTGCCACCCACGTCACACCTGGAGCAACAGATGCCGAGTGGTTCGCCCGCAGCGTGGGGAAGGCCCTCCACGACCGCGTCCTCGATGACAGGTCTCTCCCGGAACTCATCGATGAGGTCGTCCGCGAAGTGGCCAACGACTACTCCAGCTTCCCCGGAGCCGAAGACTCGGACCTCGTCGACCGCCCCACGGCCTGCTTGACAGTGGTCCGCGAAAGGGCCGACTGCGTTGAGCTCTGGTCGCTCGGGGATTGCACCGCAGTGGTCGTCACGGACGAAGGAACCGAGGTCATCCACGACGATTCGGTCTCTGACCTGGACGCCTTGGTCCTCAAATCCATGCGGGAGTTGGCCCGCCAATGTGGGGTGCCCCTGCGCCTGACCAGACCACTTGTGAGCGACCTCGTGCGAGAACATCGAGGCCGCCAGAACACGACCCCCGGCGGCTACGGCGTCATCGACACCCTGGGACGCTGGAGCGGACGTGGGCTCCATCGAATGTGGCCGCTGGCCAGCGTCGTCCAGATCGCCGTGATGACCGACGGCTTCGTGGCGTCCATCCCCTTGGTCGAGTCATCGGTCGTCGCACTTGCCACAGCTGTCTTCGACGGTCGAGCGCGTGAAGTCGTCGACGCAACGTTCGACCGCCTGGACTCGGACCCGGACTGGGAGGCCCACCCTCGGCTCAAACACAAGGATGACGCCACCGTGGCCTGGATGAGCCGCGGGCCGGCCCCCACCCCGCGCTGATGACCAGCCGCGCAGCCATCGTGCGGATCCGTCCGGCCTGGATTCCCGCCTGAGGGGCACGCGGCTCGCCGAATGGCCCCGGCCGTTCGCGTCAGGGCTTGATGCGCACCTTTGCGTTGTACTGGGGGAGCTCCACGTAGGTCTGGCCCGGGGCCATCTTCAGCGGGCTGCCATCGGCGAGGGTGAACTGGAACAGCTTGTCCACCGCACCCTTGGTCCAGGTGCCCGTGACGTACTGCCCGCCGTTGAAGTAGTAGAAGCTGCCCTGGGCGTCGATGATTTCGTGAATGGGCTCGTCATGGCCGCCGCCGCTGTAGATCTTGTCGTAGCGCTGGCGGGCGCGGATGACCAGCACGTTGTCGCAGGAGACCCGGGTGCCGTCGGCCAGCACGTGCTTTCCCCACGGCATGCTGCGCAGGTATCGCCCCGACTTCTCGTCGTAGCTGTACCCCATGTTGTAGGTGTCGCCCTTCTTCCAGGGGACGCTGATCGTGCGCGCGTCCTTGCCCGAGGCCGCGCTCACCTCGGCTTCGGTGGACGCGTAGGGGAAGTAGACCTGGGGCGGCCCGCTGGTGAACTTCTTAGTCTGCTTGGCCAGCACCTTGGGATGGCAGACGACCGCGCGGTCGTAGTACGTCACGCCCATGTAGGTGCGCACCCGGGCCGGGTCGATCGAGTACGACCCGGTGCCCTTGGTCGCCATGTACGACAGCATGCCTTCGAGGTTCTTGCCGTAGTGCTTCACGTATTTCAGCACCCAGCCGGTGGCTCCGGTGTTGCCGATGATGGCGTTGACCGGGCTGAGCAGCGGGATGTCCACCGGCCGGATCGAGCGGACGGGAGCGACCCCGGCGGGCATCCGCGAATGGAAGACCGGCATCAGCCGGGTGCTGCTGTAACCGGAGGCGTCGCGGTAGCCGTCGAGTTCGACGAAGACGATGTCCGCCTTGTCCAGACCGGCCTGTGGATGCTCGTTCTTGTTGTCGGGGACCTTGACCGCCACGGCCGCGTGAGCCGCCGCCGACGCGTCCTTGAGCAGCACGCCGGTGAGCGGCCAGCGTGGACGGGTGTCCGCCGTCGGCGTCGGTGTTGCGGAGGTGCTCGTGGCCGGCGCGCTGGGCGCGCTCGAGGTGGGGGACGCGGGCGCCGAGCAACCCGCCACGGCCGCACCGGCGGTCCCGAGCAGCCCGAGCAGGGCCGTGCGGCGGCTGAACGCATCCATGGAATTCCTCCGTCTCATGCCGGCCACGTGCGCGGCGGTGGTATCGCGCACCATGGTAGGCCCGTCCGGAGAAGCCTCCCTGCCAGGATCGTTCGCCAAGCTGTGTCGATTTCTTCGTCCTCGACGAAATTCATGCAGCTTGCCAAAGGTCGGTTCAGAAAGAGACTCCGAACGGTGCGGGCGCCGCGCGGTGGCATGATTCGGCAGGCAAGGTCGTAGCGGTCGAGGAGGACAGGCCATGGCAGAGACAAGTGTCGATTCGTTCACCCGGTGGACCTACCGGCTCGCGGCTTTGTTCACCTTCCTGGCGGTGGCCGTGGGATCGGCGGTGTGCGCCACCGAGTCCGGGGCGGCCTGTCCGTCCTGGCCGGGCTGCTATGTCGGGCAGATCACCCCGACGGGGACCAACTCGGGGATCGAGTTCTTCCACCGCGTGATCGCCTTCCTGTCCCTGCTGCTGATGGGGGCCGCCGCCTGGCGCGGACGCCGGCTGGCGGACCGTCCGCTGCGGTGGATGCCCCTGGTGTCGCTGGTCGCCGCGATCTCCTCGGCGGTCTTCGGGATGATGATCGTGCTGTTCAGCCTGCCCCTGGTGCTCGGCCTGATCGATGTCACCGCCGCCCTGGCCGCGATGTGCCTGACCGCGACGGCAGCCGTCCGCGTGGCCGCGTACCGTCCGGGAGCGCCGCTGGTGCACGGCACCCGCCTGAGCCGGCTCGCCTGGACGGCAGTGGCCACCGTGATCGGCATGCATCTGCTGGGCATCATCGTGGCCACGCAGGGCTCCTTCGTCCGGTGTCTGGGGTGGCCGGTGTGGCGGGTGGTCGACTCCGACAGCCTCCCCGCGGTCCAGATGCTGCGCATCGCGGTCGGGATCGCTGCAGCCGGACTGCTGCTCGCGGTGATCGCCCTGGGTTGGCGCCGGCCGTCCCTGCGCTGGCACGCCGCCCTGCTCGGGGTGCTGTTGGCGAGCGAACTTGTCATGGGCCAGTTGATCGTCGGCCAGTTCACCGGGGCCGAGCCGCGCCAGATCTTCGTGGCCGCTGGGTACTCGATGCTGGCGGGCACCATCCTGTGGTGTTCGGCCCTTCTCGCTGCGCGGGCCGGAGATCCTCGACCCGAGCCGGGACACGATGGTCCGCAGGAGCTCGACGAACTGTCAGAGCCGTCGGCCACAATGGTCACCCAGCACTGACCTCACCGCTGTCAAGGAGGACCGCAATGAGCTACGCACTGAGCATCGACCTGGAACGTCCCTTCGACGAAGTGGTCTCGATGACCAAGAACGCCCTGATGGCCAACGGGTTCGGCATCGTGAGCGAGATCGACCTGCGCCAAACCCTGCGGAACAAGATCGGCGTGGAGATCGAGGAGCAGCTCATCCTCGGTGCCTGCAACCCGCGGTTCGCGCATCGTGCCTTGCAGATCGAGCATTCCATCGGGTTGCTGCTGCCGTGCAACGTGGTCGTCCGGCGGGTCGGCGAACTCACCGTGGTCGAGGCGATCAACCCGCAGACCCTGGTCACGCTGACCGAGAATCCGGCCATGGGCGCGTTGGCCGGCGAGGTGACGGCGGCGTTGGAGGCGAGCCTGGAGGTGCTCCGGGGGGCGGCCTGATAGCCCGTGTGCGGCAGCCCTGGCCTGACGCATGAACGATCGGGTGCGTGGCGTCCAGCGGGTCTACCTGACGCTGACGTTGCTGACGACGCTGGCCGCGTCCTTCATCTGGGGGGTCAACACCCTCTTCCTGCTCGACGCCGGGCTCAGCAACGAACAGGCCTTCGGGGCCAACGCCTTCTACACCCTGGGCCTGGTGCTCTTCGAAGTGCCGACCGGGGTGGTCGCCGACACCCGCGGACGACGGTTCTCGTTCCTGCTGGGGACGGGCACGCTGCTGCTGTCGACGCTGCTCTACCTGTGGATGTGGAACCTGCGCGCTCCGCTGTGGGGCTGGGCGATCGCGTCGATGCTGATCGGTCTGGGGTTCTCCTTCCTGTCCGGCGCCACCGAGGCCTGGCTGGTCGACGCCCTCCGCGAGGCCGGCTATACCGGAAGCCTGGAGAGCGTGTTCGGCCGTGCGCAGGTCGTCGGCGGCTGGGCGATGCTCATCGGATCGGTTCTCGGAGGCCTGATCGCGCAGGTCAGCGACCTCGCTGTCCCCTATCTCGTCCGGACCGGACTGCTGGGGCTCACCGTGGTGGTCGCTTGGCGGTTCATGCATGATCGTGGCTTCACCCCGACGACGCACGCCCGTCCCCGGGAGGCGATCGCACGGGTGCTCTCGGGGGCCGTCGAGGCCGGGCTGAAGAACCCTCCGGTCCGCTGGCTGATGCTGGCGGCGCCGTTCACCGCGGGAACTGGGATCTACGTCTTCTACGCTCTGCAGCCGTTCCTTCTGCAGCTCTACGGCCAGCCGGACGCGTACAGCATCGCCGGGCTGGCCGCCGCGCTGGTCGCCGCCGCCCAGATCCTCGGCGGTCTGCTGGCGCCCTGGGTGTTGGGCCGGGTGCGCCGGCGCACCGATGCCCTGCTTATAGCGGGCCTGGCCGGGGCCGCGCTGCTGGCCATGGTCGGCTTCAGCACGAGCCTGGCGGCGGCTCTGGCGCTTGTCGCGGCCTGGTCGCTGGCGTCGGCCGCGACCGGACCGCTGCGCCAGTCGTACCTCAACGGAGTCATCGGGGCCGAGCAGCGGGCGACCGTGCTCTCCTTCGACTCCCTGATGGGTTCGGCCGGAGGCGTCGTCGTCCAGCCCACCCTGGGACGGGTCGCCGACACCTCCGGCTACCCGGCGTCCTACCTGGCCGCAGCCCTGATCCAGGCGGTGGCCGTCCCGTTCGTGTTCCTCGCCCGACGCGAGCGAGCGGCGTCCGACCCCACGGACCGGAACACGGGCGGACCCGGTGCTCACGCCGCGGACAACTGAAGCGGGCCGTACGCATAACGACGCATGGGGCCGCCGCGCCGAGGGTCCTAGCCTGGAATCGCCGACCGGACGACCCTCGCCCGGTCCCGCGAGGAGGGTGTCATGCTCGCCGACTTTGCCCCGATCCCCACGCTGGCCGTCACCGACCTCCAGCGCGCACGGGACTTCTACGAAGGGGTGCTCGGAGTAGCACCCAAGGGGGATGCCCCGGACGGCATCCTCTACCCGGCCGGAACCGGCGGGTTCCTGGTGTACACGTCGTCCTACGCCGGCACCAACAAGGCCACTGCGATGTCCTTTCAGGTCCCCGAGGACGCTTTCGCGTCCGAAGTCGCCGCCTTGCGCAGTAAGGGAGTCACGTTCCAGACCTTCGACATGGACGGGATCACCTGGGACGACGGAGTCGCCACGTTCGCAGGGAGCTACCGGGCCGTGTGGTTCACAGATCCCGACGGCAACATCCTCAATCTGGAGACCGGCGTCCCCGCGAGCTGAGCTGATCGGGACGACCCTGCCAGCAAGCCCTTGAGGTGTTGGGGCGCCGTCCGCGGCGGCGCACGCCGACGATCGGCTCACAGTCTCTTCAGGACACGACCGCATCGGACGCACAGCCCAGACACAGTTCCGCCCGGCAGGTTGGCCGCATGAGCACACCCACAACGTCGGGCGCGACCAGCCCCGACGGCGCTGCCCCGCGCGGCGGCCGCAGCATCCGCGGACTCAGAGCGGCCGGCCTGAGCATCGGGCTCCTCGGCGCGACGACCCTCGGCGGAGTGGCCGGCTGGTTCACCTTGGCCGGCCAGGCGAGCGAGACCCCAGTGGTCACAACGACCAGGACGATCACCGGCGACTCGGTGATCGCCTCCGCCTCGACGGGCGCCGGTCCGTCCCTGCCTGAGGAATCGCCCGTGGGTCAGGGCAACGGCAACGCTCACACGCGCTCGGGGGGCTCCTGATGGTCGCCATCGCCCGCTGGGACGCGATCGGCACGTGGTGCGAGATCCTCACCGTCGACGACGACGCGCTGCCTGCCGCCGCCGAGCTCGCCCGGGACCAGGTGCAGGCGGTGGACCAGGCGTGTTCCCGCTTCCGTACCGACTCCGAACTGGAGTCCCTTGCCCACGGACGGCCGGTGCCGATCAGCCCTCTGTTGACCGAGCTCCTGGACGCGGCGATGCGGACGGCCGCGTCCACTCGCGGCCTCGTCGACCCCACGATCGGCGCCGCCTTGCGCGGGCTGGGCTACGACGCGGACCTGACGCAGGTCCAGGCGCGGGGCGCGGCGGCCCTCAAGCACGCCCGGGTCCCGGGCTGGCGCCGGATCGACCTCGACGTCCACCGGCGGACGGTCGCCATCCCGCACGGCGTCCACCTCGACCTCGGTGCCAGCGCCAAGGCGTGGACGGCGGACTGGATCGCCGACACGTGCCAGCAGGAACTGGGGACTGGGGTACTGGTCAACCTCGGTGGCGATATCGCCGTCCGCGGACCGATCCCCGCCGGAGGCTGGCAGATCGAGATCGACGACGGCGGGCAGCAGGCCGCGGAGCGTCCGATCATCGCGATGACCTGGCCGGGCGGTCTGGCCACCTCCTCCACGGTGGTCCGAACGTGGGCGACCGCCGAGGGCCGGTCTCACCACATCGTCGACCCCCGAACCGGACGCAGCGCGGCGCCGGTCTGGCGGGCGGTGAGCGTGGCGGCCCGCTCCTGTGAGCGGGCGAACGCCGCCAGTACCGCGGCGGTGGTCCTCGCAGACGAAGCCCCGCGCTGGCTCACCCAGCGCGAACTGCCTGCCCGCCTCGCTCATACCGAGGGACTCATCGTTGCGACGAACGGCTGGCCGCGGCAGCGCTGGGCGGCCTGAGCCCTACTCCCAGGCGACCCGGCCCGGCGGGGTGTCGGGCCGCCAGCCCCGCCAGACGGGGTGGCGGAGCCGTCCCGACCCGGTGACCTCGGTGAAGAAGACCTCACCGACCAGGGACGGCTCCACCCAGCGCGCCTCGCGGGCGTCCTGGCTCGGGACGTCCACGAACGGGCTTGTCGCGCGGGCAAGTGGCCCGAGCAGCCGCTCAGCCTCGGCGAGCGCGGCTTCGCTGAAGCCGGAGCCGACCCGGCCGACGTAACCCAGCCCGTCCGGACCGGGGATGCCGAGAAGGAGTGAGCCGAGGCCGCGCGCGCGGTGGCCCTGGCCTGGGCGCCAGCCGCCCACGATGACCGCCTGCGTGCGACGGTGTTTGATCTTGAGCCACGTGCGCGCCCGCTGGCCGGGCAGGTAGGCCGAGTCGATTCGCTTGGCGACGACGCCTTCCAGCCGGAACGCCGCGCTCGCCTCGAGCGCTGCAGCGAGGTCGCCGTCGAACGCCGGTGGCACCTGGAGCAGGGGACCACCGGAACCGATGACCCGTTCCAGCGCCTCCCGCCGCAGCAGGTACGGCTGCCTCAGCAGCGACTCCGAGTCCAGGTGCAGCAGGTCGAACAGCATCAGTCGCGCCGGGGCCCGACGGACGGCCTCGGCGATGTCGGTGGATCTGGTGAGGTTGATCCGGGGCTGGAGCCGGGCGAAGCTCGGCACTCCGGTTTCGTCGAGGACGACGACCTCCCCGTCCAACACCGCCTTCCGGCAGGGCAACCCGGCCAACTCCGCCACCAGCTCCGGGTAGCGCTCGGTTTCGTCGCGTCCGCCGCGGCTGACCAGCCTGACGCGTCCGGCGTCCAGCAGAGCGACGACCCGGATGCCGTCCCATTTCATCTCGAAGGCCCAACCGGACTCCTCTCCGATGTCGGCGGGCCGAGCCAGGGTGGCTAGCATCGGTTCGATCGAGGTCAGCGCCGGTTCCAGTTGAGTCACAGCCTGCTGCGCGGGTGGGGCCTCCGCCGGACGCGGCGCAGCCTGCTGCGCGGG
>CAZPCM010000092.1:0-10754 GCA_964585085.1 uncultured Propionibacteriaceae bacterium
GCTTCGTCAAGCTCAGCCGTCGTGGGCGAGCGAAGCTTCGTCAAGCTCAGCCGTCGTTCCAGACTCGGCCGGCGCCCGGCTCAGCCGTAAGTGTCCTCGCTGGAGAAGAGGCTGGAGACCGACTCGCCACAGTTGATGCGGCGGACGGCCTCTGCGAACAGTGGCGCCACCGATGCCACCGTCAGGTTCGGCAGCCCCACCGGCGGCGGCACCGTGTTGGTGGTGACGATCTCGGCGATGTCCGGCTCGGCCTTGAGCCGCTCGATGGCCCGTCCGGTGAACAACCCGTGGGTGCAGGCCACTGAGATGGAGTTGACCCCGTACGCGCGGATCGCTTGTACCAGTTGCACGATCGAGCCGGCGGTGGCGATCTCGTCGTCGAGCACGATGGCGTCCTTGCCGGCGACGTCGCCCACGATGGCGTCGATGACCACGGTGTCGTCGGCCAGGCGCTGCTTCGAGCCGGCCGCCATCGGGACCCCGAGCATCCGAGCGAACCGCGTGGCGTCCTTGGCATTTCCGAAGTCGGGCGAGACCACGACGGCGTTGGAAAGGTCACGGTTGCGGTAATGCCTGGCCAGCACCGGCAGGGCAGTCAGATGGTCGACCGGCATGGAGAAGAAGCCGTGGACCTGCTCGGCGTGCAGCGCCATGGTCAGGACGCGGGTGGCTCCGGCGGTATGCAGGAGGTCGGCAACCAGCCGCCCGCCGATGGAGATCCGCGGCGCGTCCTTCTTGTCCGAACGTGCGTAGGCGTAGTGCGGCATGACCACAGTGACGTGGGAGGCGGACGCGCCGCGCGCCGCGTCCACCATCATCAGCAGTTCCATCAGGTTGTCCTGGACCGGGGGGACCAGCGGCTGGACGATGTAGACATCACGTCGCCGACAGTTCGCGCGCAGTTGCACCTGGAGGCAGTCATTGGAGAAGCGGGAGAGCCGGGACGCCGAGACTTCGATGCCGAGGATGTCGCACATCTCCTGGGCGAACTCGCGATGGGCGTGTCCGGAGAACACCGTGATGTCGGTCACCGCCACACCCTAGCCGGAGTGGGGGACGGCCCGGACCGGGCTGCGGCGCGCGAGATGTCCACGCGAGATGTCCACGTCCGCCGCCGCCGCCTCCACAGGCGGTGCGCCCGTGCGACGCCGAGCGCTCGATCCCGGCCGCAGCAGACGCGGGGACATTCGACACGCCGACAAGGGCCGTGACTTGCCGCGATCCCCGCCGAAACGGACGCGGAACGCGGCAGGCCCGGTCAGCCGAACCGGCCGGTGATGTAGTCCTCGGTCGACTTCTCATCCGGGGTGGAGAAGATCTTCTCCGTCGGGCCCATCTCGATCAGCCGTCCCGGCGACCCGGTGCCGGCGATGGTGAAGAACGCGGTCTCGTCGGAGACCCGGGCCGCCTGCTGCATGTTGTGGGTCACGATCACGATCGTGTACGACTCCTTCAACTGCTGCATCAGGTCCTCGATGGCCAGCGTCGAGATCGGGTCGAGGGCCGAGCACGGCTCGTCCATCAGCAGGATCTCAGGCTCCATCGCGATCGCACGGGCAATGCACAAGCGCTGCTGCTGACCACCCGACAGGCCTGCCCCCGGACGGTCCAGCCGGTGCTTGACCTCGTCCCACAGGTTGGCTCCACGCAGGGCGTGTTCGGCGAGCGCGTCCGCCTCGCTCACCGGCATCCGGCGGTTGTTCAGACGGTGGCCGGCCAGCACGTTCTGCTTGATCGACATGGTCGGGAAGGGGTTGGGACGCTGGAACACCATGCCGACCTGCCGGCGGACCAGCACCGGGTCGACCCCGGCACCGTAAAGGTCCTCCCCGTCCAGGAGCACTTCGCCCTCCACCCGGGCGCCGTCGGTGACCTCGTGCATGCGGTTGAGCGTGCGCAGGAAAGTCGACTTGCCGCAGCCGGACGGGCCGATCAGGGCGGTGATCGATCGGGGCTCGATCACCATCGAGACCCCTTCGACGGCGCGGAAGCTGCCGTAGTAGACGTTGAGGTCCTTCGTTTCGATGCGTTTCGACATCATTCTCCTCGCGAATTCAGCGGCGGGACTTGCCGCCGAAACGGGCGGCGATGAGGCGACCGATCAGGTTGAGCACCATCACGATCAGGATCAGGGTCAGCGCCCCGGCCCAAGCACGGTCGGAGTACGCCGCTCGGTCGATGCCAGGGTGGGCGTACTGGTCGAAGACGAACACGGGGAGGGTCATCATCGGGTTGGCGGTCGGGTTGTTGTTCAGGCTGGCGGTGAATCCGGCGGCGATCATCAAGGGAGCGGTCTCCCCGATGATCCGGGCGATCGCGAGGATCACACCCGAGACGATTCCGGACGCTGCCGTCGGCAGGACCACCTTGACGATCGTGCGCCAGCGTGGCACTCCCAGGGCCAGCGACGCCTCGCGGAGGTCCTGCGGCACCAGGCGCAGCAGTTCCTCGGTGGCCCGCACCACGATCGGGATCATCAGCACCGAGAGGGCGATGGCCCCGGCCAATCCGTTCACCGTGCCCGGACCGAACAGCGCGGTCATCAGAGCGTAGGCGAACAGGCCGGCCACGATCGAGGGGATACCGGTCATCACGTCCACCAGGAAGGTGATGGCCCGGGCCAGGGCGCCGCGTCCGTACTCGGCGAGGTAGATCGCGGTGAACAGCCCGACGGGCACCGACACCGCGGTGGCGATCCCGGTGACGTAGAGCGTCCCGATGAGCGCATGGACGGCGCCGCCGCCCTGACCGACAACGTTCCGCATCGAGTAGGTGAAGAACGTGAGGTCCATCCTGGCCAGCCCGTTGGCCAGGGTGTCGATCCCGAGCGAGACCAGCGGCAGCACGGCCAAGAAGAAGGCCAGGTACACCAGGTGCGTGGCCAACCGGTCGACCGCGCGGCGGGAGCCCTCCACGAGCGTGGCCACGACGTGCATGGCCGCCACGTAGAGGACGAATCCGAGGGCGAGCGTCGCTGCGGTGTTGATCGTCCCCGACGCCGTCCACAGTCCGACCGCGGTCACCGCGAGCGAGACTGCCGCGACCGCCCAGGGCGTCCAGCGTGCCAACCGTCCGCTGCTGAGGACGTCGGCTTTGGTGATGGCGCTCATCCGGCCGCTCCTGCGAATTCGCGGCGGCGGCTGATGACCCACCGGGCCACCGAGTTCACCGCCAGGGTGATCACGAACAACGCCAAGCCGCCCGCGATCAGCTGGTGGATCCGCAGCCCGGAGGCCTCGGGGAAGTTCTGGGCGATCACAGCAGCGATCGTGTTGGGATTCTGCGAAGTCAGGACCTGGATGGTGATGACCTGAGCACCGGAGAGGACCATCGCGACCGCCATGGTCTCACCCAGGGCTCGACCCAGGCCGAGCATCACCGCCGAGATGATGCCGGGGCGACCGTACGGCAGCACAGCGAGCCGGATCATCTCCCAACGTGTGGCGCCGAGCGCCAGCGCAGCCTCCTCATGCAGCCTGGGGGTCTGCAGGAACACCTCGCGCGTCAGCGAAGTGATGATCGGCAGGATCATCACCGCGAGTACCAGCGCGGCGGTGAGCAGCGTGCGGCCGGTGCCGGACGGTCGTCCACCGAAGATCGGGATGAAGCCGAGGTACGTGTTCAGCCACAGGTACAGCGGCAGCATCGCAGGGGCGAGGGTCATCGAACCCCACAGGCCGAAGACCACCGAGGGGACGGCGGCCAGCAGGTCGACGACGATGCCCAGCGTCCGGGACAACCGTCGGGGGGCGTAGTGCGTGATGAACAGCGCAACCCCGATCGAGACCGGGACCGCGAGCACCAAGGCCCAGGACGCCGCCCAGACCGTCCCGAACGCGTAGGGCAGCACCCAGGACCACAACTCGCCGTAGCCGCGGGATTTCAACTCCTCGGGCGTGGCGACCAGTGCCGGGAAGGCCTGGGCGATCAGGAACAGGCTGACCAGGGCGAGGATCACCATGATGGTCACCCCGGACCCGGTGGAGATGCCGCGGAACACTGCGTCCCCGATTCGGCGGACGCGCGGACGCAGCGCATCGGACGCCGGAGCGTCCGGTGGGGCGGTGAGTGTCGAAGTCACGAGGGCGGCTCCAGTGCTGGCATGGAGGCGGGCCCGGCGCTGCTCGTGCGCCGGACCCGCCGCCGGTTGTCGGTCAGGAGATGGACGCGATCGCCGCGGCCACCTTCTCCTGCATGGCCTTCGACAGCGGGGCACTGCCGGCGGCCTGCTGGGCAGCCGCCTGGCCGTCCGCCGAGGCCACATAGCCAAGGTAACCCTTGACCAGCGCCGCATCACCGGCGTTGGCGTACTTCTCGCAGACCAGGGCGTAGGAGACCAGGACGGCGGGGTAGACACCGGCGGCCTTGCGGTTCAGGTTCAGCGCGAGGTCGTGCGTGGCGCGACCGGGCACCTGCTGGGAGGCGTCCACGATCTTGGCGGCCGCCTCGGCGGTCGGCTTGAGGAACTCGGAGCCCACCTTCAGTTCAGCCTTGCCGAGCGAGCCGGCCTGCGACTCATCGGCGTAGCCGATGGTGTTCATCCCGGAGCTGACCGCGTCCACCACACCGGACGTGCCCTTGGCGGCCTCGCCGGCGTACGCCGCTGGCCAGGTGCCCGACGGAGCCTCGGTCCACACCGACGGCGCGGCCTGCGCCAGGTAGTCGGTGAAGTTCTGGCTGGTGCCGGAATCGTCGGAGCGATGGACGGCGGTGATGTTGGCCTTCGGGAACGTCACGCCGGGGTTGAGCTTGGCGATGGCCGGGTCATCCCAGGAGGTGATCTTGCCGGCGAAGATGCCGGCCAGCGTCGCCGCGTCGAGCTTCAGCGAGTCGACCCCGTCCACCTTGAAGATGACGGCGATCGGGGAGATGTAGACGGGCAGGTTGAGGGCGCTGGAGTCCCTGGCGCACTTGCCGAACTTGCCCGCGCCCATCTCGGAGTCGTTGAAGGCGCGGTCGGAGCCGGCGAACGCCACGGCGCCGCTGATGAAGCCGTCGCGGCCCGCGCCGGAGCCGTCCGGTGAGTAGTTGATGGTGACGCCGGGGTTCTTCGACTGGTAGTCGGCGATCCACTTCTGCTGGGCCGCCGCCATGGCCGAGGAGCCCTTGCCCGCCAGCGTGGACGCGGCGGCCGTCGAGGAACTCGAAGCTCCTTCATTGGCGGCACACCCGGTCAGCGCGAGAGTCGCGGCCAGGGCGACAGCGCCGCCGAACGAGGTGATCTTCACGGGTTTCCTTTCGTTGTCCTGCGAGCGTTCTCGCTCGTCAACGACGCTACGAGCCGCAGGTGACGAGTCGCCCCGCCACAGGTGAACGACGGGTGAACACTCGACCCCGGCGCGGCGGGTCGAGCCGATCTCAGGCCTCGACGCGGTATCCCAGCCCGCGGACGGTGGTCAACAACGCCGGGTTGGCCGGATCGCGTTCGATCTTGGCGCGCAGCCGCTTGACGTGGACGTCGAGGGTCTTGGTGTCCCCGACGTAATCCATGCCCCACACCCGGTCGATCAGTTGCCCCCGGGTCATCACCCGCCCGGCGTTGGCGAGCAGGACTTCGAGGAGTTCGAACTCCTTCAACGCCAGCTTCACCGGCTCGCCACGGACGGTGACCTCGTGCCGGTCGGCGTCGAGTCGCACGTCGCCGACCTCGAGGACCGCCGACGGTTCCTCCCGGTCGCCGCGGCGACGCAGCACGGCACGCATCCGGGCGACCAGCTCACGCTGACTGAACGGCTTGCTGACGTAGTCGTCGGCACCCAACTCCAGCCCGACGACGGTGTCGATCTCGGAGTCGCGCGCCGTGACCATGATGATCGGGACGCTGCTGGCGGCCCGGATCCGTCGGCACACGTCCGTCCCGCTCATGCCAGGCATCATCAGGTCGAGCAGGATCAGGTCGGCGCCGGCGCGTTCGAAGGCGGCCAGACCGGCCGTCCCGTCGGCGGCGGTGGCGACTTGGAAGCCCTCCCGGGTGAGGAGGAACTCCAGGGTCTCGCGGTAGCTCTGCTCATCCTCGATGATCAGCACGCGGGTCATGGGCGGCCCTCCGTTCTCGGTTCGTCGCAGGCCGGCAGGGTGATCGTGAAGGTAGACCCGCTGCCCACCTTGCTCCAGGCGGTGACGCCGCCGCCGTGGGCCTCGGCGACGTGCTTCACGATGGACAGGCCCAGTCCCGTGCCGCCGGTGGCCCGGCTGCGTCCGTAGTCGACGCGGAAGAAGCGCTCGAACACCCGCGGCAGGTCGTCGGCAGCGATGCCGATGCCGTTGTCGGAGACGCTGACCTGGGCCAACTCGTCCTCCCCGCTGCTGATCCTGCGCAACGACACAGCCACGCGTGCCCCCGGCTCGGAGTAGGCGATCGCGTTCTCGACGAGATTGCCGATCGCCATCGCCAGTTGACGCGGGTCGCCGAACACCCAGCAGGGCCCGTCTGAGGTCATCGCCAGACTGGCGGCTCGTGCGTCGGCGAGGTGCCGGGCGGCGCTCAGCGAGTCCTGCACGACCTCGACGAGGTCGACGGGGGTGGCGGCGGCGAGAGGCTCCTGAGACTGCAGTTGCGACAAGGTGATGATCTGGCTGACCAGATCATCCAGCCGAGCCGCTTCGGCACCGATCTTGCCGGCGAAGCGCCGGACCGCCTCCACGTCATCCGCGGCTCCGGAGACCGCCTCGGCCATCAGCGCGATGGCCCCGATCGGGGTCTTCAGCTCGTGGGTGATGTTGGCGACGAAATCCCGACGAGTGGCGTCGAACCGCCGCTGGGCGGACGCGTCGTCTGCCAGCACCAGCAGATGCTCGGCGAGAGGCTCGACGTGGACGGCCAGCACCAACGGCTCCATGCCGGTACCCCGGGGGAGGGCCAACTCGAGTTCGAGGCCGCGTCCTTCGCGGCGGGCGTTGCGGACGGCCTCCAGCACTGCCGTGTGGGTCAGCCGCGTGCCGCGGACGAACCCGGTCGACTCGGCCTGGGAACTGGCGGCCAACACCTCGTCATGCTCTCCGACGAGCGCGGCGGTGGTGTGCAGGGCCCGAACGGCGACGGCGAGGCTGCCCACCTCCCTGCGATCCCCCGGTTCGACAGGCCGGCGTCCATGGCTGGCCATCACCATCGCGGCCGCCCCGATCACTGCGCCGACGACGGCAGCGAACAGCGCCAGCGCAATCGGGTTCACATTGTGATGCTAACCTCCCGGCCGGACACCACGCCCCGCACGGGGATGGCCGGCGGAGGATTCATCGAGTGTTCACCCTGAGTTCGCCGTCACGCCGCGTCTGGCCACCTGGGCGTCCTAGGGTATTGGCGGCTGTAACCGACCCCGGCACAAGGAGCAGGATGCGAGAGAGCTACCACGAGAGCCTGGACAGTGTCATCGACGACCTGGTCAACATGAACCAGCAGGTCCAGCAGGCCGTCCGGCTCGCTACCCAGGCTCTGCTGGAGGCGGATCTGACCATCGCCGAGCAGGTGATCTCCGAGGACGCGACCTTGGACAGGATGCACGACGACCTCGAGGCCCGCTGCTTCACCCTCCTGGCCCGTCAGGCCCCCGTCGCCGGCGAGCTGCGCACCATCGTCGCCGCCATGCGCATGGTTGCCGACCTGGCCCGGATGGGGGATCTGGCCGCGCACGTCGCCAAGATCGCCAGGCTGCGCTATCCGGAGAAGGCGGTGCCCTGGACGCTGGTCCCGAACTTCCAGATGATGGCGCGCGTCGCACAGGAGATGGTGGAGACCGCAGGGCGGGCGCTTCAGGAACGGAATGCCCACGACGCCGGCAAGCTTGCCGACAGCGACGAGGAGATGGACGAACTCCGCAGAGGCCAGTTCCGGGTGCTCATGGGCAAGGAATGGCCGTATTCGGTCGAGGCCGCAGTCGACGTGGCCCTGCTCGGCCGCTACTACGAGCGGATCGCCGACCACGCGGTGATCATGGCTTCCCGGGTCATCTACGTGATCACCGGGACGACGCCGGCGGGCGAGAACTGGACGATCGCCTGAGCCCGTCGGCAGCACGGACCCGGACTGAACCCCGGACGCGCTGAAGGTCTCCCGACCGCCCGGGTCGGGAGACCTTCGCGGTGCCCGGCCTACTTCTTCTTCTTGCCCTGGTTCTTGACCGCTTCGATCGCGGCCGCGGCGGCCTCCGGATCGAGGTAGCGGCCACCGCGGGTCACCGGCTTGAGATCGTCGTCGAGTTCGTACAGCAGCGGGATGCCAGTCGGGATGTTGAGGCCGGCGATGTCGGCATCGCTGATCCCGTCCAGGTGCTTGACCAGCGCGCGGAGCGAGTTGCCGTGCGCGGCGATCAGCGTGGTCCTGCCGTCCCGAAGGTCGGGGACGATGGAGTCGTACCAGTACGGCAGCATCCTGATCACCACGTCTTTGAGGCACTCGGTCAACGGGCGGGCCTCGGTGGGCAGGAAGGCGTAGCGCGGGTCGTCCAGCTGGGTGTACTCGTTGTCCGCGGCGATCTCCGGAGGCGGGGTGTCATAGGAGCGGCGCCAGAGCATGAACTTCTCCTCGCCGTACTGTTCCAGCGTCTGGGCCTTGTCCTTGCCCTGGAGGTCGCCGTAGTGACGCTCGTTGAGGCGCCAGGACCGCCGGACGGGGATCCAGTGCCGGTCGCAGCCGTCCAGCGCCAGGTAGGCGGTGTGGATCGCGCGCCGCAGCACAGAGGTGTGCACCACGTCTGGAAGGAGGTTCTCGTCCTTGAGCAACTGAGCGCCGCGCTTGGCTTCGCCAACGCCCTTCTCGTTGATGTCGACGTCCACCCAGCCGGTGAACAGGTTCTTGGCATTCCATTCGCTCTCGCCGTGACGGAGCAGGATCAGTGTGGCACTCATGGGCCCGAGCCTAGCGGCGGCGATTCCAGCCCACCGGCGGATCGCGGTCACTGGCAGAATCGGCCCATGAGCGAATCACCTGTCGCCGTTGTCACCGGCGCGAGCAGTGGGATCGGGGCGGCCACCGCACGGCGGCTCGCCGCCGAAGGGTACCGAGTCGTCTGCGCGGCCCGCCGGGCCGAACGGATCAGGGCGCTGGCCGCCGAGATCGGCGGACTTGCCGTGATCTGCGACGTCACCTCCGACGACGACGTGGACGCGCTCGCGTCCGCTGTCGGCGACCGGTGCGACGTCCTGGTGAACAATGCCGGCGGCGCGATCGGGCTGGAGGACGTCGCGGCTGCGGACCTTGCGGCCTGGGACGCCATGTACCAGATCAACGTCCTCGGCTCTGCGCGGGTCACCAAAGCATTGCTGCCGGCCTTGGACGCCTCCCACGGGACTGTGGTCTTCGTCACCTCGACCGCCGCCGACCTGGCCTACGAAGGAGCGGCCGGGTATTGCGGGGTTAAGGCCGCCGAGCGGTCGATCGCCCTGGCGATGCGACTGGAGCTGTATGACCGCCCCATCCGGGTCTGCGAGATCTCCCCCGGCATGGTTCGCACCGACGAGTTCTCCCTGGTCCGCTTCGCCGGTGACCAGGGCAGAGCCGACGCGGTGTACGCCGGGGTCGCCGAGCCGCTGGTGGCCGACGACATCGCCGACGCGATCACCTGGATGGCCACCCGTCCGGCCCATGTCAACATCGACCGGATCGTGATCCGACCGCGCGCCCAGGCCGCCCAGCACAAGGTGCACCGCATCCTGGACTGAGCCGTGCGACGCGGAACGGCCCGCCCCGCAAGGGACGGGCCGTTCCGCATGAGTGCGTCCCGACCGGGTCAGCCGAGCTCGATGAGCCCTTCGCCACCCTGGACAGCCGTGCCCTTCTCGACCAGGATCCGAACCACCTTGCCGGCGTGCGGCGCGGTGATCTCGGTCTCCATCTTCATGGCCTCGAGCACGAGCAGAACCTCGCCCTCGGCGATCTCCTGGCCCTCCTCGACCAGGATCCGGGCCACCGAGCCGGCCAGCGGCGCCACGACCGCATTGGCCGAGGCGCCCTTCACCGAGGCGGTGGTGGGAGCCGCCACCGTGCTGCTGGCAGCACTGGTCACGACGATCGGTCCCATGACCTGCCGCTCCTGCTCCTCGACCTCGACATCGATCTCGTAGGCGATCCCGTTGACGGTCACTTTCAGTTTCATTTCGTTCCTTCCACGCAGGATCAGCGCAGGTGCAGCGGTTGATGGACGTGCTGCAGCCGGCGGGTACTCGTCGTCCAGCCGCTGCTGGTCGTGAAGTGGGCCTGCCGGCGCTTGGCCCGATGCCCGAGGTAAGCGGCCACCGCAGCCGCGATGGCGACCATGGTCTCCTCGGAGACATCCTGGTGATACAGCTCCAGTTGCTTGACCTTGATCTCCAGGCCGTCGATCCGCTTCAGCAGCGACTCGACCAGCGCCTGCAGGTCGGCGTCTTGTTGCGACATCACAGCCTCCTAGACCGGGATCAGACCGTGCTTCTTGGCGGGGCGAAGCTCACGCTTGGCGATGAGCAACTCCAACGCCATGGCCACCTTGCGACGGGTATCACCGGGATCGAGGATGTCGTCGACCAGGCCACGGGAGGCGGCCATGAACGGCGTGGAGAAGGTCTCCCGATACTCCTCGACCAGTTCCTCGCGGAGGGCGACCGGGTCCTCGGCCGCGTCGATCTCGCGCTTGAACACGATCGAGGCCGCACCTTCGGCACCCATCACGGCGATCTCGGCGGTCGGCCAGGCGAAGACCTTGTCCGCGCCGAGGTCGCGGCAGGCCATCGCGATGTAGGCGCCGCCGTAGGCCTTGCGCAGCACCACGGTGATCTTCGGG
>CAZPCM010000093.1:0-10722 GCA_964585085.1 uncultured Propionibacteriaceae bacterium
CGACGTCGCCCAAATGCTCGCCCGCCTGGGTCACTAAAAGTGTGCAAGTCGGGTGCGACGGTACAGGAACAGTTCGACACCACGATCTTCGGGATGCCGACCATCGCGGTACGGGAACCACGGGTTCCACCTGAGGACATCGTCCGGATCAACATGGGCGGCGGCGACCGGAATCGGCAGTTCAGGGTCGAGCAGCTTCGGGATTGGTACCCGATCCAGATCGACGTGCCCGGTCGCATCGCGATCGCGATCGCGCAGAGAGGCAACGCCGCGTACAGCCGACGTCTGATGCAGCGGCACGCGTCACTCTGGCTATCGCTCCTGGTCACTTGGGCAGTCGCCGCGGTGGTGATCGCGTTGAGCTTCGGGTTCAGCCTCGAAACCTTCCTTCTCGCAGTCGCTATCCCGGTGCTGCCTCCGCTCGTCGACGCCTGGGACGGGTTCGTACAAGTCCGCACCGCCTCCCGCGAGCAGGAGGCGCTCGCGAACGAGATTCAGGACGCGATCAACGCTGACGTCACACAACTGATCCGCCCGGAGCAGCTGGTGGCGTGGCAGTCCCAGTTGTTCGCGCTTCGTCGCGATGCGCCATTGGTTCCCGACTGGCTGTACTGGCTGCTCCGCAAAGGCAACGAGACGGAAATGTCAGAGTCGGCCGAGACAATCGGGACGACCGCTCGACGGAAGGACAGCAAGCAGTGACGCTCACCACGGCGCAGGCCTTCACACAGTTCCTCGGAGACCTCACCGCAACCGACTACCAGAAGACCTCCATTATCGAGGCCCGCAAGAAGACAGTCGACGATCGCCTCTTCGAGAAGTTCCCGGCCACTTCCGACATGCCGTATTGGGAGGGCATCCTGATCGGCTCGGCCAAGAAGAGCACGATCATCCGTCCGTTTGACGATATCGACGTGCTCGCGGTCTTCTCGAACTCCAAGAACGCATGGGACAAGTACCGGTGGGACTCGAAGAGCTTCATTTACCGGATCCGCGACGCGTACGCGGGCCTGTCGGTCCAGCAGGTCGGCACGCGAGGACAAGCGATCCGAGTCTTCTACCAGAGTGGCGGCCACGTCGACGTCGCCCCCGTATTCTCCGCTGGAAACGACGTGTACAAGCTACCCAACGGGACCGGCGGCTGGATCGACACAGCTCCCACCATTGCGAACCAGTGGTTCTCGACCAGGAACCAAGAGCTCAACTATCATCTAGCGAAAGTCGTCCGCCTCGCAAAGTCTTGGAACCGCGCACACTCCGACCGGATGCGCTCGTTCCACCTGGAAACGGTTACCGGCAACATGTTCAGCTCGCTGGGCAGCAACTACCGCGAGGCGCTGCAGAAGTACTTCGAGTCGGCACCAAGCCACCTGCACGTCAATGACCCCGGGGGCCAGAGCGGCGACCTCTACACATACCTCACCTACTCCGGTCATCAGTCCCTCCTGCAAGCGCTAGCTGCTGCGGCAGAGCGGGCCAAGAAGGCCACCGAGGCAGAGGGGCGCGGTGACCATACCGAGGCGAAGCGCCTCTGGAGAATCACCCTCGGCGACGACTTCCCTACGAACTGACCAGCGTCGCACCCATGGTGCTGGCGACGTGCGGAGACTGGCGTACTCGCTGAGGTCCGCCGCCAGGCGTCACGCCTTCGTCAGGGTGAACTTCACTTGGTAGCGGTAGAACTCGATGTTGGCGGCTACGGAGAGGGCCCGCCGGATTCGGAGGTCGTCCTCGAGGGCGATGATCACGCCGCGGACGGCCTGGGCGGGCTCGGCCACCTGGTCCTTGATGTAGCCCATGTAGCGCTGGATCTGCCCAACTACCGAGTCGCTGGCCTTGCCCCTCTTGAGCTCCACTACAAGGAGTTCGGCGCCATCCTTGCTCACGGCCAAGATGTCGAGCGGGCCTGTGTCGCTGAGGTACTGGCGACCGATCTGATTGCCCTCGTCATCGCAGTAGATGTCGTAGTGCTTCCCCAGATCGGTCTTCGCCCAGTTGTCGACGAGGAACTCCTCCAGGTACTTCTCCAAGGCGAACTGGACGGGGTCCTCGACCTCTGGATCTGTGGAGACCAATTGGGGTGTTGCCTGGAGCAGACTTTCGATCTCAGTCATGTGCTGACTGATACTCGCCAGCGTGGCCGGGTACCTGTCCGTCGAGCGCCTCAACTCGACGCTCATCTCATCACGGCTGATCGTCCCGAGCTGCCATGACACCGGTCGCCGATGCGGCAGTTCCTCGCCTCCGACGAATGCATAGGGGCCAGTCACCCGGCCGACGTGAAGCATGCCAGCGGAGTCCGGCGTAACGACGAGGTCTCCGTCCTGCATTCCCTTGCCGAGCGTCCAGATCGTGCCGCAAGCCAGACCTGCAGCTACCTTCGACTTGTCAGGACTCAGTTCGAGGTAGCGGGGGATGTACGTCTTGTTGAAGGCAGTCCACTCGTCTGGGAACTTGCCGGTGAAGTCGTCGACCATGCCGTAGTCGACGCCGACGTAGCCCCGCTCGACCGCGTCGTGAACGAAGGCCCCCTGCCTGCCGAGTCGGATGAAGTAGCAGGCCGTCATCGATGTCCTTCCCTGCCGTCCCGAGCACCGCGTTCAGCGTAGGCCCGTGTCGACGGCTTCGCCCGCTGCGCTCCGATTTGCACCGGGTGTGATCGTCGCGAGGGTTGGGTTCCTGGGTCAGGGGCCGTCGGGACGATCACCGGGGACGACGGCGGACGAGGCTGGCGGGCGTTCAGGCGGTGAGGGTGGCGAGGGGGACGAGGTGGGTCTGGTTGCGGGTGGTGGTGGCGGTGGTCCCGCCGGTGAGGACGGCGAGGAATCGCGGTGTCCCGAGCCGGGTGAGGTCGAGACGATCGTCGCGGAGCTTGTGCAGGGCAATCTCGGCGTCGACGGTGCGATGATCGCCCAGGCTGGTCTGCAGCGCGGCCCAGCTGCCATCGCGGAATTCGATGATGGCGTCAATCGCGAGGCCGGTCTCGTCGCGGTAGTGGTATAGCCGCGCGCCGGTGCCTTCCAGATACACCCGCAGGTCGTGAATGGCCATGGCGGTGAAGATGTGGGCGAACTGGTCGGGGTTGTCGGCCAGCCTCTCCGCACCGACGTGGAGGGCCGCGCAGGCAAGGGCAGGTTCGGCGAGGTGGGCGCGGGGACGCTGGCGAAGCCGCGTTCGCGTGCGCAGGGCTGGTTGCCAGGCGGGTTGAGGTTCCCAGGCGTGAACTCGGGTGAGCGCGTCCAGGTACAACCGGACGGTGTCCAGCGCCAGCCCAGCGCCATCAGCGAGGCCGGCGACGCGGACATCACTCGCGGTGTGGCGAGCCAGGCAGGCAAGAAGCTGCAGCAGGCGAGTGGGCTGGTGTCGAGTCGGCGCGGCCGCCGGAACGTCGGCGTGCGCGAGGCTCTGCAAGTAGCCCGCGTTGTACGCCATCGCCTGTTCGGTCGGCGCGTCGACCACCTCTGGCCAGCCACCGCGGACGGCGTGGTCAGACAGGTCTCGATAGGTGAGGCGGCTGCGGGCACCCGTGACCCGGTGACCGTGGGCGAGCCCAGCCAGCGACACTTGGCCGGTAACGCCGGGGCGTTCGGTAAGCGTCATGGTGCGCATCCGGAGCACCGGGAGCTGGTCGGCCTCGGTGGTGGGGTGTCGATAGTCGATCGGGCTGACTGAGCTGGCCAGCAAGTAACGGCCCGGCAGTGGTCGATCCCCCAGCAGGTTGAGGATCTGTGGCCACAGGGTTGGTGCGAGCCGCCACTCATCCAGCAGTCGGGGCGCGACGCCGGCCAGGACCCGCTCGGGGTCGAGCTGGGCCAGCTCGACCATCGTCGGGGTGCTGTCGAGGTGGACCGCGCTGCCGACGTGCTGCAGCCCTGTGGTGGTCTTCCCGCACCCACGCGGTCCCTCAAGCCGAACCACAGACTGGCTGCGCAGCAGCAGTGACAAGCGGTGGTCCACCACGCGAGGCAGGTACTCCACCGATAAACCGTACTTCGGTTTGCGGACATTGGGAACCTCGAACTGCGAAGGATTGGAACGCTTGTTTGCGGACGTTGCATTCTACGGTTTGCGCCGAATCTCGCCCCAGTCTAGGGGCTCGCCGAACTTTCGGGGGGACGTTGGGGGACGTTGCGTTGACTAGGTGTTTCAACGCGTCACCCGTCGGGGGCACGGTCGGGGGAACGTGCTCTGGGTACAGAAGCGGGTACGTCGGCGTGCTGTCCTGACCTGATCCCCGAACCGGAGGTCGAACGCCCCGCGGAGGCAGGGGTCAGAAAGGGGCCCGGCCGTGGCCATTGGGTTGAAGAAGCTGCTGGCGGGGTCAGGTTATGAGTACTTGACCCGGCAGGTCGCCCCCGGCGACGTGACCAGCCTGGCCGACTACTACACCGGGAAAGGCGAGAGCCAAGGGCTCTGGTGGGGCGCCGGCCTGGCCGGCATGAGCCTCGTCGAGGGGCAGCCGGTGACCGAAGAGCAGATGAAGCGCCTGTTCGGCGCCGGCCTCAATCCGGTGACCGGGGAGAAGCTGGGACGGGCCTACTCGGTCTTCGCCGACCACCCGACCCCCTTCGAGACCGAACTCGACGCTCGTAGGCAGGCGTGGCGGGAGGCCCACGGCGGACGGCCGGTACCCAAGCAGGTCCGTCACCGACTTCGCACTGAACTCGCCGTCGAGTGGCACACCCGCGACCATGGCCGACCGCCGGCCGGGCGGCGCGAACTGCACGGCTACATCGCCAAGGCGGCCTCTCACCCCAGGGTCGCGGTTGCCGGGTTCGACGTCACCTTCTCGCCACCGAAGTCCGTTTCGGCGCTCTGGGCGCTGGCGGGGCCCGAACTGTCAGCCGCGATCCGCCAGGCGCACACCGCTGCGGTCGACGACGCCCTGATCCAGGCTCAGACCCGGGTCGCGTTCACCCGATCAGGCCACGCCGGCGCCCGGCACGTTCAGGTCCGCGGGATCGCTGCGGCCCGGTTCGATCACCGCGACTCCCGGGCCGGTGACCCCGACCTGCACACCCACGTCGCGATCTCCACCAAGGTCCAGACACTCACTGGTGAGTGGCGGGCGCTGGACGCCCAGCCGCTGTATGCGGCGAAGGTGTATCTGTCCGAGGTGTACACCACCAGCCTCACCGCCCGCCTCCGCGCCCTCGGTCTCACGATGGCGCCGGTCGGCCGAGACGGCAGGCGGCCCGTCTATGAGATCGCCGGCCTCAACCCCGAGCTGCTCAACCATTGGTCATCTCGTCGGCGCCGTATCGAGGTGCGGACCGGGGAGCTGATCGCCGCGTTTGAGGCCGACCACGAACGGCCCCCGACCAAGGCCGAACGGCTCGAGTTGGCCCAGCAGGCCACGCTCGACACCCGTCCCGGCAAGCACCAACCGCGCTCCGAAGCAGAGCAGCGCCAAGC
This sequence comes from uncultured Propionibacteriaceae bacterium, assembly GCA_964585085.1. GTDB lineage: Bacteria > Actinomycetota > Actinomycetes > Propionibacteriales > Propionibacteriaceae > Propionicimonas. The sequence goes on from CAZPCM010000093.1 coordinate 5,416, forward strand.
CTGGCGTGCTGAAGCCGTTCACCTCCTGGGCGAACGTGGGCTCGTTCGCATGCGCGAGGCCATCGGAAACCAGCCACCTACGCCCGTCCAGGTCGTGAACGAGGCGTGGATCGCGCGCACCGCCCACCTCGTCGTCAACACCGTCGAAGCCGAACGGTCCTCCTGGACACCGTGGAACGTCCGAGCCGAGGCGCTGCGTCAGGCTCGCGCGGCCGCGCTCCCCCTCGGGCAGATCTCCTCGGCCGTTGACGCGATCACCGACCGGGCCCTGGCCGCCTCGTCGATACCGATCCGCACCACCCGCGCCCAGCCCGTCGAGCCCGCGCCGCTACGCCGTCCGGACGGCACGCCCGTCTACGAAGAGCCGGCGGCGACCCGCTACACCAGCCGCCGCATCCTGTACGCCGAGCGACGCCTCGTCGATACCGCCGCCCGCACCGGCGGCCGCACCGCCGACCACAACTCGGTCACCCTCGCCCTCCTCCAGGCGATGGCCAACCGGGAACCCTTGAACCCCGCCCAGCAGGCCCTCGTCCGCGACATGGCCACGTCAGGACGCCGACTGCAACTGGCGATCGCGCCCGCCGGGACGGGAAAGACCACAGCCATGCGAGCCCTCGCCACCGCCTGGACCGCGAGCGGCGGCACCGTCGTCGGCCTCGCCCCCTCCGCCAGTGCGGCCGAGCAGCTCCGCACCCAGCTCGGGCCCGAGGCCGTCGCCGACAACCTCGCGAAGCTCGCCTGGGCCATCACCCACAACGAGCCGCTCGCCGCACGCATCGGAACGGACACGCTGGTGATCATCGACGAGGTCGGCATGGCGGACACCCTCACTCTCGACCACCTCACCACCTGGTGCCTCGACCAGGGCGCCAGCGTTCGCCTGATCGGCGACGACCAGCAACTCGGCGCGATCGGCGCCGGTGGGGTTCTGCGCGACATCGCCACCCAGCACTGCGCTCTCCGTCTCGACGAGGTCGTCCGCTTCAGCGACCCTGCCGAAGCCGACGCATCCCTCGCGCTCCGCGCGGGCGATAGCGGCGCGATCGGCTTCTACCTCGACCACCACCGCGTCCACGTCGTCGACCCCGATACCGCCACCAGCCGAGTGCTCGCCGCCTGGCGGGTCGACGTCGCCGCCGGCCTGGACGCTCTCATGCTCGCCCCGACCCGCGAACAGGTGGCGGCGCTGAACGCGGCCCCCGCACCGCCCGGCTGGAGGGCCACCGCGTCGGCCGTCACGTCCAGCTGCCGGACGGCAACCAGGCGAGCGCAGGCGACACCGTGATCACCCGACGCAACAACCGCGACCTCAGCGATGGCGACACCGCCTGGGTTCGCAACGGCGACCGGTGGCGCATCACGGCCGTCCGCCGGGACGGGGCGATCGATGTGCAGCACCTCCGCAACCACAATCGGCTCACCCTCCCGGCCTGGTACGTGACCGAGAGCGTCGAACTTGGCTACGCCACGACCATCCACGCGGCTCAGGGCATCACCGCCGACACCTGCCACGGGCTCCTCACCGGCGAGGAGAGCAGGCAGCAGGCCTACACGATGCTCACCCGCGGCCGCCACGCCAACCACGCTTGGCTCCAGGTCGACAGCGCCGACACCCACATCGCTCCCGTCGATCCCGGCCTGCTCCAGCCTGCGAGCGCCACCCAGCTCCTCGAAGCCGTGATCGGCCGCGACGACGCGCCGGCCTCCGCCACTTCGCTCCTCCGCCAGGCCGACCAACCCGACCAACTCCTAGGGCCCGCCGCGACGTGCTATCTCGACGCCATCACGTACGCCGCCGAACATCACCTGGCGCCGGAGGTCAAGGACCTGATCGACGTAGCCGGTGCCGTGCACGGACTCGCTCAGGCCGATGCCTGGCCGACCCTTCGCAGCCACCTCATGCTGATCGCCGCCAGTGGCCACAACCCTGCGCGCGTTCTGGCTGAGGCCGTCGCTCTTGGAGGGCTGCAGGACGCGCGCGACCGGGCCGCTGTTGTCGACCATCGGCTCGACCTCGCCCAAGCGAACAGCCGCAGCCGCGGACCACTCCCGTGGTTGCCCGGCATTCCGACGCAGCTCCTCGACGACCCCACCTGGAAGACCTATCTGTCGGCCCGCTACACCCTCACCCGCCAACTCGGTGAGGAGGTTCGCGGCCTCACAACCCAGGATCCGGCAACGCCGCGGTGGGCCGAGAACCTCCTGGGCATCTACCCCGACCTGTTGGCCGACATCGAGCAGTGGCGTGCAGCTCATCAGATTCCCGCCACCGACCTGCGTCCCACCGGGAGCCCTCGACCATCCGCTGCCGAACGGGCTACCCAACGCCGCCTCGACCATGCCCTCGAGGCGAGCCAGGCAGGAATCCGTGAATGGCTCCCCAGGATCACCACCGTCGCCCCCACCACCGCGGCCGACCCGGGCCTGAGTCAGCTGGCCGCACGCCTCGCCGCCACGGCTCGCCGACGGCCGGACCTCGCGCAGCTCCTCACCGAGGCCACCGATCAGGGACCGCTCCCAGATGACCACCCGGCCGACGCCCTCCATTACCGAATCACAGCGCTCGTCAAGCAAGGGGACGACATGGCCCGACACGAAGCGCTCAGCATCGGGCGCGCCCATCGGCCGAGCCTCCAGGCGCCCCCGCCCATGCACGGACCTAATCACGACCGCAGCCGCGGCATCAGCATCTGACACCGATGGAGAGGAACAGAATGGCCAGCCACCCCGCCGAATGGAGCCAGCCGGTCCCCGATTGGCTCTCGCTGCAACAAGCCGCTGCGCTCCTCGGGGTCAGCGTCGACACGATCAGGCGTCGGATCGCCGCCGGAGTGTTGCCCGCATCTCGTTGTGGCGCCCGCCTCATTCGCGTCCGGGCCGCGGACCTGGACAGCGTCTTTCGTCCGATCCCGGTCGCGGAGCGGACCCACCGACGCCGTCGAACCTGGTGAGAAGGCCCGGCCGACGTGTTCGACGCCGACACACGCTGCGCTCGCCTCGCCGAGCCGCAGACGTTGCGTCACTACAGCCCGCAAGTTATCTTGGAGGCGTGATGGAGGAGCCGATCATCGCACCATCGGCCTTCAAGCACGGCCTGGACCGTGACGACATCCTGCACGCGTACTCCGAACCCCCCTGCGGATCTGGGATCTGGGGGACGGGTTCACCATGATGATCGGCCCCAACCGGGCCGCTCTCATCCTCGAAGTCGGATACGTGGAAGGCGACGTGGCGATGGTGATCGTCCACGCCATGCCGGCCCGAGACAAGTACCTCAGGTGATGACGATGCCCCGCACAGTTGACGAGATCCTCCAGCACGCAGACGAACTCGCGGCCCGCTTCGAGGACTACGAACCCGACCCCGCCAACGAACTCGACCCCGGAGCCGTTGCGCTCCTGCGTGCCGCGATCCAGGAGCGGTCGGACGCCGAGCGGCACGTGTTGGAAGCGATCAAGGCAGCGCGGGAAGCGGGCATGTCATGGTCAGCCATCGGCCTCTACGTCGGCACCTCAGGAGAGGCGGCCCGGCAGCGCTACGGCAACAAGGTCGCCTGAGGGATGCCGCCTCCCGGGCCCAACGAAGTCGCCCGCTTGCGCCGTTGGCAGAAGACGCAACCAGCCCGGAATCCTGCGTTATGTGGGTGATGAGCTCCAGTTCATGAAGGTTGCGGCGCCAGCGTTGCTACCCCCAGTCACGCAGCAGCGCGTCCCGTCCGACAAGCACCCGCGGGCTGTGCCTCGCCCCTGGCGTGTGACGCTACGCGGTCAATCGACCTGCCTCCTTCGCGCGAAGCCGCAAACGTGCTATCCAGAATCACGCAAACGTGATATTTGTATGAGCGCAACCATCACATCCCTTGGGCCGCAAGCGTGATACCCTTAGCTATGGCCTACCGAGACCGTGTCGCCGACGACCTCGTGCGAAAGGCACTCGAAACCTTCGGAGCGGTCATCATCCAGGGACCCCGCGCCGTAGGGAAGACAACCTCGGGGCTGCAACTTGCCGCGAGTTCCGTCCGGCTCGACTCCTCACCCAACGTCGTCACACTGGCAGAGGTCTCGCCCGGCCGACTGTTGGAGGGCCCGACCCCACGGCTGATCGACGAGTGGCAACTAGCGCCAACACTGTGGAACGCGGTGCGTCACGAGGTTGACAACCGCGGGCTCGCCGGCCAGTTCATCCTGACCGGCTCCGCAAGCCCGGCCGACGACGTGACCCGGCACAGCGGCGCCGGACGATTCCGCCGGATCACGCTCCGTCCGATGTCACTCGATGAGAGCGGCGAGAGCACCCGCTCGGTGAGCTTCCCCAGCCTGTTCGGCGCCTCCGGCACCGCTGGGGCACCTGACGTGGGTGGCCTCGGCGGTCCGAGCCTCGAGGAGTACGCCGCCCTCACCGTACGGGGAGGCTGGCCCGCCCTGGTGACGCAGCCGACCCGATCAGCCACCGACTATCTCGCGGACTACCTCGACGACGTCGCCCGCACCGACCTCCGGTTCGCCGGGCTGAGCGCCGATCCCGTTCGGGTGGCTGCGCTGCAGCGCGCTCTGGCTCGCAACACGGCGACCGAGGCGTCCGCGTCCAGGCTGAGCGCAGAGGCCGAGATTCCCGTACCCGGCACCGCGACCGCGGAGGTCTCGGCACAGACCGTGCGGAAGTACATCGACGCCCTGACCCGGATCTTCGTCGTCGAGGAGCAGCCGGCCTGGGCTCCTCACCTGCGCTCGAAGGTGCGCCTGCGCGTCCAGCCGAAGTGGCACTTCGTCGACCCGTCGCTGGCAACGGCAGCGCTGCGCGCTCAACCCGACGCCCTGCTCGACGACCTCGACGCCTTCGGCCTGCTCTTCGAATCACTGGCCATCCGTGATCTCCGGATCTACGCACAGCCTCTCGGCGGAACCGTCTACCACTACCGGGACGATTCCGGCCTCGAGGTCGACGCGATCGTCGAACTCGGCGATGGCCGCTGGAGCGCCTTCGAGGTCAAGCTCGGCGGCACAGCCAATGTCGAGAAGGCGGCCTCGAGCCTTCGGGCACTGAAGGCCAAGGTGTCCGAGCAGCGGGAACGGCAACTTTCCACACTGAACGTGGTGACGGCCGGTGCGGAGAGCTACACCCGCCCCGACGGCGTCAACGTGATCGCGCTCGGCCATCTCTTCGCTGGGCAGGAGTCCAGCACCTCCGCAACGAGCGATCGTCAGTCGCCGTCGACCCCCGGAACAGCTGGCTGAGCCAGCAGCGCCATGCGGTCGGCGATGATCCGGTCGCGGCCCTCGGCGACGTGCTGGTAGACCAGCGCAG
>CAZPCM010000094.1:0-10452 GCA_964585085.1 uncultured Propionibacteriaceae bacterium
GCGACTTCCAGAACGAGCCCGAGACCTTCAATCGGGGCGCCTCGCTGGCCCTGCGGGAGTTCGCCCCCGGGGCGACCTTCTATGGCCGGGGTCACAAGATCCGTGTCGATGCCGTCGAGCTGGGCATTGGCAACGAAGGCGTCCGGAAGTGGGTGTTCTGCCCGGCCTGCGGTTACTCGCGTGCCCTGTCCGAGGGCACCGCGAAGACCTGCCCCCGTTGCGGCAGCGAAGCGTTCGCTGATGTGAAACAGCAGCTCGACACGGTCGAACTCACCCGCGTGTCCTCGGCCATGCGTCGGGAGGAGGCCGCCATCGACGATAGCTCCGACGAACGGGTCCGCGAGCAGTTCACGATCGTTGCGACGGCCGACATCGACCCGGCCAAGGCCACCAAACAATGGTTCGTCGAGGGCCTCGGCTTCGGCGTACGTCACCTGCGCGACCTGCGCATCCAGTGGACCAACATCGGCAAGACCGTCGCCCAGGGCAGCTCGCGCACGATCAGCGGCAAAGACCACACCGCCACTCTCTTCCGGGTGTGCGCTAAGTGCGGTCAGCTGGACCAGTCGACCTCGCAGAACCGCGCCTCCGAGCATCGTCCCTGGTGCCCAAACCGGAAGAAGCTGGAGGAAGACACCCGTTCGATCGCGCTCACCCGGTCGCTGACCACCGAAGGCCTGGTCGTCCGGCTGCCGGCGCTGATCGGCTACGACGACAACTTCGCCGTCCCCAGCCTGAGTGCAGCCCTGCTACTCGGCCTGCGGGAGCGGATCGGCGGGGCCCCTGATCACATCGCGATCGAGACCATTGTCGACCCGGTACTCAGCGACGGTAGCGACAACCACGAAGCACTCCTGCTGCACGACATCGTGCCCGGCGGCACCGGGTATCTGGCGGACCTGTCTGATCCGGAGGAGCTCTGGCGTATCCTGCGGCTGGCTTGGGACAGGGTGCGCACATGCCAGTGCGCGGACGAGAACCGGCTGGCCTGCCACCGCTGCCTGCTGCCCTTCGCCCCAAGCCGCACCGCAGACAAGGTGTCCCGGGTCACCGCCGAGCGGCACCTGCGCGCCATCCTCCAAGGTGACGAGCACACCGTCCCCACCGAGATGACCTGGACCGTCACCAACGTCGAAGTCGCGCCACCAGACCCAGAGACCAAGATCGAACAGAAGTTCCGCCGCGTCCTCACCGACCGTCTGCAGGCCGCCGGGGCGACCGTGACTGAGAAGCCTGGCCCGATGGGCAACATCCTGCTGATAAAGGCCGGGGCGCGACAATGGCGGCTGGAACCGCAGCAGCCTCTCGGGCCCGCCAAGCCTGACTTCGTTCTGTCGTCCAGCCAACCGCTGCCGCTGGTGGCGATCTTCTGCGATGGCTGGAAGTACCACGCCAGCCCTCAGATCAACCGCTTGGCCGACGACTCCGACAAGCGCGCCAACCTGCGCGACCTCGGGCACATCGTCCTCGGTCTGAGCTGGGGCGACCTGGAAGCAGCTGAGGCGAAACGGCCGGCCAAGCAGCCCTGGTTCGATGCCACCGGCGCAGCCTTCATCAAGGGCGAGTCCGAGGCGCGCTGGAACCAGCGGCAGGTCGAGGTACTCGCCAGCGGAGTCATCGACTTCCTCATCGACTGGATCCAGAACCCCGACCCCACCGCAGTGGAACGGGTCGCCAACTGGGTTCCCTGGGTAACAGCGAGCCGGGCGAGGCGAGTGGACGCACCGCAGCGGGCGTCCATCGTCGACATCGCGCTGGCCGGGCTTCGCGGCGAGTTCGCGGCCGGCGACTCCGATATCTCGGTCTGGGTGCACGACACCGTTGCCTTGGCCTTCCGTCACCTGGGAGGTGGGCACGACAACCTTGAAGTGGCGCTTGTCCTCGACGACCGGGACAGCTCGCTCGGGCCCGATCACCAGGAGGCCTGGAACGCCTGGCTGTCTCTCAGCAACGCACTCGCCCTGCGTACTCGCCCAACCGTGATCTCCACGCTGAAGGCCGCTCCGAAGCCGCCGCCCAGCGCTGCTGTGCCGGTCGTTTCCACCGACTGGGAGTCGCTCATCGGGCAGGCGACCGAGGCCGAGAAGACGATCCTGGAGAGTGTGTCCCGATTCTCGATCCCCAAGCCGGAGCTCGGCTACGAGTCAGAGGGCGGGATCCCGATGTCGTTGGCGTGGCCGGACCAGCGACTCGTCATCGTGATTGATATCTCCGACGACGAACGCGACGAACTCACTGGCGAGGGATGGCGCGTCGTCGATGTCGACGAACTCATCGCGCGGCTGACAGCAGGAGCAGGAGTCTGATGCCAAACATCATCATGACCGCAGGAGCGAACAAGCTCGACGGTGCCGTCCGCGGGCTGGCGTTCGCGTTCCTATCCAAGTTGGCCGAGGACGACACCCTGCCGGGGCTGCACATCGAGCCCATCCTGCACGTGCGCGACTCCAGGGTGCGCACCGGGCGCGTGAACGACAGCTTCCGTGCCGTGCTGTTCAAGCTCGCCGGCACCGGCGAAGAGCCTAGCTACGTCTACGTGGGCACCTGGCCACACGACGAAGCCATCGCGCGCGCCAAGGCCGCGACCCTCACCATCAACCCGGTCAACGGCATCCCCGAGATCACCTCCACCCCGCTCGAGGAGATGGCCGCTGCCGATGCCACGGGGTCCCAACCCGACGCCGTCCAGGCCGTCGAGGCGGAACCGGAGGGCGTCGTTCCCAACGAGGCAGCCGAAGCCGAGGCCTCGGCACCCGAGTCGCCGTTGGTTGCCCGTGGACTCACCCTCGACGACTTGACCCTGGGCCTGGGCCTCGACCAGCATGTCGCGCAACTGGCGCTGGCGGCCACGACGTCTGCCGAGTTGTACGAGATTGCCGAGCAGACCGAGGTGATCTGGCAGGGGCTTGCGATCATCGAACTCATCGCCGGCTACACCATCGACGAGATCAAGCAGCGGCTCGATCTCGACCAGCCGGTCACCGTCCCAGCCGAGGTCACCGACGACGACATCCTCGACGCGATCCGCAAGCCCGCAGCCCAGCTCCAGTTCGCAATCATAGGCGACAACGAGGAACTCAAGCGCGTCATCGACTCTGGCGACTTCGGGGCCTGGCGTACCTTCTTGCATCCCGAACAGCGCCGCTACGTCACCGCTGGCTACAAGGGGCCGTTCCGACTGTCCGGCGGTGCCGGCACCGGCAAGACCGTGGTCCTCGTCCACCGCGCCCGCGACCTCACCAGGCAGAACCCCGACGCCGCGATCCTGCTTACCACCTACACCACCACGCTTGCAGAGTCGCTCCGGTCGATGCTGAAGACTCTCGACCCCGCCGTCACCCTGGCGGTCAGCATGGGCCACCCCGGGATCTACATTGCCGGTATCGACGCCGTCGCCGCTCGGGTGCTCCGCAACGCGACCGACGCCCAACGGGATCAGGCCGTCACGGAAGTCTTCGGACCCCGGGTTGGCGACCTCACCAACAACCCGCCGTCACACGTGTGGCGCGATGTCGCCCAATCCGCGGGCGGAATCCTGGAGCCGAGCATCGCGAACGCGACCTTCCTCCAGGCCGAGTACGACATGGTCGTCCTGCCCAACCGCGTGAAGGACCGCGACCACTACTTCACCGTGCGCCGGCCCGGCCGGGGCGTGATGCTCAACCGCGCGAAGCGCGATGCCGTCTGGAAGGCATTCGAGTCCTACCGCGCATCCGCCGCGATCGCCGGCGCCCTCAACTGGACCGAACGCGCCGAAGTCGCCGCTGCCGTCCTGGAAGCGAGCGGCCCGCTCTTCGCCCACGTCTTGGTCGACGAAGGTCAGGACCTCACCCCCAGCCACTGGAAGCTGCTGCGGGCCCTCGCCGCCCCTGGTCCCAACGACCTATTCCTCGCCGAAGACTCATACCAGCGCATCTACGGCCAACCCGTCGTGCTCAGCCGCTACGGCATCAACATCGTCGGCCGCTCCCGCCGGCTCACCCTGAACTACCGCACCACCGCCGAGAACCTGGCCTACGCCCTCGACATCCTCTCCGGCGCCGACTACGTCGACGCCGAGGGTGAAGCCGAGAGCACCGCCAACTACCGGTCGGCCCGCACCGGCCCAGCACCCCAACTGGTCCCCGCCTCCTCCCTCACCGAGGAACTCGACACCGCTCGCCAGATCGTGGGCGAGTGGACAGGGCGCCACGCACCAGAGGCCATCGGCGTCCTCGTTCGTGATCGGAACAAGGCCGCCCAAGTCGCGACCGGACTCAGCGAACGCGGTCTCGACGTACGCCTCGTCGAAGGCAAAGTCGTGCCCGCCGGCCAACCCGTCGTTATGACCATGCACCGCGCCAAAGGCATGGAGTTCGAAGCCGTCCTGATCGTCGGGGCCAGCGACAGGGAACTGCCGGCGTCCTACCTGGCCAAGGATCTCGCAGAACCGGACCGCGAAGACTTCCTCAAGCGCGAGCGTTCTCTGCTGTACGTTTCGGCAACTCGTGCACGCGACGAACTCGTGATTCTCTGGGACGGCAAGCCAAGCGACCTGCTGCCCAAGTAGCTACCGGTGAACGCGGGGGTCTGGCACCCTTTGTGGACGGCGTCCCTACCTGCGCGTCATCGGTGACCGGGAGGCCCTCGGCTGGATCCTCACCACCCGCGGATGCTTCAAGATCCCCATACGTGACCGAGGACGCTTCATCGCGTCGACCTCAGTGACCTCAGAGGTGCCGCGCGGCTAGAAGCCGGCTTCGACGAGGTCACGCACTAGAGCCGCACCGAGCTTGACACGGTCGACGGTGTCTGTGCGCTCGCCGTGGTGCTCGGCTTGGGGCACGGCGAGAATGCCCTCGTCGTCGACACCGTGCTGGCGTGCGATCGTCTTGAAGCGCTCGGTGTCGAAGTTGATCGCCGGAGTCTGGATCTCGAAACCGGCGTCAACACAGCGGATTCGGATGTCGCTCCTGACGAGTTGCATCCAGCGGGGCTGATACTCGTAACCTTGGAACCAGGGATCCCTAACTGCATCGCCCACACCGCTCGCGGTCCAGACGGCGAGGAGGTAGGGGTCCCGATGGGAACTGCGCATATCGCGCCCCCGCGGCATGCAGGCCGAGTAGCTGAAGCTGCCACCGCTGGGGAGATGCTCACCGAAGTAGATGCCGGACTCCCCGGTTCGCATCTCGGGGTAGCGCGTGAAGTAGTAGCGCCAGTCGAACTGGGAGCGGACCTCCATCTCCGCCAGGGCTGACTCCAGTAGATCGCTCAGGGCCGACTCGATGTCCACGTCGAATTGCCCGAGCCCATCGAGGAGACCGCCGAGAGCACCGCGTAGAACGTTCTGGTCGCTACGCGGTCCTCGGGTCAGGACATCGCGCCACGCGCGCTCGTTCTTCGGGGAACCGAACTGACGGGATCTGGGCCCGAGTCGACGTGAGTAGTCGGCTCGGGCGAGTAGGGCGCCGGTGAGCACCGGCCAATGCCGCTGATCCGCAACCTCGCCGAACGCGGTCCCACGTGGCCCAATCGTCTGCTCGTCGAGGTCGAACGCGAACAAACGGCCGCGGAGCAGGGGATGGTCCTCCAGTTCGAACACGATTGGCTGGAGGTCGGGATGGGCGCCGAGGAACTCCCGCTTCTCCCGCTCGTCCTCGAGCCTAGCCGGACTGAAGCGGGGGAGGTCGTCGAGGCTGCCGTCGACGATGAGGCGCTTGGCGCCGGCAACGATGTCGGGCATGTACTCGATGCGCATGTAGTCGTCGGCCGTATCGGTGAGATTCCGCAGGATGCGGAGCCGCCTCGGAAAGTCGTCGGTGTCGTACTGCCTGTGGAGCAACACCGCGTAGAGAAGGATGCCCTCCGTGAGGGTGAAAGCGCGGGTGTTCCCGCTCATCAATCCGTACTTGTGACAGCAGGCTCGGAGCAGGTTGGTCGTGGTCGACTCGAAGAGCTTGACCTTGTTCAGTGGAGCGGCGGACGGATGGGTGCGCGCGAGCACGAACAGGTCATCGAACTCATCGTCGACGTCCACTACAGTCCTGGACTCAGCGTCGTACCAGGTGTCAAAGGCGTGGAACAGGAACTCCAGGTTGCTGATGGCTGCCGGTTCCGTTCCGCCAAAGATTCGTTGCGCACGCTCGTCGAGCCTGCCTTGCCGAGTTGTCCCACTGCGCCATTCACAGATCTCGATGATGAACTCGAGGTAGTGGATGAACTCGTCGTCGATGGTGTAGTCGCCACCGTCGAGGCGCCAAAGGACGTCTGCCCATTCCCCGTCGATCTTCGCAATGAGCTCATCGCGGCGAGTGGAGCCCTCCAGCGCCTTCTCGAAGCGAGCCTTGAAGTTCTCGAAACGGGTGAGCGGCTTCCCGCGGGAGTTCATCTTGATGTACAGATCCTCGGACGATCCCATGTCCTCGATGGGCAGGAACAGGAAGGAGATCGCAGGAGACGCGGTGTCGGTCAGCCGTTGCCAGACCTGCGAGAAGTCGACGGATCGTTCACGGAACTTCGCGTGGATGGCATCCAGCATGACGAGCATCGACTGGATCGTCGGGTCGTGGCGCCATGCGTGGAGGTACCAGGGCCGGTTCCGGATCCACTCGCTGGGGACGCCAACATTGGGCGGTGGCGGAAACCTCACGAGCTCCTTGCAGAACAGCACTGCGGTCGGTCGGGTGGAGTAGGAGAAGCGGGTCCAGGGCGCATCGTCAGTCAGGGTTCCCGCATGAACTGCCACGTACCAGTGCAGCAGGAAGAGCGTGGTGAGTCGCTGCTGGCCGTCCAGGGGTTCCAGCGTGCCGCTTTCGACTTCGCCATACACGAAGTCCAGACCGACCGGGTCCCCACCGACGGCAGCGGCAATGAGGACATCCAGGAAGTCCTCCCGGATTGCGTCCACCAGAGGTTCGCTGCGGCCCTGCGCATAGTCGCGCTGGATGATGGGTATCTGGATCGTCCGAACTGGAGGCATTCCGTCCGCCGGTTGGCCGAACATGCCGGCGAAGGAGGTCTCGAAGCCCTTCATGCGGAGAGGTCCTCCTCGGTCAGGTAGGGGCCGACCATCTCGAACATGGCGTCCATGTAGGCTTCTCGGTCGCGTTCGCTCCAGAAGTGAAGCTGTTGGTCGTCCGCGGTTGTGTAGTACTTCAGGAAGACGTTTCGGGTGCACGCAGGGATGTAGGCGCCCGCCTTGTCGAGCTCGAGGACCTTCCGCCGCTTGACTTCGAACACCGAGTTGCTCAGCGCACTGTTCGAGCGGCTGTCGAGCAGCGCAAGGTTGGCAAGAGAGTGCACGCCGTCCTCGCCGCTGCTCTCGGCCGCAGACAAGGTCGCGATGACGTCGGCCTCGACGGCGCGGAACTTCTCCTCAACACCCGACACACGGGCGTCCGCGATATCAAAGAGGACGGAGTCGATGCGGGCCAGAAGCGAGTCTCGCACCGCGGGCTCAAGCCCAGGCAACCCGGTGACTGCATCCCGGTGAAGCTGCAGCCAATCAGCCCACTGCCTCGCGCGGGTGAGGGGTTCTGCATGCTGCGCGTGGATGTGCTCCAGTGTCCAGGCACCCGCTGCGTGAGCATGGAACGAGTATCGCTCGAAGGAGTCGGTGCGCCTCCGGACCGTCTCGACGTTCATGAGCAGCAAGACCTGCGAGCACTTGCCTGCTGTGCTCTCATAGTTGATCTCGCTCACCCGGGAGCGGGTCAGTCCGAGGCGCTGGCGGATCCGCAGATTCAGGGCCTCGTGGAGTTCCTTCTTGGTGAGGTCGCGAGCCATGTCGGCGATCGATCCCAGGTCGTCACCTTGAGCAACCAGGTATCCGATCTTGTGAAAAAGATCGCGATCCTCATACCAGCCCAACAGCAGAGAGTGAAGACGGACAACTTCATCCCAGAAGTCCTGAGGTGCGTCCGGACCGCCGTCGATGATCGGCCGCAGCGTTTCAAACGTGAAGAACGGTTCACGCCGTTCCGGGCTTGGCACGTCGCCTCCCCGCGACCGCACCTCGCGATCGGCGAGTGTGTCCAGCAGGAGGCTGATGTGGGTCGGTGCTTCCTCCGCCTTCCCAGTGATGAACGACCACACCTCAGGCGACCGGAGATCGCGCTCGAAGGCGTCCCACTGCGCTGCGATCTGTTCCCGACGGTCGGCTTGACCTGGGCGTTCGCCGCTGCGAGACAGGAGAAGTGCCTTCACCAACTCCGCGTCCGTCAGCGGGATGCGACCAACGTTCAGGCGAGTGAAGAGAGTGGTCGAGTCAACATCCTTGGCGGCCTCGTACCAGATGACCTTCACGGTCTCGAACAGGTAGCCATAGAACTTGTTGGCTGCGAACTGCTTTCGGTGCTCGAACGCATCGAACCACGCCTCGATGCAGTCGTAGGCCCGGCGAATGTGCCAGAAGTCGATGTTCTCCGTGCTGGCTTCCTCGTCGAGCTGCTCGAGGTACGACGCGCTGCCAGGACGAGTCTCGTAGTGGAGGGAGAAGCTGGCGCCCGTGCTCTGCAGGCCGGCGCGCCGCATGTACTGGAAGATCAAGAACAGAGTCGTCAGACGCTGCTGCCCATCGACGAGTTCCCAACGTCCGTCATTCATTGGCTTCACCACGACGGGCTGCAGGTAGTAGGTGCGGCCGTCGCTGGCCCAGATGTCATCCAGGAGCCGAGTCACCTCATCGTTGCCCCAGCGATAGCCACGCTGGTACGCCGGGACGAAGAAGACGCCGAGGATGTCACCGACTCCAAGGGGGTTCAGGTTAGCTGTCATTGCCCATCGCTTCATAGTGCACAGTCGCCAGCCGCGGGTGCAGCCGGATCGGCTGCCTGGGTGCGCGACGCATAAGCATTATGGGTCCACTCTGGCGCAAGCCGCTGACATTCCTCGCTGGCATCGGAGCGCGCGCGACGCACTCGACGGCGAGGGCAAGACATCAGTCGTTCGTGGGTGCGGTAGCGAGCGCAGAGAGCCGGCGGGCGATCTCCCGGTCCCGCTCGGCAGAGGCGTGCTGGTAGATCATCGCGGCGGCGACGGTGGAGTGGCCGAGTCGGTTCATCAGCTCCGCCAGGGTGGCCCCCTGTTGGGCGGCGAGGGTGGCGCCGGTGTGGCGCAGGTCGTGCCAGCGGAGGTCGGAGCGGCCGGCGACCTTCCGGGCCCGCCGGTAGACCTTGTAGAGGGCGCCGTGCTTCATGTGGTGGCCGGGGGATTCCACAGCGGGGAACAGCAGGCCGTTGTCGCCGGGTTCTGCCCACTTGTCGAGGTGGTCGAGCAGGAACGGCAGCAGGTGTGGTGGGATTTCGACGTCGCGGACGCCGGCGGCGGTCTTGGGTTCCTTCACGATGGGGGTGTCGGGGTCGGGCCAGGTGACGGCGCGTGAGATGTGGAGGATGCCGGCGTCGGGTTCGCCGTTCTTGTCGTACTCGACGGTGATGTCCTTGCGGCGCAGTTCGGTGAGTTCGCCGAATCTGGGCGCGCACCAGGCGGCCAGCAGCACCATGAGCCGGTATCTCTCCGGGAGTGCGTTCATGATCGTGGCGAGTTCGCTCAGGCTCGCGGGCTTGACCTTCGCGCTCTTCCTGGGGGTCGTGCCGTCGGCGCGACGGTTGAGGGTTTTGGCGGTGAGCCGGGCAGGGTTGGCGTCGATCAGTGGGGGAGCGTCGGTGTCCTCATCGGGTCGGGCGGCGGTGGCCAGGATCGCGCGGAGGACCTCGTAGGACTTCTTCCGCGCGATCGGGTAGCGGACATCCTGTTCGTCGAACCACTGCTTGACCATGCCCGGCGTGATCTCGTTGAGAGTGAATGCGTTGAATAGGGCGAGTCGTCCATCGAGCTGCCGCTGGTACTCCGCGCGGGTCTTGGGGGAGAGGTCGCGGTTCTTCATCCAGCGGGCCGAGTAGTCCGCGAAGGTGACCTTGTCACGTTCGGCGCGAGGGGCGGGCTTCCATCGGTGCTCGATGACTTCAGCCTGTTTGAGCGAGAGCCACGCCTCAGCGTCACCCTTTGTCTGAAAGGTGGTCTTCGCAGTCAGCCTGGGTGCCCGGCCTGGCCCTTTGTACGCGGGATCGGGATAGCGTGCACGGAAGTTGCCGGAGGGGAGCCTGTCAACAATGCCCCAGGTGCGGGGCGGCTTCTTCTTCGCTTCCTCGCCATCCGATTCCGGTGTAGGCCGGGGACGCAGCCGCGTCACGTTCTCCGGCAGCTCTCCGCGGTTGGGCTGCTTCGCGGGCATCGGTCCTCCGGACTGGTCAGCGTGGGCTGACAGGATAGGCGTACCACCAGGATCTGAGCCGTGGTACGTGCGTGGTACGCACCCTACCAAAACGACCCGATTCCTGCCCCCTCTTGTCGAGTCGTGCAAGCTATCACCCGTAGTCAGCGAGCGGTAATCACCTTGTCAGGCCCGGATTCAGGTCCTCGTTCAAATCCTGTCAGCCCGACGAAAGTCCTTGTAAACCAGGGAAAACG
>CAZPCM010000095.1:0-10393 GCA_964585085.1 uncultured Propionibacteriaceae bacterium
CCACCGTCCGGTGCCCTTCTGGCCGGCCTCGTCCACCACGATGTCGATGAACGGCTTTCCGGTCTCGGCGTCCACGTGGTGCAACACCTCGGCCGTGATCTCGATCAGGAAGGACTCCAGGTCGCCGGAGTTCCATTCGGCGAAGATGTCGCCGATCTCGGACGGGCTGGCGCCCAGGCCCTGTCGGAGCAGGTCGTACGCCTCGCCGATGAGCTGCATGTCGGCGTACTCGATGCCGTTGTGCACCATCTTGACGAAGTGCCCGGCGCCGTCGGGGCCGACGTGGGTGCAGCAGGGGACGCCGTCCACCTTGGCCGCGATGCTCTCCAGCATCGGGCCGAGCGCGGCGTAGGACTCCACCGGACCGCCGGGCATGATGGCCGGGCCGAGCAGGGCGCCCTCTTCGCCGCCAGAGATGCCGGCGCCGACGAAGTGCAGGCCCTTGGCGCGCAGCGCGGCCTCACGGCGGATGGTGTCGGGGAAGTGCGAGTTGCCGCCGTCCACGACGATGTCGCCGGGCTCCAGGAAGGGCACCAGCGAGTCGATGGCGGCGTCGGTGGCGTCGCCGGCCTTGACCATGAGGATCATCCGGCGCGGGCGCTTGAGGCTTGCCACGAACTCAGCGACCGTCTCGGTCGGGACGAACGCGCCGTCGGCGCCGTGGGCGGCCATCAGGTCACGGGTGCGTCCCGGGGTGCGGTTGTACAGCGCCACGGCGTAGCCGCGGCTGGCGAAGTTGCGAGCCAGGTTGCTCCCCATCACCGCCATTCCGACGACACCGACGTCGGCGGTCGGCTGGCTCGCAGGTTGTCCGGCTGGGGTCGAGGTGGTCATCGTTGGCTCCTGGTCTGGAAGTCGGTGGTGGTCGTCGTTCGTCCGGCGGCCCGTGATTCCACTGAACCAGTGCGGACGGGATCGCCACAACGAGTTGCCGCAGGTTGCCGGGACGGTAGCCTGTCGCCGTGACGGAGCAACCCCGCAACCCGGTCACGATCTACGACGTCGCCAAGGCCGCCGGCGTCGCGCCGTCGACGGTGAGCCGGACGTTCGCCCGCCCAGGTCGGGTCAACGCTGAAACCGCGGCCCGGATCCGGCAGGTCGCCGATGAACTCGGCTACCGGGCGAATCCGATCGCCCAGGCGCTGTCCACCGCGAACACCAAGCTCATCGGGCTGATGGTCTCCGACGTGGCCAACCCTTTCTACGCCAACCTGATCCGAGGCGCGCAGGTGGCCTCCACAGAGGCCGGCTTCGAGCTGCTGCTGGTCGACAGCCGCGAATCCGGAACGCGGGAGCGGGCGGCACTGGAGCACCTCATCCCGGTGGTTGAGGGCTTCGTCATCGGCAGTTCCCGGATGCCCGATTCGGCGCTGCGGTCGATCGCCAAACAGCGTCCGATGGTCGTGCTGAACCGCTCGCTGCGCGACGTGCCCAGCGTGGTCACCGACAACCCCGGCGGCATGCGGGCGGCGGTCGACCTGCTCCACGAACTGGGGCACGACTCGGTGGTCTACGTGGCCGGGCCGGAGGCCTCCTGGGCCGACGGCGTGCGGTTCCGGTCGCTGCGCGACCACGCGATCGAGATCGGCCTGAGCGTCCACAAGGTCGGCCCCTTCCTGCCCACCTTCGAAGGCGGGCTCGCGGCCGCCCGCGCCATGTTGGACAAGCCGCCGACGGCGGCTATCGCCTACAACGACCTGATGGCCATCGGAGTCATGCACGGGTTCATCCGGGCCGGGCTGAAGATCCCCGACCAGGTCAGCGTGATCGGATTCGACGACATCCTCACCTCGCGGCTGATGCTGCCCACGCTGACCACCGTGGCCGCCCCGACGCGCCAGATGGGCATCACCGCCGTGAACAACGTCGTGGCCCTCATCAAGGGCGCCAAGCACCGCAGCGGCGAGCCGCTGGTGATGCCCGTCCAGCTGAAGGTGCGCGGATCGACCGGTCAGCGCAGGCGGAAGAGGGTCTCCCCGGCGTTGGGCACCACCATGGTGTCCGGGTCGGACTCGTAAGCGGCAAGGTCGAAGTCCTCGGGCGCGATGTAGCCCAGGTTGGCCTTGCGCACCTTCTCCTCCGGAATGGCCGTCACCAGGGTCACGTCGACCCGGCAGCGTTCCCCGTCCACCTCGTCGTAGGTGCCGGCGCCGCGCAGGTGGGTGCTGTGCGCCAGGACGCCCCAGTGGATGCCGGAGAACTTGTCCCACTGCTTCACGAAGTAGTCGCGGCAGTGGTAGCCGATCTCGTAGATCTCCTGGTGGACGAACGAGATCTCCTTCACGTGCGGGGCGTACAGGATGACCTCGCCGCCGTCGGCGACCACGGGTTCGAGCTTGTAGAACCCCTTGGCCGCGGTCCAGATGTCCTCGTACTTCTCCGGGATCAGCGAGACGACCCGCTTCACCGGCTTGTCGAGGTACTTCACGTGAGTCTGGGCCGAGATCTGGGCGGCGGCGGCCCACGCGGTCTCGGTGGTTCCGAAGGCGACCGCGTGCAGGTCGTACGAGCCGGACTTGGCGACCACGCACAACGCCAGCTTGCGGCTGGGGATCATCTCCGCGGCTTCGTTGATCAACGCGCGCACCGGGGTGATCCCGAGGGTCCCGATGATCTGGGCGCTGGTGATCAGCGCGCCCACCCAGTGGGTGAGGTCGATGATCCCCTGCCCGGCGATGCCGGGGAAGAAGTACTTGTTGCCGCCGGAGAAGCCGACCACCTCATGGGGGAAGACCGGGCCGATGACCAGGGCGACGTCGTTCTCGACGACGGCGCGGTTGAGCGCCACCTCGGCGGGCACCTCCAGCAGGCCGCCGCTGAGTTCGGCGACCCGCACCGCGCTGATCGTGCCGAGGGTGACGAACGTCTCCGGCTTCCACCACTCGTGCTGGATCACCGTCATGCCCGGGTAGGTGGCTTCCAGCCCACCTTCGCCGTAGCCGAGGTGCTTGGCCAGGGCGGCCTCCGACATCTCCACATGAGTGCCCAGTGCGACCAGCGCGGTCAGCTTGCTCACGCGTCCGCTCAGCGCTTCATGCACGCAGCGCATCAGCAGCGGCAGCGGACTGGACCGGGTGCCGTCCGGAATGACCAGGCAGACGCTGCGGCCGGCCAGATCGGCGGCGTCCAGCTGGTCGTGGATGAAGCGGCGGATCTCCTCCACCGACAGTGTCTGGTCGGGCCCGCCGATCAGGGACGCCTGGGCGGCCAGTTCGGCGACCACATCGTGGGTGTCAGTCATGGGTCAACAGTGCCCCGTGCGCGCGTGTGCGGCAACAGGGTAGGGCAACTCACGGCAACGTATGTACCGCTGTCAGCGCAGAAAGGGACGATAACGGCATGGCTCGACTCGAACTCAACCCGGACCGGATGCTGCCGGCCGACCCGACTCTGCGGCCGATCGCCCGCGAGATCTATGCGTCCGTCCGCGATCTGCCCATCATCTCGCCCCACGGCCACGTGCCGCCGCAGTGGCTCGCCGACGACGAGCCGTTCGGCGACCCGACGTCCCTGCTGATCACCCCGGACCACTACGTCAATCGGATGCTGCACGCCAACGGTGTCGCGCTGTCCGAACTGGGCGTGGGCGTGCCCGACTTCAGCCCCGACCAGGCTCGCCGCGCCTTCCGCCTGCTCTGCTCGCACTGGAAGGCGTACCGGGGCACTCCGGTGAAGTTCTGGTTCGAATCGGAACTGGTCGAGATCTTCGGGATCGACCTGGCTCCGTCGGAGGAGACCGCCGACGACATCTACGACGCCATCGCGGCCCAGCTGGCCACCCCGGCCTTCCGTCCGCGCGCGCTGTACGACCGCTTCAAGATCTCGTTCCTGGCCACCACCGACGATCCGTGTGACGACCTGGCCCACCATGCCAAGCTGACCGCCGACCCGACGTGGACCGGCCAGGTGGCGCCGACCTTCCGTCCGGACAAGTATCTGGAGCCGGCCACACCGGCCTGGAACGGCCTGATCGACCGGCTCGGCGAGGTCAGCGGCATCGACACCGACAGCTACGCCGGCTGGGTGGCCGCGATGGAGAACCGCCGCGCGTTCTTCAAGGCGCACGGAGCCGTCTCCACCGACCACTCCCATCGGGACGCCCGGGTGGAGCCGATCTCCGACACCGAGGCCGAGCGGCTCTACCGGCTGGCCCGCGAGGGCCGGATCACCTCTGATCAGGCCGACACGCTGCGGCGCAACTTCATGTTCGCCCAGGCGCGGATGGCCGCCGATGACGGCCTGGTGATGACCATGCACCCGGCGGTCTACCGCAACCACCACACGCCCACCTTCGAGAAGTACGGCGCCGACGTCGGCTGCGACATCCCGATGGGCGTGGAGTTCACCAACGCCGTCCAGCCGATGCTGGAGGCCTTCGGCACCTCGCCGTACTTCCAGGTCGTCTTCTTCACGATGGACGAGACCGTCTACTCCCGCGAGCTCGCGCCGCTGGCCGGGTTCTACCCCTCGGTCTACATCGGCGTTCCGTGGTGGTTCATCGACGCCCCGGACGCGATGGCGCGGTTCCGCGGCGCGGTCACCGAGAGTGCCGGCTTCGGCCGGACCTCGGGGTTCATCGACGACACCCGGGCCTACCTGTCCATCCCGGCGCGGCACGACCTGAGCCGGCGCATGGACTCCGGCTACCTGGCCAAGCTCGTCGGCGAGCACCGGCTGACCCTTGACGAAGCACTCGACACCGCCACCGAACTGGTGGTCGGCAATCCCCGAAAGGCATTCAAGCTATGACCTCCACCACTGTCCCGATGCTGTCCCGGGCCGCGGGGCACGGCCGTCCGGCCGCCCCGGTCCGCATCGTCCACCTGGGCGTGGGCAACTTCTTCCGCGCCCACCAGGCCTGGTACACCGAGCACGCCACGGACGCCGCCGAGTGGGGCATCGCCGCCTTCACCGGACGTTCCGCGGCCATGGCGGACGCGCTGCGTCCCCAGGGCGGGCTGTACACCCTGATCACCCGCGGCGCCGAGGGCGACTCCTTCGAAGTGATCTCCAGCCTGACCGCCGTCCACGCGGCGGCCGAGCACGACGCCTTCCTCGGCTACCTGCGTTCACCGCAGTTGGCCATCGTGACCCTGACCGTGACCGAGGCCGGCTACCTGCGCGGCCCGGGCGGCGGCATCGACCTGGCCAACGCCGGGGTCGTGGCCGACAGCGCGGCGCTGAAGGGGAATCCCGAGGCCCCAGTGAGCACGACCCCGGGCAAGATCGTCGCCGGGCTGCTGGCCCGGCGCGCGGCTGGGGCAGGGGCGCTCGCCGTCGTCTCCTGCGACAACCTGTCGCACAACGGTGAGGTGCTCGCGCGCGTGGTCGGCGACCTGATCGCCGAGATCGATCCGTCCCTGGCCTCCTGGGTGGCCGAGAACGTTGCTTTCGGCACCACCATGGTCGACCGGATCACCCCGGCGACCACCGATGAGAACCGCGCGTCCGTGGTGGCCGCGACCGGGCTCGCCGATGCCGCCCCGGTCCCCACCGAGCCGTTCAGCGAATGGGTCATTCAGGGCCGATTCCCCGCCGGCCGACCGGCCTGGGAGGCTGCGGGCGCGCGCATCGTCGACGATGTCGCCCCGTTCGAGCGGCGCAAGCTCGCCCTGCTCAACGGCTCTCACTCGCTGCTGGCATACGGAGCGACGATCCTGGGCCACGAGACGGTGGCTGACGCCATCGCCGACCCGCGCTGCCTGGCCTGGGTCGAGCAGTGGTGGGACGAAGCCTGTGCGCACATCCCGCTGCCGGCGTCCGACCTGGCCGAGTACCGGGAGGCGCTGCTGGACCGCTACCGCAATCCGAACATCCGCCATGCGTTGGCCCAGATCGCCTCGGACGGCTCGTTGAAGCTGTCCGTCCGGATCCTGCCGACGCTGCGCGCGGAACTGGCCGAAGGCCGGATCCCGGTCGGCGCGGCACGGGCCGTGGCGGCTTGGGTGCTGCACCTGCGCGGCCTGGGCGCTCCGGTGAAGGACGTTCGAGCCGCCGAGGTGACGGCCCTCGGCGAGGGTTCGCTGCTCGATTCGGTCGGCAAAGTGCTCACGTTCCTCGGCGACGACCTGGCCGCCGACGCCCGCGTCTTCGACGCCGTCGCCAGGCAGGCCCTTTCTGATGCTGGCCGCGCTCTGGCGCACCAAATCTCGCACTCGATTGTCCCCAGCGCGGATCCGGGCCGTTTTCAGCGATCGAGTGTGAGAAAAGGGGCGCTCGAGGCACCCCCTTCGCTTCCATGACATGACGCCATCGCTCGCACGAGAGCGCCTGCCCCACCTCTGCGTGAGGTGGGGCAGGCGCTCTCGATCGTCGGTTCAGCGCTGGACGCGGGCGTTGCCCTCCCAGATCGCCCAGACCTGGGCCTCGTCGGCGGGCGTCCCGTAGTCGAGCAGGGAGGTCGCCGCCAGCGCCCCCGTCGCCCAGCCGAACTGCGCGCACTTCTCGACAGGCCAGCCCTTGATGACGCCGTACAGCACCCCACCCACGGAACCGTCGCCGCCGCCGATGCGGTCCAGGACGTCGATGTCACGCAGGTCGCAGACGGCGGTATCACCCTCGCCGGAGAGCACCATTCCCCACTTGTGGTGGTTGGCCGAGACGACCTCGCGTAGCGAGGTGCCGATGTACTTCGCCTTCGGGTAGGCCTGCTGGACTCGTCCGATCATCTCCTTGAAGGAGTCGATCTTTTCGCCGATGGACTGTCCGCCGGCTTCAGGCCCTTCGATGCCCAGGCAGAGTTGGAAGTCCTCCTCGTTGCCGTAGAGGATGTCGCAGGCTTCGGCGATCTCGTGGAAAGCCGCGGACAATTCGGCTTCGCGTCCTTTCCAGAACGACGCCCGGAAGTTGAGGTCCATCGACACGGCGGTGCCGTGGCGGGATGCGGCCCTGGCCAGTTCGACGCAGAACTTCGAAGTGTTCGGGGAAAGCGCCGCGATGACCCCTGACAGGTGCAGGATCTTCACGCCCTCGTCGCCGAAGATGCGGTCGAGGTCGAACTGGTCCACCGAAAGCTCACGACCCACCTCGCCGGACCGGTCGTTCCACACCCGCGGCGCGCGCCCGCCGAAGCCGGAGTCGGCGATGTTGAACTGGTGCCGGAGCCCCCACGCGTCACCCTGCGGCAGTTCCGGGCCCTCGAACTCCATGAAGCGGGAGCGAAGGTTGGACTTGATCATCGTCGAGATCGGGGATCCCTGGACGAACGCGGTGAGCACCTTGGTCGGCTCGCCCAGGTAGGAGACCACGGACGCGACGTTGGTCTCGGCGCTGGTCACCTGCATGCGGAAGCTTTGCGCGGTGTGCACCGGCTGCCGGTCCTCAGGAGTGATGCGCACGCCCATCGAGGTGGGCACGACGAGGCTCCACCGGGCGTCTTCACGGAGTTTCATGTGTGTGTTTCCTTTCAGTATGCAGTCGACCGTGAGGTGGCCGTGCTGCGCGTCAGAGCTTGGCCTGCCACTTCTCGGTCCACACCAGGTCGTTGGGCGTGCCCTTGAAATCGCTCTTGCCCTCGAGCTTGTCGAGAACCTGCCGGATGCTTTCGGGGTTGGCCTGGTACGCGTTGACCAGGCATTTCACCATCGTCGCGTCGTGCAGGTGGGTGGTGAAGTTGAACGACACCATGAACGTGGGAACCTCCCACACGTACCACGGGCACTCATTGCTCATGGCCGTCTTCCACTGGATGCGGTAGTTGTTCTGGGCGCCGTAGCCGACCACCTCCGCGATGATGAGGGCCGCGTCCACCTCGTCGCGGTACTTCAAGGTCGAGCCCTTGATGCGGCTCGTCCCGTCGTTGACGGTGACCTCGTAGCCACGCCGCTGGAGCTCCTCCGTGAGCGACGCCACCGTGCGGTCGCCCGCGCTCATGATCCCGCCCTGCTCCCCGGCGAGGTAGTACAGCCGGATCCGGCGATGGTCGACCGGGTTCAGCGGGAGCTGGTCCAGGGTGTTCTTGACCAGGGTGATGCCCTTGTCGGCCGCGTCCGCGCGCAGCGCCAGGTGCTCCTCGCAGCCGACGACCGCCAGGTCCTCGGGTCGGGTGAGCAGGGTGCCTTGGGCCTGCCGGCGATGCAGGTTGAGCTTGGCCTTCAGGCCCAGGACGCGACGGTTCGCGTCGTCCAGCCGCTCGCGGGTGATGATGCCCTTCTCGACGCCGGCCTTCATGAAGCCGAAGTCCTCGGCCATGTCGTTGAAGAACAGGAAGAGGTCACAGCCCGCGGCGACGGCGGCCGGGACGTAGTCCTCCCGGCGCATCGCCGAGGTCATCCCGAGCATGTGGGACGCGTCGGTGATGACGGCCCCGTTGAAGCCGAGTTCGGTCTTGAGCAGGCCGTTGATGAGCTCGGGCGCCAGGGTCGCCGGCAGGATGTCGGTGTCGGTGAGCGCGGGGTTCAGCTTCTGGGAGTAGTACGGCAGGGCGATGTGCCCAGCCATGATCATCTCCACACCGTTGGCGATGTGCGCGCGGTAGACCTCGCCGAAGCTCGCCTCCCACTCCTCGGGCTGGAGCTCGTTGACGCCGAGGACCAAGTGCTGGTCGCGTTCCTCGGTGCCGTCACCGGGCCAGTGCTTGATGCAGGTCAGGATCCCCGACTCGCGCTGGCCCTGGACGAACGGGATCGTGTACTTGATGACGTCCTCGGCGGTGGTGCCGTACGCGCGGGTGTTCACGATCGTGTTGCGCCAGTTGAACAGGATGTCGACGCACGGGTCGAAGTTGAGGTTGACGCCGATCGCCTTCATCTCGCGCCCGGACACCAGCCCGGCGTTGAAGGCCACCTCGGTCGACCCGGACGCTTCGGTCTGGGCGCCGGAGGCGATGTAGGTGCCGTCCGACATGGCACCGTTGCCGCCCGAGTCGCAGTTGGCCGCGACCAGCAGTGGGATCTTCGACGCGGACTGGAGTCGGTTGAGCAGCTGCTGCACCTTGTCAGAGGTGCCTCCGTGGTAGCGGGCAGCGCCGATGTGGTATTTCTCGATGATCTCCTCCGCGGTGTCGTCGCCGCCGGAGAAGGTGTCGCGTCCGAAGTGGAACAGGTTGGTGAAGAGCTGGCCGACCTGCTCATCGAGGGTCATCCCAGCGAGGGTCCCCTCGACCCAGGCGATCTGGTCGTCGTCGAGGTGGTACGGGGCGGCTTTGAGGTCTACGAGGGGGGTCATGTCGGCGTCCTTCTTCACTTGACCGTGGGCATGGTGACGGTGCGGATCCCGGAGATGGTCTCCCATCCGACGACGTCGGGCAGCTTGGCGTTGAACTCCTCGATCAGGGACTCCTGGTAGGCGCCCTCGAACTCACCGCGCAGGAACTTCGGCAGCGCCTCGCGGGTGAACCGCAGCCAGGACTTCTTCTCCTCGCCGGGCAGGATCGGGTAGTACAGGCAGCCGACCTTGGCGGCCGCATCCCGGTCGCCAGGGGCGTCGCCGATCAGCATGATGTGGTTCTGCGGGTACTTGCCCAGAGCGGCGTACTGGACGTGTTCGGCCTTGCTGCCCATCTCCTGGCCGGCGATGACCTGCATGTACTGGGCCAGGCCGTGCTCGACCCACTCGCGCTTGAGCGCCTCCATCGGGGTGGCCGAGACGGTCATCTCATCGACGTCGTCGTGCATGGCCTGCATGGCCTCCCGGACGCCGGGGAACGGTCCGCAACCGTGGACCATGTCGGCGATCATGGCGTTCACGCCGTTACCCCAGGCGATCATCCGGTCAGCGGTGGCGGACGGGTTCGCGGCGGCCCAGGCGGTGACGCCCTTGTCGGAGAGCGGGTAGTCGGACTCGATGAAGGCGGTCAGTTCGGGGTACTCGGGGATGGTGACGCCGCGCTCGGCGACCTCGACACGGTCGCGCAGCAGGTCCAGCAACTGGCGCAGCGCCAGCCACCGGTTCAGGCCGCGGGTCACCGAGCCGAGATTCACGAAGATGGCGGTTTCGCGGGCCAGCGTGGAGATCGGCTGCAGGTCCCAGTACTTGATGTAGGACGGGGTGAAGCACTCCTGGTGCTTGATGTCCATCGCGTCCATGGCGCACCCGTCGGAGTCGATCCCGACGAAGTACTGCTTGGTCGGTACGAAATCGATCAGGACCTTGGCGGCGTCCGGAATGGACGCGACGGGCGCTCGGGTGGCTTCGCTGCTCACGGATTCTCCTTCAATGCTGGTAGCACGAGTACATCGCGACCCGATCCCGCCGGCCAACGGGTTGCCAGTGCTTGCCCTCCCCCGCTCGAAGCTGGGACGCGGGGGCGTTCCGCGAGGCTCGAGTTCATCAGTGCGAGCGGTGCCGAGGGTGGGGGCTGAGCTTGACGAAACACCCCAAACGAGCGGGGCACCGGCGACGAGGGCGATGGCTAACCTGACGATGCCTCGCGACCCCCCGCGGCGAAAGAAGG
>CAZPCM010000096.1:0-10280 GCA_964585085.1 uncultured Propionibacteriaceae bacterium
GCGGGCATGGACGACCCTTCGTCGAGCTCAGGGATCGTCCTCGAGCTCAGGGATCCTCGTCAGGCTCAGGGGTCGTCCTCTGGCGGCGCCTGAGGCGTCCGCGTACCAAGCCCGCACGATGGCTGAGCTTGACGAAGCCTCGTGCGGGCATGGACGACCCTTCGTCGAGCTCAGGGATCGTCCTCGAGCTCAGGGATCGTCGTCAGGCTCAGGGGTCGTCCTCTGGCTGGCTCAGGGATAGTCCAGGCCCGTCGTTGCCCAATCGTTACCATTCCTGTTGTAAGTCAAATGTCCTTATGTCTTGACAGGCTGTCCATTGGACGGTTAGCGTCATGACACCGGCCACGAAGTCGTGGCTGGACGATACGAGAAGCCTTCGGTGTCAACGGAGGAGCCAGGGCCTCCTCCGCCAGGCCGACAGCCGCCGATGGGTGATCGTGTCCCCCTACGTCTCAAGAGAGGGATTATGGCAATCAAGCTCGGACTCAAGGTGGCAGCACTTGTGCTCGCCTCCGCCAGCGTATTCGCCGCCTGCGGCTCCCCCGCAGCCACCACCAGCGGCTCCGCCGCAGCCAGCGCTCCGGCCGGCAAGTTGAAGATCGGCGTCACGTTCCCCATCCTCGACCAGTTCCTGCAGAAGGTTGCCGACGGCATCACCGCCGAGGCCGCGAAGCAGGGCGTCGAGGTCAACATCGTGGCTGCCCAGGAGAAGGTCGACGTCCAGCTCGGCCAGGTGGAGAACTTCGTCTCCCAGAAGGTCAGCGGCATCATCATCATCCCGGTCGACACCGATGCGGCCGGCCCGATGACCGAGGCCGCCCAGGCCGCCAAGATCCCGCTGGTGTACGTCAACCGTCGTCCGTCCGATCTGCCCGAGGGCGTGCCCTACGTCGGATCCGACTCGCTGTACGCCGGCACCGTCCTGATGGAGCAGCTGGCCAAGCTGGCCGGCGGCAAGGGCAACGTTGTGATCCTGCAGGGTGACCCCGCCAACGAGGCCGCGCAGTTGCGCACCAAGGGTTGCGAGGACGTCGTCGCCAAGAACCCGGGGATGAAGGTCACCAAGAAGCAGGCCGGCAACTGGTACCGCGAGAAGGGCCTCCAGATCATGGAGAACTGGCTGCAGTCCGGTGATCAGATCGACATCGTCTGCGCCAACAACGATGAGATGGCCCTCGGCGCGATCCAGGCGCTGAAGAACGCCAACAAGCTCGACAAGGTCCTCGTGGGCGGCGTTGACGCCACCGCCGATGCGCTGGCAGCCATGGCGGCCGGCGATCTCGAGGTGACCGTGTTCCAGGATGCCAAGGGCCAGGGTGCCGGCGGTCTGGACGCAGCAGTGAAGCTGGCCAAGGGCGAGACCGTTCCCCCGGTCGTCGACATCCCCTACCAGCTGGTGACTCCCGACAACATGAAGGACTTCACCAACAAGTGAGTCGGTAGCGGGTGGGTGGCCTCGGCCACCCACCCCACTCATGACGGCACTGCTTCACAATCACCACCACAGTCCGCGAGGGGCCATGACCGACCAATACCTACTTCGCATGGCGGGGATCGACAAGTCGTTCCCCGGCGTCCATGCGCTCGACAATGTGCAGCTGGACGTGCGACCGGGCACCGTCCACTCCTTGATGGGGGAGAACGGGGCCGGCAAGTCGACGTTGATGAAGATCCTCATCGGCATGTACCAACCCGACGGCGGCACCATCACCTTTGATGGCCAGCAGGTCACCATCCCTGACACGAAGACGGGCCTCAAGCTGGGGATCTCGATGATCCACCAGGAGCTGTCCCCGGTGCCGGAGATGACCGTGGCCGAGAACATCTACCTGGGTCGTGAGCCTCGCGGGGCGCTGGGCCTGATCAGCTTCCCGACGATGAAGAAGGCCACCCAGGACCTCTTCGACAAGTGGGAGATCGACCTCGACCCCAACGCTCAGATGAAGAACCTCAGCATCGCGCAGACCCAGATGGTCGAAATCGCCAAGGCGATCAGCTTCGATTCCAAGTTGATCATCATGGACGAACCCACCTCCGCGATCACTGAGCGTGAAGTTGAACATCTCCACCGGATGATCGCCGCGTTGAAAGCAACGGGCACGGCGATCGTCTACATCACCCACAAGATGGACGAGGTCTTCAAGATCTCCGACGACATCACCATCTTCCGTGACGGCAAGTGGGTGAAGACCCTTCCGGCCTCAGAACTTGACCGCGACAAGCTGATCGCCCTGATGGTGGGTCGCGAGCTGACCCAGATGTTCCCCAAGGAAGAGGCGGAGATCGGCGAGGTCATCCTCAGCGTGAAGAACCTCAACCGGGGCAAGCAGGTCCGCGACGTCAGTTTCGAGCTGCGCCGTGGCGAGATCCTCGGGTTCGCCGGGCTGATGGGCGCCGGACGCACTGAGGTGCTGGAAACCCTGTTCGGGGTCTTCAAGGCCGAATCAGGTGAGATCTCGATCAAGGGCAAGC
Organism: uncultured Propionibacteriaceae bacterium; assembly: GCA_964585085.1. Taxonomy (GTDB): domain Bacteria; phylum Actinomycetota; class Actinomycetes; order Propionibacteriales; family Propionibacteriaceae; genus Propionicimonas. The sequence goes on from CAZPCM010000096.1 coordinate 2,473, forward strand.
CGGTGAGTATCAGCCAGCCCAAGGACGCGATCGCGAACGGGTTGGCCCTGTTGACCGAGGACCGGAAGCTGACCGGGATCATGGGCGTGCTGTCGGTCCGCGACAACATGGTCATGGCCGCGTTGCCCACCTATAGCCCCGGCGGCTTCCTCAACGTGAAGAAGATCGAGGAAGATTGCGAAGACCAGCGCAAGGCGCTGGCGCTGAAGACCCCGTCCCTGAACCAGCTGATCAAGAACCTGTCCGGCGGCAACCAGCAAAAGGTGCTCATTTCGCGCTGGCTGCTCACGCTGCCCGACATCCTGATGATCGATGAGCCGACGCGCGGCATCGACGTGGGTGCCAAGTCCGAGATCCACCGACTGATGTCGGCCCTGGCCAAACAGGGAAAGGCGATCATCATGGTGTCCTCGGAGATGCCTGAGGTGCTCGGGATGAGCGACCGGATCGTCGTCATGCACGAGGGCCGGGTAAGCGGCATCGTGAACCGTGACGAAGCCACCCAAGAACGAATCATGCAATTCGCCACCGGCACCGCCCAGGCGGCCTGAAAGGAATAGTCGTACATGTCCACCACTACCTCCACCGCCCGCCGGTCGTCGGCTTTCGATATCGGCGATTTCGTGAGGAAGTACGCGATCATCGGGATCCTGGTCGGTTTCGTCATCCTGCTGACCATCATGACCGGGGGCACGTTCTTCCAGACCCAGAACCTGATCAACGTGGTTCGCCAGGTGGCCGCCATCGGCATCATCGCCATCGGCATGACCTTCGTGATCATCACCAAGGGAATCGACCTGTCGGTCGGCTCGATCGTGGCCGTTGCCGCGGTCGTGGCGACAAGCCTGGCGCAGCAGTCCACGGCATCCAACCTGATGTTCCCCGGCCTGGATCTGCCGGTGATCGTGGCCATCCTGGCCGGCCTCGCTGTCGGTGCCGCGCTGGGCGCCATCAACGGCTTCCTCGTCGCCTACACCCACATCGCACCGTTCATCGCCACCCTGGGCATGATGACCGCGGCCCGCGGTATCGCCCTGATCTACTCCGGCGGCCGGCCGATCTCGAAGCTGAAGGACGGCTTCAACTGGATCGGCCAGGGCGACTTCCTCTGGATCCCGGTGCCGATCTGGTTGTTCGCCATCGTCGCGATCATCTCCACGGTGCTGATGAACTACACCCGCTTCGGTCGCTACGTGTTCGCCCTCGGCGGCAACGAGCAGGCCGCTCGGGTGTCCGGTATCAACATCAGCCGCATCCAGCTGCTGCTGTACACCTTCAGTGGCCTCCTGGCCGGTCTGGCGGGCATGCTCCTGGCCGCCCGCATCGGGTCCGGCAACCCGCAGCTGGGCACCGCGATCGAGCTTGACGCGATCACCGCGGCCGTCATCGGCGGCACGAGCTTCAACGGTGGCGTCGGCACGATCTGGGGCACCATCGTCGGCGCGCTGATCATCGGCATCATCAACAACGGCCTGGACCTGATGAACGTCTCCCCGTTCATGCAGCAGGTCGTCAAGGGCATCATCATCGTCGTGGCCATCATCATCGACGAGCGCAAGAACCGCTGACGCCGGTCTCCAACGCGCACCGACGGGGTGCCCCCGGTCGCGGGGCACCCCGTCGGTCGTCTCACCCAACGAAAGGAATGAGTCAATGAGGACCATCGGTGTGGGCGTCATCGCCCTGGGATGGATGGGACGCCTGCACAGCCGCGGCTTCAGCCAGGTCGGCGAGCGCTACCCGGAGCTGGGCGTCAAGGCCCGGCTCGTGGTGGCGGCCGATCCGGTCGAGGCCAACCGCGAGGCTGCGCTCGCACTGGGCTTTGAGAAGGCCGTCTCCGATTACCGGGACGTGCTGGCAGACCCCGAGGTCGAAGCCGTCTCGATCTGCGCCCCCAACTTCCTCCACCACGAGATCGCGATGGCCGCGGTCGCCGCCGGGAAGCCGTTCTGGATCGAGAAGCCGATGGGCGTTTCGGCCGCTCAGAGCCGCGAGATCGCCCAGGCAGCCGCGGCCGCCGGGCTGGTCACTGCCACCGGCTTCAACTACCGCCACCAGCCCGCCATCGCCCACGCCCGGGAATTGGTGCGCTCGGGCAAGCTCGGCACGATCACCAACGCGCGCGTGTGGCTGATCGCCGACTACGCGTCCTCGCCGGACGGGCCGTTCACCTGGCGCTACACCCGGACGCAGGCCGGTGCGGGCGTGGTCGGGGACCTGCTGTCGCACGGCATCGACCTGGCCCAGTACGTGGTCGGCCGGGTGAGCGAGATCACCGCGATGACGGGCACCTTCATCAAGACCCGTCCGATCCCGCTCGGGGTGGGCGTGGGTCACGCCGCGGTCGCGGTGAGTGACGAGCGTCGCGAGGTCGAGAACGAGGACTACGTGGCCGCGCTGGCTCGCACCGCCGACGGCGCCCTGGTCACGCTGGAGTCGTCGCGAGTCGCGATGGGCCCGCACGCGGAGTACGTCATCGAGGTCTACGGAACCCGGGGCTCGGTGCGCTGGAACTTCGAGCACCCGCAGCACCTGCAGGTGCTGATCGCCGGCGACGGCAGCCACCGCGGCTACGTCAGCGTGATGTCCAACGCCGCTCACGGCGACTTCGCCCGGTTCCAGCCGGGTCCCGGACAGACCATGAGCTTCGACGATTCCAAGGTCATCGAGGCCAAGCTGTTCCTGGAGTCGGTCGTCACCGGCAAGCAACTGGCGCCGTCCGCAGCGGACGCCTGGGCCGCAGCCGAGGCCGACGAAGCCGTGGTGGCCTCCGCAGCCGACGGCCAGTGGCACAAGGTGCCGGCCGTGGACGGGCCGACGACGTTCGACGCCTGATCAGCGCTGGGCGCGGAGCCACCTGCGCACGTGGCAGGTGGCTCGCACGTCGTCCTCGTTGTACTCCAGCACCCTCGTCCGGGCCCGGTCGCGCTCTACCGCCGACCCGGCTCGGACGGCGTCGTCGAACCACGACATGCTGTTCAGCCCGCCGGGTTCGTGGTCACGCCAGGTGAAGCCCGCTCCCTTGCTGGCCACCGCTTTCAGCCCCAGCCCGTGGGTGCCGAAGAAGTGCCGGCGCACCGGTGCGAACAGGTCGACGAATTGGTCGCGGGCGTAGTCACGGGCCCACTGCAGGACGGGGTCGGCGTTGTCGCGGGCCAGTTGCTCGATGCGCCGCACCTCGTAGTCGGAGTAGTGGAACACCCGGGCATCCCGGCCGTCGATGAGCCTGCGCAGCCAGCTAAGCGCCTCCCGCGCCAGGGCCAGTTCGGCCTCGTCGTCGAGATCGCGGAAGTCGCTGAAGTGCCGGTAGCGGCCGGCGGTTCCGTCCGCGTCCTGCACCCAGAACCCCCACAGGTAGACCCGCTCGTCACGCGAGGTCTCGATGTCGATGTCGATCTCCAACTCGGCTGTGGGAAGCTCGATGGGGCCGGTCGTCGTCCGGTCGAGCTCGACCCCCTCCAGCAGGAGCAGCGAACGCCGCTGCGCCAGCCGCAGCCGGTCCTCGCCTCCGGGACGGTGCTCGACCTGCGGCAGGTAGTCCTGCAACAGCATGTCGAGGTCGGCGGTGGCCAGGTCGGTCACGGTCGACACGCCGAGGCCGCGCAGCACCCTGATTTCGTGGGTGTCCAGCGGTGACTTGTTGATCCGCAGGCTGAGGTCGTCGTCGTCCAGCTGGGCACGGCACAGGGGCCACCACTGGCACCAGCTGCACTCCCGGTTGACGACGGGACGCAGCAGCGGGGGATCATCGGGTGAGCGGCCGGCGGCCTGCTCGGCGAGCGCGACCCGGAGCGCCTGTTCGCGGTCGTAGCGTTCCAGCGGGCTGACCAGGGACTGGTTGGCTTCCGGCAGCTGGCCGGGTGCCGGCGGTAACGTCGGTTCGTCCAGGTCGATCCAGGTCACGACCGTGCCGACGCCGGGCAAATCATCGGTGCCCACGATCCCGGCCCACCGGCGTCCCCGGGCGGCGTACCCGAGGGCCTCGAGCATCCGCCAGAAGTGAGCCAGTTGCAGCACGTTGTTCCCCCGGACGCTCCACCGATAGCGGAACCCGGACTCCTCCTGGCGGGCGTCCGGCTCGTCCAGGGTGGAGAACGTGAACTCCGTTTCGTCGCGCCGGAGGTCGAGCACCCTGTGGTACTTGACCAGGACGGGGTGGTAGCCGCCGTGCGGGCCGCGGTCGCGGATCAGGACGTCAGGCCTTCCGGAGCGGTGACCTTCGTAGTCGCGCGGGAGGAGACCGCCGATGATGACGTCGACCCCGGCGGCCAGGGCTTCCCGACAGGCCGCCTCCTGATCCGTGGAGGGTGAGCCGTTCAGCGTCCGGCAGTCCACGACGGTCCGCCGGTGCGCACCGGCGAGGGCGGCCAGCACGCCGGAGGAGAACTCCGCGGACCCCGGCTGCCGCGGTGATGGTTCGGTGTCAGGAAGGACCATCCCCGGATGGAACGCGTTGTGGGTCTTGACCGGGCAACTCCTGGCGGCGTAGGCGTCCAGGACGAACATCAGGCGTGCCCGCGGTGGAGGGCGACGATCCCTCCGCTCAGGTTCTTCCAGCCCACCGCCCGCCAGCCGACTCGGTGCATCCGGTCGGCCAGTTGGTGTTGCTCGGGCCAGGCCAGGATCGACTCGACCAGGTACTCGTACGCGGCAGGGTTGGACGCCGCCAGTTTGGCCACCCGGGGCAACGCCGCCACCAGGTAGTTGCGGTACACCGACCGGAACGGGGCCCAGGTGGGGGTGGAGAACTCGCAGATCACGATGCGTCCACCGGGGCGGGTCACCCGGTGCAGCTCGGTCAGGGCCTCGTCGAGGTTTTCGACGTTCCGCAGGCCGAAGGAGATGGTGACGGCGTCGAAGGTTCCGTCGGCGAAGGGAAGCGCGAGCGCGTCGGCGTTGACGAACGGCAGGTCGGGCTGCCGCTTCTTCCCGACAGCCAGCATCCCGAAGCTGAGATCGGTCGGGACGACCAGCGCACCGGCGTCGGCGAAGGGACGGCTGGACGTGCCGGTTCCGGCGGCCAGGTCGAGGATCCTCTGCCCCGGACGCGGGGCGATCGCCGCCACGGTCTCGGAACGCCAATGCCGATCCTGGCCCATCGACAAGATGTCGTTGACCAGGTCGTACCGCTCGGCCACGCCGTCGAACATCTGCGCCACCTCGGCACGACGCTTGGCCAAAGTGGCCCGGGATTCCTCACCTGCACGCACGGCTCTAGCCTGCCACGAGCCGCCGACAGTCGGTACGCGCGGCCGTGGGACAATCGACGGCATGGCCAAGCGAAGCCCTGTGCTCAAGGTGACCGGCTTGAAGAAAGCCTTCGGACCGGTCGTCATCGTCGACAACTTCAACCTGGAAGTGCACGCCGGTGAGGCGATCGCGCTGACCGGACGCAACGGCGCCGGGAAGTCGACCGTGCTCCGCTGCCTGGTGGGGGCCGACCGTCCCGACGAGGGGACGGTGGAGGTCAACGGGATCGCGATGAGCGAGACCAACCCGCAGATCCGCCGGGACGTGGCCACGGTGATCGACGACCTGGACTTCTTCCCCGATCTGAGCGTGGTCGAGCACCTCGACCTGCTCGCGCGCGCGCACGGCATCCCGGACGCCGACAACGCCGTGGATGAGGTGCTTCATGAGGTGCAGCTGGTGCCGCAGTCCGGTCAGTTGCCCGGGACGCTGTCCTCGGGCCAGCGCCGGCGGCTCGCGCTGGCCACCGCGTTCGTCCGCCCCCGGCAGCTGCTGATCCTGGACGAGCCCGAGCAGCGGCTCGATACCGAGGGTGTGCAGTGGCTGGCGGACAGGCTGGTCGCCGAGCGCTCCCGGGGCCTGGCCATCGTCATGGCCAGCCACGAGCCGATGCTGGTCGAAACGGTGGCGACCCGAGTCGTCCGCCTCACCGGGGTGACGGAGCCGGCGAGTGAGTAAGAAGTCGCGCAAGCTGATCAGGTCGACCCAGGTCGCCGCCGAGCCGGAGGAAGCGTCGGAGGCGCTTCCGACCCTGGCAGCCCAGCCGGCCCGGGAGTTCTTCTTCCTTCCCGACGTCGCGCCGGAACCGGTGGACGAGAAGGACCTGCACAACCTGATGAAGGTGTGGCGGCACGGTCGCGCCACCCGGACCATCTGGCAGGCGCTGCAGGACGGCTACGTCACCGTCTTCAGCGTGGTCATGCTCGGCGCGATGGTCATCAACGTCATCCTGAAAGCACAGCAGGGGATGGCCACCTGCGACACCGAGACCTGCCAGACCGCGCGGCTGCTGATGCCGACCGCGACAGTGCTCGCCTGCTTCGCCCTCACCCTGGGGGTGGCCCGGCTGTTCGGACCGGTCCTGGCCTCGGCCGCCGAAGGGTTCTGGCTGATGGACGCGCCGATCAGCCGTCGCCGCCTGCTCCGCGGCCGGCTGGTGCTCGCAATCGTGGCCGCCGGGGTGCTGAGCGCGCTGCTGAGCGCGCTGGTCGCCGCGCTGTCGGGGATGTCGGTACTCCAGGTCGTGTTGTGGACGGCCGGCGCCGCCCTGGGCAGTGCCGCACTGATGGCCTTCGCCGCCGCCGAACAGGGACGCGAGCGGACCCGGCGGGTGCGTGCCATCGAGACCGTGTTCGCCGCGGCCGCGCTGGTCACGGTGACCTGCGTGGTGGCGATCGCCGCAGGCTGGCTGCCGGCCGGGCTGGCCGGGATGAGCGGCCCCGGGCTGATCGCGATGGCCGTTGTCGCGGTGCTGGCGGTGGTCGGCCTGATCGCCTTCGCGATGGTGGCGCTGGCCCGGCTGGAGCAGATCCGCAGGGCGCGCCTGCTCAGCGGGGGGTCGCTGGTCAGCGGCATGCAGGGGGCCATGTTCGCCCTCGACTTCGGGCTGGTTCGCGACATCCTGGTCGAGCGCCAGGCCATCGCGCGGGGGCACGTCCGTCCGGCCAAGGGACGGGGGCTGGGCCTGGAGGCCCTGATCTGGCGTGACGTGGAGCGCCTCAAGCGCTTCCCCAAGCCGTTCATCGGGCTCGCCGTGAGCCTGTTCGTGCCCTACGCCGCCGATGCGCTCGGGGTCAGCCAGCTGAATCCCCTGGTCAGCGGGCTGTGCCTGGTCGTGGCGCTGGTGCCCTTCCTGGGCAGTCTGCGGGTGCTCACCCGGACGGGCGGGCTGGCCCGCGCGCTCCCGTTCAAGACCACCCAGATCCGGACCGCCGCCATGGCGGTTCCCGCTGCCTTGACCGTGGTGTGGGTGGTGGCTGCATCGCCGGCCTTCATCGGCATCGCCTCGCACGGCGCCGACCGGACGGTGCTGGCGGCCGCGGAGGCGGCGACGGTGACAGGGATGGCCGGCCTGCTGGGCGCCGTCCGGTGGGTGACGGCCAAGAAGGTGGACTTCGCCGTGCCGATGATGGCCACCGAGTCCGGGGCCATGCCGCCGACGCTGCTCTTCAACCTGTTCCGCGGGTTGGACATGGTGGCCCTCATCACCGCACCGCTGATCCTGGGAGCGCCGGCGTACTGGTCGTTCGGGTTGGCGCTGACGGTGTTCGTCGCCCTGCGCGGCACCTTCAACATGGATGAACTCAAGGCCGAGCAGGAGTCCGCGCAGCGGGAGATGGCCGCGGCGAAGGCCGCGCGCGCTGAGAAGTCCGCGGCCGCGGAGAAGATCAAGGTCACCCGCCCCGGCCGTTGAGCCCGGAAGGGGTCGGCGGCTTCGTCGAGCTCAGCCGTCGTGGTGGTGGTCGTGCGCTTGACGATCCCTGAGCTTGACGATCCCTGCGCTTGACGATCCCTGAGCCTGACGATCCCTGAGCCTGACGATCCCTGAGCCTGACGAT
>CAZPCM010000097.1:0-9996 GCA_964585085.1 uncultured Propionibacteriaceae bacterium
TACCCGTTGACCTGGGAGATCCCGGCGGGGATCTTCGCCGGGTCGCTGCTGGCTCTCGTCCTCGGCGTCCACCTGGGACGGGGGGCGGCGAACCTCGCCGCGGGCGCAGGCTGGGTCTGGCCCGCTCCGACCCGACTGTTCCCCAGTGCGATCGGCGTCCTCCAAGGAGACGCGGCCGCTGGACTCGACCGAGTCGCCCCGCTCGCCACTCCAGATGCGCTGCTGGTGTGGGTGTTCGCGGTCGAGGTGGCCGTCATGGCTGCCTACGTGGTCTTGATCTGGCTGTGCCTGCACCGCTGGGGTCCGAACCGCACCCTCGGGGTCGCGTCCGTGGATGAAGCCCGCCGATTGCTCGGCCGCCAACGGCTGTACGCCGCCCGGAAGGTGATCCGACCTGATCTCTACGGCAGGAAGGCGAAGCCATGAAGCGACCCGATCCCCGCCAGGTCGGCTGGCAGATCGGCCACGCCCAAGAACCCCGCGGCGCCGGCGAGCTGTGGTGCCGATGGGACCGCACCGCCGGCGTCGTCGGTCCGCAGGGCTCTGGCAAGACCCTCGACCTGCTGATTCCCGCCCTGCTGGCCGCACCTGGTGCCGCCCTGGTCACCCTCACCAAAGCCGACGACCTGCTGCTGTCGCTGCCTGCCCGCTCTGACGGTGATCGTCCGTGTGTCGTCCTTGATCCGTTCAGCCTCGCACCCGGCCTGCCCGAACTGGTGTGGGACCCGATCGTCGGCTGCATCGACCCGCTGTTGGCCGAACGTCGGGCGAAGGCGTTCACCGCGGGGACGATCAGCTCGACCATCGCATCCGGGCAGAGTGACCCTGCTGCCAGGTTCTACGCCGCCGAGGCTGCCAAGGTCATCCAGGCGTTCTTCCACGCCGCCGCGCTCACCGGCCGGACGATCGAGGACGTCCTGGAGTGGATTGCCCACCCGACCGGCACCACGGAGCCCGGCGAGATCCTGCGCGAACACCCGCACGCCGCCCGCTTCTGGGCCGGACTGCTGCACGGCGCCCTGGGCGGCGACCACCGCACCGTCGGCAACACCATCACTACCTGTCAGCAGGCCCTCTCTCTCTTCTTCCAGCCCGACATCCGGCAACGCTGTGTTCCCTCGGCCGAGCATCCGGCCACAGACGTCGAGAGTGTGATCCAGCGCGGTGGGACGTTCTACCTGCTCGGACGTGAAGACCCCTACGCCGCCGCCTCGCCGCTGATGACGGCGATCACCGAACACATCCTCGACACCGCCCTTGTCCTGGCGAGCCGATCCGAGTGGGGGCGGCTGTGCCCGCCCATGCTGGCTTGCCTGGACGAACTGCCGTCCACCGCCCCACTGCCGACGCTGCGGACCCGGATGGCCAACGAACGCGCCCTCGGGATCTCTTTCGTCTACGCCGCGCAGACCTGGCGCCAGCTGACGTCGATCTTCGGCCTGGACGAAGCCCAAGCCCTGTTCGGGCTCACCAACGTCATGGTCGTCTTCGGCGGTTCGAAGGACGTCGCCTTCAACCGCGACATCTCCGAGCTCACCGGCACCGTCCGCGTCGCCCGCACCGGCTGGAACACCGCCCGTGGCGGCCGCAACATCTCCGCAGACGACATCCCCGTCCTGCGCCCCGATGAAGTCCGCCAACTCCCCGAACGCCAAGCCCTCGTGATCGCCGAGAACGGCAAACCCGTCATCGCCAAGCTCCACCGCAGCATCGACGGCCGAGCGGGACGCAAGCTCCTCGCCGGGCAGCGCGGCCTGCGCGATCAGCTCACAGCGGCCTGCGCGGCTCAGATCTCGGCCGCTGATCGCACCGAAGCGGCTCTGTCGGAAGCCGGGCGACGGAGCCTGTCGAGGGACTGAGCGATGGCCGACGACTACGACACCTCCGCGTTGGCGGTTCTGCCGTTCCCGATCCCGGGGCCGAACCTGCGCCACTTGTACCGCCACCACACGACAACGGAGAACGGCACCGAAGCCGAGCAGAAGAAGGCGTTCGGCCGCCGCATCGACGACCGCCCTTGGGACCCGGCCACCCTCAGCAATCCGTCCTACCGCCTCGAGATGTGGCACTGGCTGGACGACGTCGTTCGGTGGTTCAATCACGAGTACGGCTGGGACACGTGCCAGATCATCCCCGACTGCTGGCCCGAACACCCACACCTCATCCACGAAATCGCCACCCTGGCCGACGACCGCTACCGAGCCGCCCAGGCTCACAACGGCGGACCCCTTGAGAACTGGCACCGAGTAACCGTTCCCTGGTTCCTCGACCGCATGCGCAAGAGCATCAACTCCCACTGCGAGGAACACCACCAGGCCTGGCCGGCCCGTGCTCGCTACGCGCGACAGGTCACGCAAGAATCCTTCAACCAGCGATGGCTCAGAGCCAACGAGGACATCCAGGCAGTCGGCGTGCTCTCAGGAAGGCCATGGATCGAATTGGGGAACGGCGACAAACTCAACCTGATCACGGGTGAGATCCGGAACGGCGCCGAAGAGGCAGAGCTTGGGTACGGGGAGGAGGGACACGCTGAAGACCTGCCGGGACAGCCCATGTTGCCCCCCACTCCGCAGCATTCCGCTGATCCCGCTTGAACGACCTCGGTTGGCCCGGCGGGCCATCGCGGACCGGGGCGCGTACCGACTGATGCCAGAACCATGCGCGACCCCGAACTTCCTCCGGGGATCAAGCGATGCGTCTGAGCCGATCGGCGCGCGCTCGTGTAGCTCGTTCCCCCTCGATCGGGTCCAGTCGTCGCAGCCGCGCCAGCGCCGACTTCCAGTACCCGTCCCATGCCACAACATCGGACTGGTCGCGGATGATGCTTGAATAGCCGTCACATGCCAAGAGCAGGTGCCGATGCGCCTCGCGGCGTTCGTCCACAGCCCGTGACAGCACGTCATGAGCGAACGTCACCGTACGCCTGTTGTCTGCGAGTCGAACCAAGGCGTCCCTCGCGATCTGCTCGCATCGCCCGAGCGCGTCGTCGTCAGGGTTCACCAGATCGACATACTCAACGACGAGATCCATGTTCGACATCACGCCGTGGTGTTGAACGGCGTCGGTCAAGAGCTGGGTCAGGCGCGCACGGTGCCCAGCTGCATCCGACTGATTGGAAGACGCGATCGCGAGCTTCAGGCGGCGAACCAGCGATGCTGCCGTTCCGAAGCTTGGCCTGCCTTCGATGTTCGAGCGAAGCCAGAGAGCGCTGAGCATGCCTACCGCTTGGTCGGGCCAGAGCGTGGGAATCACGTTCGACACCATCTGCGCGTATCTGGCTTCGAGGTATCCGGTGATCGGGACTTCCGCATCCAGACGTAGGAACGACACCCCCAGCCCGTCACAAAGAGAGAGCAACGCCTCATTTCGATCGGCCGCCTCTCCGGAGTAGGCGAGGTCGAAGAAGGCCGGCACACCCAGTCGCTGCACGGAGAACAGAAAAGCGCGATCGACCCACGGTTCCTCGATGTACTCAATCCAGCGGTTGACGTAGTCGGCGGTCTCAGACAGGGCGAACTTCTCGTCGGCGAACCTGCGAGTCCAGTACGCCGTGAGCGAGCGCATGAAAGCCAGACAGTGTGCGTCGCCCTCCCTTGTGGTGGGCAGGCGATCCGCATGCGCCGAGATCGCTGCGAGAACATCTACGACGGCTTGGTTCAGGTCTCCGCGCTCGGCGTCCGATGGGATGGTTCCTTCCACCACCTCGAACCAGACGTATGCCCACTGAACCTCCTGGGCGGTCATCTGAACGAGTTCCAGCAACCGGTCCGCTTCCTCGGTCACCCATCGCCTCGTGATCCTCCTCAACTGTGCGGGTGATCGGACAGACTCCGAAGCAGCGCCGCGGTGGGCGAGCGGTGCCCAGTGCGCCAGGGTCCGCAGGAGGCGCTGAATCGCGACGAGGCACCATTGGCGGACCACGCCGCGCCGCTGTACAGCAGACTCGCGCAAGCTTGTCAGGCACTCGCCGACTGCGGTGTCTACCGGGCATAGCTCCAGGACCGCTCGTGCGACGGTCGCGTGGATGGCGGTCTGATTGCCAGCGTCATCTGCGATCCATGGGTCGTATTGTGAACGCGCGTCGATGTCTGCATCCGGTGAAGCATCAAGCACGACCGAGCTGCTCACGCCGCCAGCCACCAGGGTCCCTAGGCACACCATGAGGTAGGCGAGGCGATCGCTCCTCGACAGTTCGTCATACGAGGAAGTCACCCTGGATCGCCAGCCGACACCGAATGACGCTTCAAGCATCCCCGCGATTAGGGGCTTTCCGTCGGCCAGCAGCAGCTCTTGGCGTCCTCTCGCATCCAGAGCAAGAAACCGGCGGACATTGGGGAACTGCTGGTCAATCTCCACCTGATGTGCTGTCGCGGAGATTCCCTCGACGCAGCGCCTCACACATGAAGTCAGTTGAGCCACGTCTGCTTCATCCAGCGCTTCGAACCAGCCGAGTGTGCCCCGAGCTGCCGCGCACAGGGGTCCAATGACGGATGGGAGCCCCGCGACGAACAACGACACTGGGCCTGGGAAGTCAGCTGTCGAGAGGCTCTGGATGACATCAAGTGCCAGGTTCCGATCCGGAGCCTCGAGGTGTGAGGAGTTGAACTCCCATACCAGGAGCGCTGGGGGCGCGGAGGGAAGGGACAGTCGCGCACGCATGAGTTCCTGCAATCTCGCTACCTGATGCCAGTCAAGGCTTCGCGGCGAAACCAGCCTCAGAAGCAGCCACCCACGCCCGGTGGCAGACATGAGTTGCGTGCAGTAGGTCGATTTTCCCTCTCCAGACGGCGCCGTAAGGAACAGCGGCTGTTGTGGCTCGCTCTTCATCCACTCCAGGACGCTCTGCTCGTCCATGGCGCCGTGACCGCGGACGAAGAGAGTTCGCGGCACTGCCAGGCCGGCGAGCACCTCAGGTGGTCGTAGTGCTGCGCCGTTGAGCAGGCGTCGCCAGTCGGGCTGCTGCCCCGCGTCGATAGTGGGCATCTGGCAACCGAGCGCTGCAGCAATCTCGCGCTCTTCGCTCACGCCCGAGACTCGCGTGCCGCTTTCGACGTCTATGCGCTCAAATCCTGTCGATTGCTCAAGTCGAGGCGGCCGATCGAGCGCCGAACGCTCGGGCAAAGTGCGCTCGACCACCGGCCAGCGGATTGATACCCGCCGACTGCCTGCTTCAACCTGGTCATCCAGAACGGCACCCGTCAGGCCGAGGGGAGTCCCGGCGTCCGGGCCAGGCCGACTCGCTGTGTCGTTGATGATGTTGATCGCGGCCAGCACCGCTAGGCACGCACCCTGCTTGCGAAGCCCTCCAGAGGATGAGGTGTAGGCGCCCTTCACGACAATCCGTCGCGACCAATTCATCGCGGCGAAGTCATCATTCCGCGTAGGCACCGCGATGGATGCGTTCCTCACCACTCCACCCTTCCGGATTTCGATCCCTTTCCGGATCGGCAGGCGAGGGCGGGCCTTGGTCTGTTCGAGGTTCCAATAGATCTGCGCCAGTGACAGCACGTCGTCGACGAACCCTATCGTCAGTTCATCTTCAGATAGCGAATTAAAAACGTCGTATAACCGGTTGCGAATCGCGTCAGAATTCGTATCGTCGGATTCCGGCAGAAGGCGCCTGACAAGGTCGAGAGCAGGCCTGGGAAGCCGCAGCTTCATCTGAACGCGCCGCAGCGGGTCTTCGTCCACGTTGTCGTGTTCCGACAGCCCATAGCTCTTTGCCAGTTCGTCGATGTACCGCGCCAGTAGCACGATCGGCTCTGGCGCCGACAGTCGGCGATTAAGGACTGTCTCGAGCGCCTCGACCAGCCCGACGGGGATCTCAACCTCGATGCCGCCCACCATGCGTCGATCATGCCAGCCCCTGGGCATCGCGAGGCACTGACTCGCTTGATGCCTCGGGTGCCTCGCCGTCTGCTTGAGGCGTGCCAAGCGGGCACAACTCGAAGGAGGCGTCATGGAAACCAAGAACCAAGTGAAGTCCGCTCTCAGCGTCGGCTCCCGCCATCGCAGTGATGAGCGCCGACATCACAAGCTCCCACTGTGCGTGACGACTGGACTCGCGCGCTATCGGGACCGTCACCAGGGCCGGGCCGGGGCTGAAGCCTTGACGGCGGGCTCAACCCGCTACCAAGTCACCGCATGGAAGTGCCCCGACTGCGACGGCTGGCATCTGGAACGTCTTGCTGTGCGTGAGCCGATTGCGGTCGGCGACGCTGGCGTCGTGACTGAGGCGTTCAGGTCGAGCCTGGTGACCCGGAGGCGCCGATTCTTCATCGTGGACATCGAGTGCTTGACGTTCGGAGCAAAGGCAACCGCCCAACAGGTCGCGAAGCTCTGGGACGTTCTGCGACGGGAAGCACCAGGGGTTTCCCCCCGGGATCGGGTCCTGATCGGTGGCGCGCGCAAGGTCGCCCGGCGCTACCGTCCCGCGATCCAAGCGCCGAACTGCTCCTGGGTGACAGCTGCAGACGTGAAGGACGGTGCGGATCAAGCGTTGCTGAGCGCCTTCGACCTCTGGCGCACGGCAAGAGACTTCGACGAGCTCGTCATCTGCTCCGGTGATGGAAACGCCTTCACAGACCTCGCGATCCGGGCCAAGCGGGCTGGCCTCACTGTGCATGTGGTGACGACGCAGGCACCAGCTGGTGAGCGCTCGATCCTCTCCCGGAAGCTCGCCGCGGCCGCCGATCTACACACAGTCATCCGGCTCCAAGCACGAGCTTCCTGCCACACCGACCACACGTCGCTCGCCACGGCGGCGTGATCGACCTGACTCACATACGAATCGAAGGAACCGCAATGACCATCTCTCCGTTGCCTCAGATGAACCCGGCAGAACTCCTGCAGAAGGTCCTCGATAAGGCGCTCTCGGCGCAGGCCCCTCTGGCGGAGGCCAACGTCGAACGCCTGCGCCGGGTGCATCCTGCCATGACCCCGCAGGAGCTCCTCAAGTCGCTCGACCTCACCTACCTCACGGCCGTCACCCTCTCTGGCTGCGGCGCCGGTGCCGCTGGTGCCGTCCCAGGAGTCGCGGTTGGGCTCACGGCCGCGCTGGCGGACTTCGCTGCGTTTACAGAAACCACGGTCCTGTACGTGCTGTCGGCGGCAGAGGTCCAGGGTCTCGATCCCGAGGACGTCGAACGACGCCGTGCGCTCGTCCTTGCGGTGATGATCGGCGACTCTGCAGTCGGCGCTGTCCGTGCGACGGCCGGCAGAACGGCACCTCACTGGGCGAAGCAGACCGTGCACGCCATCCCGATGGACGCGATCAACAGGCTCAACAAGATCCTCGGACCACGGTTCATCACTAAGTACGGGACGAAGCAGGGCGTGCTCGTTCTGGGGAAGCAGCTCCCGATCGGCCTGGGAGTCGTCATCGGGGGCGGCGGCAACTACATCATCGGTTGCGGCATCGTCGCTTCAACCCGAAAGATCCTCGGTGACTTCGAGGACGCAGCATGACCTCGGGCGCGCGGGGCGCAGGAGCGCCCGGGCTCGGTATCTCGGCCTCTGCCGCATGGTCCTTCACTGTGGTCGGGGTCGTCGCCCTAGGTGCTCTGGGCGTCGCGCAGCTCCTCGATTGGCGCGGCTCGGCTCGTGATGCGGTCGATCCCCGCTGGCGGCACTGGCTAAGGAGCCGGGTTACCGCCGAGGGGGCCGATCCTGCATACCGATCCGGCGAGCACTGCCTTCGGTGCGGTGATCTTCAAGGAACCCCCCACGAGTGCCGAGACCTTGCGCGATGACCTGCGCCGAGACCCGCAACCACGCTCCGATCAACTCTAAGGAACGCCCTATGAACCTCAGCACGGATGTGCATCCCGACTCTGCCATCGTCGAACTGTCGCCCGGCACGGCGGTCGTCTTCGGCAGCGTGCCCGACGGACTCGACCTGATCCCTTTCCGTCTCCTCCAGCCGGAGGATCACCTGGCGATCGTCGACGCGATCGCGGCCACGAGCCCGATCCTGAACGTCGATGGGCGACTCCCCAGCCAGTTCACGCAGCCCAAGGGACTCGTCCTGCTCGACAGCGACACGCTGGATGCCTGGCGGTCCCGCATCACACCACCACCGAGCTTCGGCGACTACTTCCTCACGACCTGGCACGTCGGTCACCTGAGAAACCAGATTCGGTGGCTTCCGTCACCCCGAAACGCTCCCAGTGTCGTGCTCGCTCGCTTGGACGTGGTCGTGCCGTTGCTCAGGATCCAGACTCGCCTGCACTCGGTCCTAGGGTTGTCCAGGGATAACGTCCGGCTGGCCGACCAAGCACTCGCGGATGCGCGGCATGATGAGTGGGCAGAACTGTGGGGCGACCAACCCACAGCGACCAAGGTCGCGCTCTACGAGGCCTTGGGTGCCGGGGACATGACCGAGGGACTGATCGAGAGCCATCCGATGGATGGCGTGGAGAACTACCGAGCGGTGCGTGACCGGTTCAAGCGACAACTTCAGGTGCTGGCTGACGCCTGGGACGAGCAGGGTCCCTTGCCCGACCTTGTGCGAATCATCGAGGCCAATGGCGAGGAAGCACTCCTCGATCTCTATGGCTTCCTGATCGCTCACAAGTGGTGGTTCCTCCATCAGGCACTGGGCGCAGTTCGGGCGAGGCTCGCCGCGCGGCAAGATCCACACGAACTGGTTCTGCTCCAAGACATCACCAACGAGATGCTCGACTCCCACGACGAGATGCTCAGAGTGGCGGGAAGGGTCCTCAGCACGATCAACTTCAGCCGCGACAACTGGCACCTCCGGCGCGCCGATCAGCCTGCGTACGCCGGACTCAGCATGGAACGACCCGCATGGGACATGATGCGCCAACAGCTCGACGCCGCCACGCGGAAGCTGGCGGATGCCGCCTCCGGGAAGGTGTACCCGGGGTCTGACGCGTCCAGAGCGTCTGCCGAGCCCGTTGCGAACGGGTGGGTCGATGGCTCCGGGACAACCAGGGCTGACGAGACTCCGGCTGGGACGCGCACTTGCTCGTGGTGCGGCAGACATGGACACGACCGGCGCTCGTGCACGGTCGGCCTCAACGCCGCTGCGTGTAGCGCATGCGGGTACCACGGTCACGACCAACGCAACTGTCCGCATCTGTAGGGGAGAGATTCCTGATCGGGAGGAGTGTCAACGCTCCGGTGCGTTGAGACCGTGCCCACGGGATGCGCCGAAGACCGTCGTCGGGTCGGATCCATGAAGCAAGGTCGAGCTGCTGTGGCGCTCCGACCCCAGGGTGCCAACGCATTCGACACCCAAGTGGGCAGCGAGCGTCACGCGAATTCTCCGGGTTGACTGGCCCGTCGTCGTCGAGAGTTCGGCAATCGATCGCTCCCAGCGGCTGGGGGCAGCGGAGGCGATCACGCGGATCGCCTGATCGATCCTGGCAATCCCTCGATGCTCCACCATGACCTGGGCGAGCATGGCCTGGCTCAGAGGAGTCGAAGCCCGCAGAGAGCCATCGAGCTCAAGTGCCCGTCCGTCGGCGACCAGGTCGGCGGGGTCGGCGCCTTCGGGAAGGGCTGCAAGAAGGGGATCGTGGCCGAGTTCGGTGAGGAGCCAATAGTCGCGCTTCGCGGCGGCTTGGCCAGCCTTGTCGCTGTCGGTGGCGACGACAGGCATGGTGGTGTAGCGGCGCAGCTCGCGGGCCTGTTCGCGGGTGAGGGCGGTGCCGAGAGGTGCGACTCCGGCGTACGCACCGCGTGTGGCGAGCGTGACGGCGATGGCATCCACGGTGCCTTCGACGAGCACGGGGCGTCCGCCTCGGAGCAGGCTGGGGGCGTGGCCGTACAGCTGGGCGCCCTTGTGGAACAGCGGGGTCTCGGGGGTGTTCAGGTATTTCGGTCCGGCGGTCTCGTCCGCGTCGGGGTGGCGGCGGGCGATGAAGCCGAGGATCTGGCCGTCGTGGGTGATCGGGAACACGACCCGGTTTCGGAAACGGTCGATGAGGTTGCCGGTGGAGGCCTGCTTGGCGACGCCGGCGAGGATCATCT
>CAZPCM010000098.1:0-9919 GCA_964585085.1 uncultured Propionibacteriaceae bacterium
CCACGGAAGCCGAAGTCCTCGCGCAGCCGGCGTTCGACGAAGCGGACGTAGGGGGGATCCAGTTGTCCGGAGGTGAACAGCACGAACGTGGGTGGACGGTCCTGGGCCTGGGTGCCGAAGAGGATCCTCGGCTGCTTGCCGCCCCGCACCGGATGTGGATGAGCCGCGGCGAGCCGGCCGAGGAACGCGTTCAGCTTGCCGGTGGAGATCCGGGTCTCCCAGCCCGCCAGCGCCTCCTCGATCGCCGTGGAGAGCCGGTCGACGTTGCGTCCGGTGAGGGCGGAGATATTGACGCTGGGCGCCCAGGCGAACGTGTGGATGTCCTGCTCGACTTCGCGCGCGAGGTAGCGTCGGCGGTCCTCATCGGTGAGGTCCCACTTGTTGTAGGCGATCACCAGCGCACGACCGGCCTCCTCCACCATGGTGAGGATCCGCAGGTCCTGGTCGGAGATGGGTTCGGACGCGTCCAGCACCACCACGCATACCTCTGCGCGCTCGATGGCGCTGTGGGTGCGCAGCGAGGCGTAGTACTCCTGACCGGAAGCCTCCTTGACCCGCCGGCGGATGCCCGCGGTGTCGATGAAGCGGTAGACCACTCCCCCGACCTGGACCAGCTCGTCGACGGGGTCCACGGTCGTCCCCGCCACGTTGTCGACCACGGCGCGCGGGGAGCCGGCGAGCTTGTTGAGCAGCGACGACTTGCCCACATTGGGGCGGCCGATGATCGCCACTCGGCGAGGACCGGCCTCCTCCAGACTTTCACCCGCCCGGGGGGCTTGGGGCAGCACGTCGAGGATCGCGTCCAGCAGGTCGCCGGTTCCGCGTCCGTGCATCGCCGAAACCGGGTGGGGCTCGCCCAGGCCGAGGTTCCACATGGTCGCGGCCTCGGCCTCGTAGCGGGCGTCGTCGACCTTGTTCGCGGCCAGGATGACAGGCTTCCTCGAGCGCCGCAGCACCGAGACCACGGACTCGTCGACGTCCTGGGTGCCGACCATGGCGTCCACCACGAACAGCACCGCGTCTGCTGCGGCGATGGCGAGTTCGGCCTGTTCGGCGATCTGGGCCGCCATCCCCTGGGCGTCGGGAGCCCAGCCGCCGGTGTCCACGATGACGAACTCGCGTCCGTTCCACTCCGCGTCGTAGGACACGCGGTCCCGGGTCACACCGGGACGGTCCTCCACGACGGCCTCGCGGCGTCCGATGATCCGGTTCACCAGCATCGACTTGCCCACATTGGGCCGTCCGACGACGGCGAGGACGGGCTTGACGGTTGCCCGGTGCGGCTCAGCCATGACGCTCCACCAGGTCGAGAACCGCCTGGATGGTCTCCTCGATGGACAGGAAGGTGCAGTCCAGGTGGGTGACGCCGTCGGCCGCGGTGGTGAAGTTCACCAGTGTGGAGTCGTCGCGGTCGCGACGAAGAACCTGGTCGGCCAGGGCAGCAGCGTCCACCTTGTCGCCGAGTTCAGCCTTGCGGCGGGCCATCCGGATCTCCGGGTCCGCGGTGAGCAGCAGCCGCACCGGCGCCTGGGGGGCGACCACGGTGGTGATGTCACGGCCTTCGGCGACGATCCCCTTCGGCGCGGCCCCGATGATCGCCCGCTGACGGGCCACCAGGTCCTCCCGACACTCCGGCACTGTCGACACCGCGCTGGCGTTCGCCGAGGTGCGCGGTTCGCGGATCTCGGCGGTGACGTCGCGGCCGTTGACCCTCACCCACTGGTCGGTCGGGTCCGTGCTGATCTGGAGGTCGGCGGCGCGGGTCGCGGCGATGACCCCGGCGGTGTCGGACGGGTCGACGCCGGCGTCGAGGAACGCGACGGTGACCGCGCGGTACATGGCGCCGGTGTCGAGGTACTCAAGGCCGAGGCGTTCGGCCACACCGCGGGCTGTGGTCGACTTGCCCGATCCGCTGGGCCCGTCGATGGCGATGACGAGGGGCTCGTGGTTGGTCATGGGACTCCTTCTCAGAGTGACGTGGCGCGGTCGCGGACGGTCCAGCCTGCGGCCGCCATGGCTTCTTCCAGGCCCTCGGCCCGGCCGGGCGCGACCTGGACGGCCAGATAGCCGATCTCCCTGTCGAGATCGTGGTCGATGGAGACGTCTTCGACGTTGACGCCAGCCGCCTCGATGTCGCGGAACAGACGCGCGAGGGCACCGGGCGCATCGGGGATTTCGACGACGACCTGGGCGTACTGGACCGCCGCCAGGCCGTGCTTGCCCGGCAGCGCCCTCGTCCCCTGATTCCCGCGGCGCAGCAGGACGGCGAGCCGGGCGGGATCATCCAGGGCGTCCACGAGCCGGGCCAGGTCGGCCTGCAGTTCGGTCAGCTCGTGCCGGACGGCGGCGGAGTTCGCGGTGACGATTTGCTGCCACATCGTCGGGTCGGAGCCTGCGATCCGCGTGACATCGCGCAGGCCCTGACCGGCCAGCCGCAGGTGCTCGGACGGCACCCGGGTGAGGGTTCCGGCGACCAGCACCGAGACCAGGTGGGGCAGGTGGGACACCTGGGCGACGGCCTCGTCGTGGTGGGCGGCGCCCATGGTCACCCGACGGGCACCGGTGCGGCGGGCGAGTTCGGCGACGTCGAGGACGGCATGCGCGGCGGACGTGTCATGGGGGGTGACCACCCAGGTGCGGTCGACGAACAGGTCGGCGTGTGCGGTCAGCGGCCCGACGTGCTGCGAGCCGGCCATCGGGTGGGAGCCTACGTAGCGCGACAGGTCGAGCCCGCGCCGGCGGAGGTCGGCCAGGATGGTGCCCTTGACTGAGCCCACGTCGGTGATCGTGGCGTTGGGGAAATCATGCAGTGCGGCCGCGATGACGTCGGCCAGGATCGCCGGCGGTACGGCGACCACGACGAGCCGGGCGCTCGCCGCGTCCACCGGCGACACGGTCCCGGCCCCGCGGGAGGCGGCCACCCGCGCGTGGCTGGACACCGAGTCTGTGAGGTGCACCTCGATCCCGGAGCGCACCAGGGCGCATCCGACCGAGGCACCCACCAGCCCAGTGCCGATGATGACGGCCGGTGACAGGTCGGGTTCGTCTGGGCGATCGCTGGTCACTGGCCACCCTTCTGCACGAAGGAGCGGACGTACTCCTCGGCGTCGGACTCCAGGACGGTGTCGATCTCGTCGAGGATGGCGTCGTAGTCGACAGCCTTCCTGGCTGCCTGGGGGGCGTCGGATTGCGCGGACTCTTCCCGCGCAGTCACCCGCCGGCGCTGTACCCGTTCGACCACGGTCCCTCCTGCTGTTCGGTGGATCAGCCTACCGAGCCAGCCGCCGGAGCACGGCATCGAGGGCGGGGGCACCGGCAAGGGCAGCCTCGGTGAGCGCTCTGGTGTGGCCCAGCGGCTCGGCCAGCCCGATGCGGTGGGCCCGTCCGGCAGCGTCGCGCAGGCTCAGCCATTCCCAGTCGGCAGCCTCCACCGCATCCGGGTACTGACTGACCAGCGTTCCGCGCAGCCAGGCGCGGGTGTCCTCGGGGGGCCGGGTAGTCGCCTGCGCAACCGCGTCGGGCGGGACCAGCGGGCGGATCCGCCCTGCCCGCTGCAGCGCGGCGAACGGGCTGCGACCAGGGTCGAGGTCAGCCCAGGCCAGGTCCAGCTGTGCCAGGCGCGGGGCGTCCCAACCCAGACCTGACCGTTCGGCGTAGGCGGTGAGCAGCTGGAGCTTGGCCGCCCAGTCCAGCCGGTCGGCGCAGCGGGCAGGATCCTCGCGCAGGTCGGCCAGGACGTCGGTCCAGGCGGTCAGGACGTCGTCGTCCCCGCCTTGGCGCTGCTGGTGGGTCGCGACTGCGTCGGCGTAGGCCTCCTGGAGGTCGAGGGCGGTCAACCGGCGGCCGTCCCTCAGCGGGAGCGGGACGGTCAGGCTCAGGTCGCGGCTCACGGTGTGCAGCGCGGACACCGGATCGGCCAGCGCGAGATCGGGCAGTGCGGCCGCCTCGAGCGCGGCGAGGACCGCCGCGGCCGTCCCGCTCTTGAGCCAGGTGGTCCACGCTGAGCGGTTGGCGTCACCGGTGATCACGTGCAGCCGCCGGTAGCGCCTGGCGGGGGCGTGCGGCTCGTCCCGGGTGTTGACGATCGGACGACGGACCGTGGTCTCGATGCCGACCTCGGCCTCGATGAAGTCGGCCCGCTGGCTGAGCTGGAACCCCGGCTCCTCGCCCCGCTGTCCCAGGCCGACCCGCCCAGCGCCGACCAGCACCGTCCGCGTGACCAGGAAGGGGGTGAACCGCGCCACGATGTCCGGCCAGGGTGTCTCGCGGCTGAGGAGGTAGTTCTCGTGGCATCCGTAGGACGCGCCGTGGCCGTCGGTGTTGTTCTTGAAGACCCGGATCTCCAAGCCAAGGGCCTCCGACGCGGCGCCGGCGCTCGCGGCCAGAATCGCGTCCCCAGCCAGGTCGTAGGCCGCTGCGGCCAGGGGGGAGGTCACCTCCGGACCGGAGTATTCCGGGTGGGCGTGGTCGACATAGAACCGGGCACCGTTGCCGAGCATCCGGTTGTGGGGGTCGTCGATCGGGATCGGGTCCCTCCACTGCAGGTCGCGGCCGCTGGCCGGGACGGGACAGTGGCCGACCACGGCGGCGGCGAGCACAGCGGCGGGTACCTCGGGAGCCGCGGGCGCCAGGATGCCGTACTCGGTCTCGATGCCCATCACCGGCATGGCAGGACCCCTACGACGGCGTCAGCGCCCGGGCGCCGGCCAGGGTCCGCAGGAACACGATCCGCTCCCCCTTGCGTCCGGAGACGCGGGCCCAGTCGTCAGGGTTGGTGGTGTTGGGCAGTTCCTCGTTCTCGGCCACTTCGTCCGCGCAGGCCGCCAGGACGTGCGCCAGTCGAAGTCCGTGCCCCCCGCCGGCGATGACCTCCTTGATCGCGGCTTTCTTGGCCCGGTCGACGACGTTGGCCAGCATGGCGCCCGAGACGAAGTCGGCCACGTAGAGCATCTCGCGGTCGCCGCTGGCGTAGGTCACCTCGATGAACCTGTTCTCCGGAGTGCGCGCGTACAGCCGGTCGACGATCGAGGTGATCAGCGCGGCCCGGAACGATGCGTCGTCACCGTCCGCCTCCTCGGCGTTGACGGGGGTCGCCGCGGTCAGGTAGCGGTTCAGGATGTCAGCGGCCCCGGCCCGGTCCGGCCGGTCGAGCTTGATCTTCACGTCTAGCCGCCCTGGGCGCAGGATGGCGGGGTCGATCAGGTCCTCGCGGTTGGTGGCCCCGATCACGATGACGTTCGCCAGCGCTTCGACCCCATCGATCTCGCTGAGCAGTTGGGGCACGATCGTCGACTCCACATCAGAGGACACCCCGCTGCCACGGGTACGGAACAGCGAGTCCATCTCGTCGAAGAACACGACCACCGGACGCGATCCGGCGGCGTGCTCGCGAGCCCGCTGGAAGATCAGCCGGATCTGCCGCTCGGTCTCACCGACGTACTTGTTGAGCAGCTCCGGGCCCTTGATGTTGAGGAAGTGGCTGCCGGCGGAGTTGGCCACCGCCTTGGCGATCATCGTCTTGCCGCAGCCGGGCGGCCCGTACAGCAGGACCCCCTTGGGGGCACGCAGCCCGAACTCGGTGAACAGGTCCCGGTGACGGAACGGCAGTTCGACCGCGTCGCGGATCTGTTCGATCTGGGAGACCAGTCCGCCGATGTCGGCGTAGGTGACGTCGGGCACCTCATCGAGGGTGAGGTCGACGACGTCGCTGCGGGTGACGCGCTGGAAGGCGATCCCGGCGCGCCGATCGGCCAGCAGCGTGTCCCCGGGCCTCAGGTCCTCGGCGGCCAGCGACGCGGCCGGTCGCAGGACGGACTCGTCGTCGCCTGCGCCTGTCACCAGCAGTCGCCCGTCCGGCAGGGTCTCCCGGAACCGGACGGTCTCACCGATCTGGTCGTCGGGCACCGTGGCGACCAGGGTCATCGCCTCATTCAGCAGAACCCGGTCGCCGACGGACAACGCGGCCGGGTCGAGCTCGGCGCTCACGCTGACCCGGAGCAGCCGTCCGGAGACCCAGACGTCGGCCACCCCGTCGCCGGGCAGGCCGACCACCAGGCCGAACGAGTTCGGCGGCTGAGCGAGGCGGTCCAGTTCGCTGCGGAGGGCGACCAGGGATTCGCGGGCCTCACGGAGGGTGGCGTTGAGCTTCTCGTTCTGCTGGGCCAGCGAGCGGGCGTCGGCCCGAGCGTCGGCCAGCCTGCGATCGGCCAGGTCGACCGCCCGGGCGCGAGAGTCGAGCAGCGTCCGCGTCTGGTCCAACTCGGCGCGGAGCCGCTCGATCTCGTCCATGTCAGCCCTCGGCGGGTTCGGTCGGGACACCGGCCGGGCGCGGTCCGGTGTAATCAGGACCATACGCCCCCGGTGCCGGACGACGGCGCCGCACGGGGGCGGTCACCCCTGGTGCCAGTCGCCGTGTGGTGATGAGCAACCCGGTGTGCCCTGACGTGCGGTGACCGGGACGGATCGCCAGCCCCTCGGCGTGCCATTCCCGGATCGTCAGTTCCCGGGCCTCAGGCTCGGTGAAGCCGCCGTGCACCCGGAGGGTGTCCATGGTCCGGCCAAGTTGGGTGGCCGTCGCCACGTAGCAGCACAGCAGCCCGCCGGCCACCAGCACCTCGGCGACGCTGTCGATGCACTCCCAGGGGGCGAGCATGTCCAGCACGGCGCGATCGACCGGCTCGGGCCCGCGAGCATCGACAAGGTCTCCCACGCGCAGCTGCCAGGCCGGATGCGGTCGGCCGAAGAACGCCTCGACGTTGCGTCTCGCGATGTCGGCGAAGTCCGTGCGACGCTCGTAGGAATAGAGGGTCCCGGTGGCTCCGATCGTGCGCAGCAGGAAGATGCTCAGCGCACCGGAGCCGACGCCGGCCTCGAGGACGCGGGCGCCCGGGAAGATGTCGGTCTGGACGAGGATGTCCGCGGCGTCCTTGGGGTAGATGACCGCTGCGCCGCGAGGCATGGACACGGTGAACTCGTGCAGGACCGGACGGAAGGCCAGGTAGGCCACTCCCCCGGTCGAGGTGACGACCACGCCCTCCGGACCGCCGATCAGGTCGTCGTGGCTGATCCCGCCGCGGGTCGTGTGGAACACCCCGCCCGCTCGGAGGAGCACTGAATGCCGTCGGCCCTTGGGGTCGGTCAAGGTGACCCGGTCCCCCTCCGCCAGCGCGCCGGTGCGGACGCCGGTCACCGGCTCAGCCACGGCGGATCCCCCACAGGCCCAGCTGCCATCCCGAGGCGAAAGGCTCACCGATCAGAATGACCCCGCGACCCACCATCGCGATGCCGTCGGCCTGCGAGACGGGCAGCACCGTGCCGTCGACGGAGGCCTGCTTCTGCAGTTCGCCGAGCGCCACCGTGCGGGCGTCCTCGGAGGTGGTCCTGGCGCGGCGTTCCAGGGTGTCGAGTTTGGCCGCGCTGCCCGGCAGCGGGTCGTCGAGATAGCGCTGCAGCCAGCCGAACGCGTTGTTCACCCAGGCGCCCCTGTCGGTCAGCACCAGGTCCGCGTCGGCGCCGGTGACCAGCCGGACGCTGATCCCGCCGAGGGCTTCGATCCGGTCGCGCAGCAGACGGGCAAGGTCGGCATGGCCCGGCGCGGAAGGCAGGTAGCCCAGCGTCATGATGATCCGGTCGCCCTTGAGCTGGGGCAGCTTGGGGCGCCCGCCTACTGGGAACGCGGCCAGGTGTCCCGGCACGCCGGCGGGCACGATCGAGTCCAGCGTCCGATCCCGCTGGAGGGCGCGGGCCACGCCGAGGCGCAGGGTGGCATTGCGCCGCAGGCGGGACGCGGGGTTCCACACCAGCAGCGTGGTCCGCATCCCCGGCATCGCCAGGCGGGTGAAGCCCTGGGCGGTCGTCTGGTCGGGGTTCGCGGCGATTTCGGCGGTCAGCCGGCCCAGGGCCGGCTCGTCGAGAGTCCGCCAGACCATGTCAGCGCTGCCCTTGGCGATGGCGGTCTCGCCGGCCACCGAATCGGACACCCGCACCAGTCGGATCCTGGGGAGGTCGCCGACGAGGGGACCGAGGTAGGACTTGTTGAGGACGAAGGTGACGCCTTGGTCGTCCCAGGCCTCGACCTGGTAGGGCCCCGAGCCCACCGGGAGCGCAGCTCGGTCCAGGACTGTGTCCGCGTCATAGACCTGCTCGTCGACGATGGACGCGGCCGGTCCGGCCAAGGCGTAGCCGAACTGGTTGTCGGCCCAGTCGAGGTGGAAACGGATGGTGGTCGGGTTCGGGGACTCGATGCGGTCCAGCGCCCCCAGCATGCTGATCGAAGCGCCGTCCACATCGAGCCGTAGGGCGCGTTCGATGGAGAACTTGACGTCGCTGGCCGTCAGCAGATGGCCGTTGTGGAACGTGAGGCCCTCCGGCAGCGTGCACTCGTAGACGGTTCGGGAGGCGAAGATGCAGTCGGTGGCGGCATCGGGCTTGAGGTCGCCGGTCACCGGCACCACGCGCATCAGCCGCTGGTAGGTGTTCACGGCGAGGATGGCGTCGGAGTCCGTGGTGGTGGCAGCGGGATCGGCCGTGGTGACCGGTTCGGCCGTGGCCACCGTGAAGTCACGGGGAGTCGGGGACGCCGACGGGCTGGCGCTCTGGCCGGGCGTCGGGGTGCAGGCGGTGACCAGGAGCGCCATGGTGGCGGCCAGGACGGCGCCGCGCAGCCGGCGGGCGTTGTCAGCGGGCATTGAAGTACTTGGCCTCCGGGTGGTGGACGATGAGCGCGTCGGTCGACTGCTCGGGGTGGAGTTGCAGTTCCTCCGACAGGCTGACGCCGATTCGCTGCGGCTCGAGTAGGCCCACAAGGGCTCGGCGATCGGCCAGGTCGGGGCAGGCCGGGTAGCCGAAGGAGTATCGCGAACCGCGGTAGGCCTGGTCACGGATCATGCCCTCGGTGGTGCCGTCCCCGTCCAGGCGCAGCTCCGAGCGCACCCGCGCGTGCCAGAACTCGGCCAGCGCTTCAGTGAGTTGGACGCTGAGCCCGTGCAGTTCCAGGTAGTCGCGGTAGGAGTCTGCGGCGAACAACCGCCCGGTCGCGTCGGCGACCGCCGATCCCATGGTGACCAGCTGGAAGGCGATCACGTCCGGACCCTTCGCGGACGCTTCCTCCGCGTCGCGGAAGAAGTCGGCGAGGCAGAGCCGGCGGTCGCGCGACTGCCGCGGGAAGGTGAACCGCGCCACCAGTCGGTCAGGTTCGTCCGCCGCCCCCACGACCAGATCATTGCCTTCGGAGTGGCAGGGCCAGTATCCGTACACGACGGCGAACTCGGCCAGCCCTTCGGTGTGGATCCGATCGAGCCAGCGCCGCAGCCGCGGCAGGCCTTCGGCTGCCACCAGCTCGTCATAGGAGGGCCCCTGAGCGCCGCCACGCAAACCCCACTGGCCCATGAAGGTTGCCCGGTGGTCGAGCCAGTGCGCCACGTCGGCCAGATGGATGCCCTTGACCACGCGGCTGCCCCAGAACGGGGGGGTGGGGACCTCGATCCCCCGGGCCACATCGGAGCGGACGGCACGCGCTGGAGCGGCGTCCTGCGAACGCGGCTGGGTGGTCACCCGGCGACGGCGCGGTGTGGGCAGGGCGGCGCCCGGCTCGCCGCGCTTGACCGCCATCACTGCCTCCATCAGCGACAGGCCCTCGAAGGCGTCCCGGGCGTAACGGACCTCACCCAGGTAGAGATCGTTGAGGTCTTCCTCCACGAAGGCCCGGGTCAGGGCCGCCCCGCCGAGCAGGACGGGGTAGTCCGACAGGCCTCGCTGGTTGAGTTCGGCGAGGTTGTCGCGCATCACGACGGTGGACTTCACCAGCAGCCCGGACATACCGATGGCGTCGGCATCGTGGGTGACGGCGGCGTCGATGATCGCGCTGACCGGCTGCTTGATGCCGAGGTTGACCACGGTGTAGCCGTTGTTGGTGAGGATG
>CAZPCM010000099.1:0-9913 GCA_964585085.1 uncultured Propionibacteriaceae bacterium
ACTCCTCGGTGCCGAAAGGGCTGCCCTCGAAGGGGCACGTGTTCGTCGTACTCGGCTCCGCGCTGAGCAAATCCGGGAATATGACGACAAAGCTCGAGCGTCGCATCAAGCTGGCGCTCAAGGCGCTCTCGAAATACCCGTCCTCGAAGGTCCTGGTGACCGGTGGGGCCGCCCGCAACGGGCACACCGAGGGTGAGGTCATGCAGAAGTGGTTGCTGGCCCGAGGGGTGGCGAAGAGCCGCATCATCGTGGAGAAGAAGGCTGCGAGCACGGTCGGCAACGCCACCAACTCGATGGCCATCCTCGCGGCGTCCCCGGCGACCAGCTACAGCCTGATCTCCGACTCCTCGCACCTGCGGCGGGCGAGCATCCTGTTCCGCGCAGCGACCGTCCGCGTCCAGGAGGGGTCGGGCCAGCCGTGGACGATCCGCCAGCTCGCCAATGTCGCCTACCTCGACATGAAGACGGCCGGACGCGTGCCGCTGTCCGCCTCGTCGGTGGCCTACACCGCCAGCAACGTGGCGAGCGTGCTCAAGATCGCGGCGCCGTACAAGGCCGTGCTTGCCAAGCCTCCGTCCGACCCGGTGCTCACCTCGATCGCGCTGACGGCACCGAAGAAGGTGACCTATTCGGTCGGGGAGCGCTTCAGCACCTCCGGAATGGTCGTCAAGGCCGTCTACGACAAGGGCGCCTACGCCCGGGTGGTGACCTCCGGTGCGACGCTGAGCGGTTTCGACTCCGGCACTGTCGGCACCTCCGAGGTGAGGGCCGCGTACAGCGAGGGCGGAGTGACGAAGGCCGCGACCATCCCCTACACGGTGGTGAAGGCGACCGGTTCGCTGTCCTGGTCGTTCTCGACGAAGAAGATCACCCGGTCGCGCACGAAGGTCACCGTGAAGGCGACCGTCACCGCCCCGAACGGCCTCGTGCCCACCGGCACGGTGCGGTACTACCTCGACGGCAAGCTCCTGAGGTCGATCACGCTGGACGGCGACGCGAGCCCGGTGCGCTTCACCTATCCGAAGATCGCCAAGCCCGGTCGCCACGCCTTCGTGGTGAAGTACCTTGGAAGTGACCAGCTGACCGGCGCAAGAAAGGCCGTCACCCTGTCGGTCAAGGCCTGATCCGGCCCGCCGCGGCCGTGTCCCCGGAGGGATTGCGCCGCGCCACGCCGGGGTACTGCACCGCTGACCGCGACCAGGGAGGACAGCATGAGTCAACACAACGACGACCACGGCACCGGTGACGCACCCGCCCAGGGGCCGGTGCCCGGGCCCTTCCTCGGCTCTTCGGCGTCGGAGGAGGAGGGCGTGCGCGCCACTCCCGGTGCCGGGGATGGCGGGGCAGCGGCCACGGACTCCGCCGCCGCCAACCAGCCGGGGGCCCTTCCGGTCCGGACCGACCCGCTCGACCACGACCTCGGCGCGCCGCGGCGCGTATAGGCGCGCCGCCGGTCCGCGCGGCTCAGTCCTGGTCGCGGGCTTCCGCCGGGCCGGCGATGCCGAGGGTGGAGTAGGCGCGCCGGATGTGCTGCTCGACGAGGTTCGCCGCGGCGGCGGAGTCGCCGGCCTCGATCGCGGAGAGGATCTGCTGGTGCTCGTGCAGCAGTTCGGCCCGGTGCTGCGGCCAGTCGGGCAACGACGCGGACGCGGTGCGGATGGCCTCGCGGACCGCCTGCCGGATCGCGACGGTGAGGTCGGCGATCAGCTCGCTCTGGCCCGTCCGCGCGATCTGGACGTGGAACGCGGTGTCGAGGTCGTTGAACTCGTCCACCGGTTCGACCTCCTCCATCCCCGCGACCAGAGCGCGCAGCTTGCGCAGCGAGCGGGCGTTGGTCCTGCGGGCGGCCAGCGCCGCGGAGGACCGCTCCAGCGCGACGCGGGTCTCTGTCAGGTCGTCGGTGCCGGCGTCGGAGAGGGTCAGGTGCAGCTGGAAGATCCTGGCGAGCGCGTCGCCGCGCGCGGGGGCGATCCGGGTGCCCCGTCCCGGGCCGGTGCTGGAGGTGATCAGGCCCTGGGTCTGGAGGACGCGCATGGCCTCCCGCACCGCCGAACGGCTGACGGCGAGTTGGATGGCGAG
The DNA here is from genome assembly GCA_964585085.1 of uncultured Propionibacteriaceae bacterium. Lineage (GTDB taxonomy): Bacteria > Actinomycetota > Actinomycetes > Propionibacteriales > Propionibacteriaceae > Propionicimonas. The sequence continues at coordinate 2,080 of CAZPCM010000099.1, forward strand.
GTCCCGCTCGGGAGGAAGCTGGTCCCCGGGCCGGTGGGTGCCGGCGAGGATCCCCGCCTCGATGTGCTTGAGCACGACCTCGTAGGCGTGCAGGCCGGAGCGCTCCGCTGGTGTCACGCACCACATTGTGGCGGACGCGCGGGCAGCACTTGACGACAAGCCCCCCAGAGGGCACACTCCAAATGGTCTGACCAATGAGGGTCAAGGAGGAGCCGATGACGATCCGCACAGACGGGCTCACGGTCGCACTGTTCGCGACCTGCATCAACGACGTGATGTTCCCCGGCACGCCCAGGGCCGTGGTGGAACTGCTGGAGCGCCTGGGATGCCGGGTCGAGTTCCCGATGGAGCAGACCTGCTGCGGCCAGATGTTCACCAACACCGGCTACTTCGACGCGGCCGTGCCGAACGTCCGCAACTACGTGAAGGCCTTCTCCGGCTACGAGTACGTCGTCGGCCCGTCCGGCTCATGCGTCGGGGCCGTGCGGCACCAGCACCCGATGCTGGCCGACCACGCCGGGGACGCCGGGCTCGCCGCTGAGGTCGACCGCGTCGTCGCGCGCACCTACGACCTGAGCGAGTTCCTGGTGGACGTCCTGGGCATCACCGATGTCGGCGCGTACTTCCCCCACCGGGTCACCTACCACCCCACCTGCCACTCGGTGCGGGTGGCGAAGGTCGGGGACCGTCCCTACCAGTTGCTCAGCAAGGTGAAGGGCATCGACCTCGTGGCCCTGCCGGACGCCGACCAGTGCTGCGGCTTCGGGGGCACGTTCTCGGTGAAGAACCCCGACGTGTCGGTGGCCATGGCCGCGGACAAGGCGCGCCACGTGATGGAGACCGGTGCGGAATACCTCGTCACCGGCGACAACGCCTGCCTGATGAACATCGGCGGCATCCTGCACCGCCAGAACTCCGGGGTGAGGCCGATCCACCTCGCCGAGATCCTGGCTCGCACCGAAGGAGGCGAGCGATGACCGCGGACGCGCAGCGCCGGACGCCGGCCCCGCCGGCCGGGACCTACCTGGGCATGCCGAAGTTCCAGAAGAACGCAAAGCCGGCCCTGGCCAACGAGCAGTTGCGCAAGAACCTGCGCCACGCCACCGGCACGATCCGCGCCAAGCGGGTCGCGAGGGTCTCCGAGGTGCCCGAGTGGGAGGAGTTGCGCCGGGCAGGGGAGGCCATCAAGAACCGCACGCTGCGGCACCTCGACACCTACCTCGTGCAGCTGGAGGAGTCGCTGGTGCGGGCCGGCGCCACCGTGCACTGGGCCCGCGACGCCGCCGAGGCCAACCGGATCGTCGTCGGCCTCGTGCAGGCGAAGGGCGTCGACGAGGTGGTCAAGGTCAAGTCGATGGCCACGCAGGAGATCGAACTGAACGAGGCGCTCGAGGAGGCCGGCATCGCCGCCTGGGAGACCGACCTCGCAGAGCTGATCGTCCAGCTCGGCCACGACCGGCCCAGCCACATCCTCGTCCCCGCGATCCACCGCAACCGCTCCGAGGTGCGCGAGATCTTCCTCAGGGAGATGAAGCGCTACGGCACCGCAGCGCCGGAGGACATCACCGACGACCCGGCCGAGCTGGCCGGGGCCGCCCGCCGTCACCTGCGGGAGAAATTCCTGCGCGCGAAGGTCGCGGTGTCCGGGGCGAACTTCGCGATCGCGGAGACCGGGACGCTGGTGGTCGTCGAGTCCGAGGGAAACGGGCGGATGTGCCTGACGCTGCCCGAGACCCTGATCTCGGTGGTCGGCATCGAGAAGGTGCTGCCCACGACGGCCGACCTCGAGGTGTACCTGCGACTGCTGCCCCGCTCGTCCACCGGCGAGCGGATGAACCCGTACACCTCGATGTGGACCGGCGTCACCCCTGGCGACGGCCCGCAGGAGGTGCACGTCGTCCTGATCGACAACGGACGCACCCACGCGCTTGCCGATCCGATGGGCCGCTACGCGTTGCGCTGCATCCGCTGCTCGGCCTGTCTCAACATCTGTCCGGTCTACGAGCGCGTCGGAGGGCACGCCTACGGCTCGGTGTACCCGGGGCCGATCGGCGCGGTGCTCACCCCGCAGTTGCGAGGTATCAGCAGCGAGATCGACCAGTCCCTGCCGTACGCCTCGTCGCTGTGCGGAGCCTGCTTCGAGGTCTGTCCGGTCCGGATCCCGATCCCGGACATGCTGGTGCACCTGCGCCACCAGGTCGCCGAGAAGAAGAGCCACGGACGGCCCAAGCTGGAGCCGATGGCGATGGCCGGGATGGAGTGGGTCTTCGGCGACCACAAGCACTTCGAATGGGTGCAGAGGGTGGCCGGTCTGGCTGGCCGCGTCCTGCCCGGGGTGAGCCATCTCGGGCCCCTGCCCTGGCCGGCCTCGCCGTGGACGAACGCCCGTGACCTGCCGATGCCGCCCACGGAGTCGTTCAGAACCTGGTGGAAGAAGAACCGCGAGGAAGGTGGCAGGTGATGAGCGCGCGCGAGGAGATCCTGGCCCGGGTGCGGGCGGCGCTGGTCGACGTGCCGGCGGTGGCGCCCGAGGTGGACGTTCCCCAGGAGTGGGCCTACGGCCGGCCGACGGCGATGCCGGACATCCTGGAGCGGTTCGTGGAGATGTGCCTGGACTACAAGGCGGAGGTGGTTCGAGCGGGGCAGGGGGATGTCGGCTCCGCCATCGCCCGCCTGCTCGTGGACGCCGGCGTGGCGTCCGTGGTCCTGCCGCCAGGCTTGGACAGGGCCTGGCGGCAGGCGATCGAGGCGGCGGGCATCACCGTCCACGACGATGATCCGCCCTTGTCGCGACGCCAATTGGACGCGATCGACGCGGTGGTGACCGCCTCGGCGGTCTCGATCGCCGACACCGGGACCATCGTGCTCGACCACGACGACAACCAGGGACGCCGGGCCCTCACGCTGGTCCCCGACCACCACGTGGTCGTGGTCCGCGCCGACCAGGTGGTCTCCGACGTCCCTGAGGCGGTGGTGCGCCTGGCCGACCCGATCGGACGGGGTCGTCCGCTGACCTGGATCAGCGGCCCGTCGGCCACCTCCGACATCGAACTCAGCCGTGTGGAAGGCGTTCACGGGCCTCGCAACCTGGTGGTGGTGCTGGCGGAGTGAGCCCCGAGCGGGACCGGCGGGCGCGCCCTGATGCCCGCCGGTTCCTGGCGGTCGGCTCCTGCGTCGGCGACCCAACGGGCGCGCCGGTGTCCGGGTGTTCGGTGGGGGGTCGGTTATCGTGGGTCGCGTGACTCAGGGGACGCCAGGACCGAATCCGCGGCTCCCCGTCCCGCGTCGCCGGTGGATCCTGGCCGCCGGGGTGGCGGCCGTCTGCCTGATCGCCGGGGGCCTGTGGGTCAACGACCTGGTCACGCCCGTCCATCGGGTCGGGGTGCCGACAGCGACGGTCTCCCGTCCGGCGCCGGTCACCCCCAGCTCCAGCCCTGCCGCGACCACGTCAGGGACTCCCGGCCCGTCGGCCTCGGGGGGGCCCACCTCGCCCGCGTCCGGCCAGACCGGCTCGCCGACGATCAAGCCGACGGGGGAATTCGTCACCTCGTCGATGACCGCGGACGCCCTCTCCTCCAGCGGGCACCTGTACCGCTACGTCGTCGCGGTCGAGACGAGCACGAAGATGTCGGTCAACACGATCGCCAAACAGGTTGCCGAAGTCCTCAACGACCCCCGAGGTTGGGCCGGCAGCGGACGTGTGCGCTTCGCCCTGGTCGGCGACCGGGAGGACGCCGATTTCACTTTGTATCTGAGCTCGCCGGACACGGCCAAGGTGCAGTGCGGTGGCAGTGATGAAGCCGAATGGGCCTGCCGATCCGGGGGCAAGGTCGTCATCAACGCCGTCCACTGGGTGATTCCGGCGCGGACGTACCGCTCCGACGCCGAGGGCTTCCAGCGCTTCCTGGTGAACCACGCGGTCGGGCACTTCCTGGACCAAGGCCACCAGGCGTGCGAGAAGAAGGGCAGTCCCGCTCCGGTGATGTCCCTGCAGGGCGTCGATCTGGACGGCTGCACGCCCAACCCGTGGCCCAACGGCTGAGGGACTCGAGCCCCTGCCTTAGCCGTCGGGCGTCTGCGCGAGGGCCTCAGTCGCGGCCAGGCACGTCCGCCGTGTGATGCTCGGTACCACAGCGACGAGATTAACGTCAGGTTACGGCCGAATGACAAGCGTGTAGTTGTCCCCACTGTGGACAACTTCTGTGGACAACCTCGCCTGGGAGGCCTGGGCCGCAGTGGCCTCGTCTCACGCGTCCAGGATCCGAGGGATCGAGCCGGTGGTCTCGGAGGAGATGTCCGGCGGTTCGCTGCTGCCGGGCAGACGAATGGTGAATTCAGCCCCGCCTTGAGGTGAGCTTCCCGCCTTCACCCAGCCGCCATGGGCCTTGATCGTCTGGGCCACGATGGACAGCCCCAGCCCCGATCCGGGCGTATTGCGCGCCTTGTCGGAGCGGTAGAAGCGATCGAAGATGTGCGGCAGGTCGGCGCTGGCGATGCCGGGGCCCTGATCGCTGATCCGGAGCCGGTCGCCTTTGAGCCGGACGCGAACCGTTCCCCCGGGAGGAGAGAACTTGACCGCGTTGTCCAGCAGGTTGGTGATGGCCCGTTCGAGACTCTCCGGCTCGCCGACGAGGTAGAGCGGTTCGAGCGTGACGTCGAACTCCAGACCGGGCCCCCGCCGTTTGGCCCGCACCACGGCGGCGTTCACGACGTCCCGCAGGTCGATGGGCTCGGGGTGCGGCTCGACCTTGTCCTCGCGGGACAGGTGGACCAGGTCGCCGATCAGAGTGGTGAATTCCCCGAGTTGCGCGGCGATGTCGCGCAGGATCTCGCTGCGAGCGCCGGGGGGAAGCATGCCCTGTCGCTCGTCGGCGACCAGCAACTCAACGTTCGTCCGCAGCGAGGTCAGGGGTGTGCGCAACTCGTGGCCGGCGTCGGCGATCAGGCGCCGTTGGCGCTCCCGCGAGGACGTCAGAGTTTTCAGCATGGCGTTGTAGGAGCGGGTCAGCTCGGTCAACTCGTCCATTCCCCGGAGTTCGATGGGGGTCAGCTCGTCGGTCTCGGTGACGCGGGTGACCGCTTCGGTGAGCTTCTGGATCGGTTCGAGGCCGGATCGGGCGATCACCCAGCCCACCGCACCGGCGACACCGACGGCGAGCAGGCCGAAGGTGAGAAGCGAGAACCCGAGCAGGCGAAGGATGGAATCGGTGGGGGCGAGCGGACGCCCGAGCACCAACGCGTAGTGGTGCACCCCATCGCTGAGCGGCACGGCGACGATGCGGTAGGGGGTGCCGTTGGCATCCACCCCCGAGCGGGCCGAAGAACCCGACTGGGTACGCGCGATCGCGATCTCCTGGGCGCCAGGGATGAGGTCGACCCGGGTTCCGGCCGGGATGATCGTGTGGGTGTCGGAACGCACCAGCATCACCGTCACGTTGGCGGTGGCCAGCGCGTCGCTGTTCAAACCGCCCATGGACTCGATGTCGCCGGAGATCCAGTCACTGGTCACCGCGGCGACGTCGATCAACTCCCGGTCCAACTGGTCGTAGACCGCGAGCGTCGTGATGATGTACGCGGCAATCCCGGTGACCGCCACCGCGGACGCCACGGCGGCGGTGATCAGGGCGGCCAGGCGGTCCTGCAGCGGCCGGTTCCGGACCGAGAGGACGTTGCGGAGCCAGCGGATCACGGCGGGGTCTCGCGCAGCACGTACCCGATGCCACGGACGGTGTGAATGAGGCGGCTCTGGCCTTCGGCTTCGGTCTTACGACGCAAGTAGCCGATGTAGACCTCAAGCGAGTTGGCGGTGGTCGGGAAGTCGAAACCCCACACCTCGTTGAGCAGCCAGCTGCGCTCGAGCACCCGTCGCGGGTTCTCCAGGAAGGTCTGCAGCAGGGCGAACTCGGTCCGGGTGAGGCTGATCTTGCGCCCGGCCCGCTGGACCTCACGCGTCTGGAGGTCCAGTGACAGGTCCGCGAAGGTGAGCATGTCCCCGCCGGGGGTTTCGGGATTGCCCGGACGCGTCCGACGGGTCAGCGCGCGCAGCCGAGCCTGGAGTTCGTCGAAGGAGAACGGCTTGGCCATGTAGTCGTCGGCACCGGCGTCCAGTCCGTCCACGCGATCGCCGACGGCGTCCCGGGCGGTCAGCACGAGGATCGGGACGTCGTTGCCGATGGACCGCAGCGAGCGGGTGGCCTCCAGGCCGTCCAGGCGGGGCATCATCACGTCCATGATCACCGCGTCGGGACGGATCGAGGACAGCTTGGCCAGCGCGTCCACCCCGTCGGTGGCGGTGGTCACTTCGTAGCCGGAGTAGTGCAGGGACCGGGCCAACGAATCACGGACGGCCTGGTCGTCGTCGACCACGAGGATGTGCATGGGATCAGCCTGCCACGTACCGGCAACCTCCTGCCCCCACGTGCGCGCCGCGAACGCCGTGTGTCAGGAATGGCCGAAGGGGGTGGCCCCCGGGAGGGGGTTCCGCCGCCGGGCCGGAGCGTTGAACCTAGCCGCGCCGGACCTGGGCGGCCCGGGCGAACACCCCCGGCATGGCCGCCTCAAGGGCGGCCAGGGTTTGGCGGAATCCCTCGGGCGGTCCGTACCAGGGGTCGTCGACACCCGAGCCAGGGACGGCGTCCGGGTCGAAGTCGGTGAGCAGGTGAAGGTTCGTCGCAGACGGGACGAGGTGCCGCATCCGCGAGAGGTGGACGTCCTCCATCCCGATCACCAGATCGGTGGATCGGATGTCGGCCGCGGTGATCCTTCGGGCGCGGTGCCCGTCGGTGGAGTAGCCCGCCTCGCGAAGGACGCGGGCGGCCCGCGGGTCGATCGGATGTCCGAGCTCCTCCGAACTCACGCCCGCGCTGGAAATCCGCAGCCACTCCAGGCCGTCCCCCTCGGCTCGACCGAGCGCGACCCGCTCCGCCATGGGCGAGCGGCAGATGTTGCCCCAGCAGACGAAGAGGATGCTGACCTCGGGCCTCACCGGTGCTCTTCGCCCCGCTTGCCGAAGAAGGCGTTGAGCACGAAGCTGACGATCGAGACGATCATGCCGCCCCAGAACGCCGACCACATTCCGTCCACATGCCAACCGATGCCCAGTTCGCCGGCCGCCCAGGAGACCAGCAGCAGGAGGAGGGCGTTGATCACCAGCAGGAAGATGCCCAGCGTGAGCAGGATCAGCGGGGCCGTGACGAAGGCGAACAGGGGCTTGACGATGCTGTTCACCACGCCGAAGATCAGTGCGACCAGCAGGATCGCGATGACCTTGTCCGTGGTGTCGGCGCTGGTCAGGGTGATCCCGGGAATCACGAAGGTCGCCACGGCCAGGGCCGCCGCGTTGGCGAGGAAGCGAACGAGCATGCCCCCAATGCTGTCATGGCTGGCAAAGTTCTCCTATCGCCGTCCTACAGAGAGGCCCTCGAGGTGCTCACCAGCCTGCGCCAGCGTCACTTCCTCAAGGAGTTCGACTTCACCCCCGCCGAGTGGCGGGCCCTGCTCGACCTGACCGCCGACCTCAAGCGCGCCCGGATCGAGGGCGCCGAGGTGAAGCGCCTGGCCGGGATGAACATCGCGCTCATCTTCGAGAAGACGTCGACCCGGACCCGCTGCGCCTTCGAGGTGGCCGCCCACCAGCAGGGTGCTCACGTGACCCAGATGGACGGCAACTCCAGCCAGTTGGGGCACAAGGAGTCGCCCGCCGACACCGCCCGGGTGCTCTCACGGCTGTTCGACGGCATCGAGTACCGCGGCGCACACCAGTCGACGGTGGAGACCATGGCGCGCCACTCCTCCGTCCCGGTCTGGAACGGACTGACCGACGAGTGGCACCCGA
>CAZPCM010000100.1:0-9778 GCA_964585085.1 uncultured Propionibacteriaceae bacterium
GAACTTGGGCATGGCGATGTAGTCCTTGAACCGGCCCGGGATCGGGTTCCACCGCGCGTGCAGGGTACCGAGGGCCGCGTAGCAGTCGCGCTGCGTGTCGACCAGGATGCGCAGGCCCACCAGGTCGTAGATGTCGGCGAAGTCCCGACCGCGCACGACCATCTTCTGGTAGATCGAGTAGTAGTGCTTGGGCCTGCCGTAGACGGTGGCCTTGATCCCGGCGTCGGCGAGGTCGGCACGCACCTGCTCGGTGACCACCCGCAGGTACTCCTCCCGCAGCGGGGCCCGTGCCGCCACCAGTTTGACGATCTCGTCGTACACCTTCGGCTGCAGCGTCGAGAACGCCAGATCCTCCAGCTCCCACTTGATCGCGTTCATGCCCAGGCGGTGGGCCAGCGGCGCGAAGATCTCCAGGGTGTCCCGAGCGATGCTGATCTGCTTGTCCTGGCGCAGGTACCCGATCGTGCGCATGTTGTGCAGGCGGTCGGCCAGCTTGATCACCAGGACCCGGATGTCCTTGCTCATGGCGAGCACCATCTTGCGGATGGTCTCGGCCTTCGCCGACTCGCCGTAGGCGATCTTGTCCAGCTTGGTGACGCCGTCCACCATCGCCGCAATCTCGACACCGAAGTCGTCGGTGAGCTGCTGGACGGTGTAGGAGGTGTCTTCCACCGTGTCGTGCAGCAGCGCTGCGCACAAGGTCGGCTCGTTCATGCCCAGCTCGGCCAGGATCGTGGCGACCGCGAGTGGATGGGTGATGTAGGCGTCCCCACTCTTGCGCAGTTGGCCGGTGTGATGGTGCTCGGCTGTGCGGTACGCGCGTTCGAGGAGGGCGATGTCGGCTCGCGGATGATGCGCCTTCACGATCCGCACCAGCGGGTCGAGGACGGCCGTCTGTTGCGGACGTTGGGCCCCCAGGCGCGCCAAGACCTGGCGCATCCGCATCCGGGGCTGGTCCGAAGCCCCTGGCGGCCTCGGGGTGACCGAACGCGGCTCGCCCGGGAGACCGTCCCCTTCGCCGTAGGGGCCGTGGACGCCCTGAGTCACGCTTCCTCCGCTCGCACCTGTCAAGGACGAGTCTAGAGGCCGCTGTGTCCCGGGCGCCTACTCGGGGCGCCTTGGGGCGGCCGCCGTGGCCGTTGACCGACGAACCACGACGATCTCGTCCCCCAGTTGCAGGGTGTCGGTGGAGGCCTCGTAGAAGCGTCTCATGGTCCGGTTCCGGATCACCGCGAGGACCTTCTCGCCGGTCACCTCGGCGGGGCTGTGGCCGGCTTCTTCGGCAGTCACCCGGCGCTGGGTCACTTCGAGCCCCTCACCGGCCGACAGCATGTCCTCGATGACCGCGCCCAGGTGTGGGCTGATCGAGGACAGCCCCATCAGCCGGCCGACGGCATCGGCGGAGGTGACCACCGCGTCGGCTCCGGACTGCCTGATCAGCGGCACATTGTCGGCATCGCGGACGGCCACGACCACGTGGGCGGTCCGGTTCAGCTGTCGGACCGCGAGCGTCGTCAGGATCGCGGTGTCGTCGCGATTGACGGTGATGATGATCTCCTTGGCCTTGGGCAGCTCAGCACGGTGCAGCACGTCGCGCACCGTGGCGTCACCTTCGAAGGCGGCCAGGCCATGCCGGTTGGCGGTCGTGATCGCGGCCGGGGAGGCGTCGATGATCACGATCCGCTCAGCCGGCACCTGATTGCGCCTGAGCGTGGCCACGGCACTGGCGCCCATGGTCCCGTAGCCGATGACGACGGTGTGATTGCGCATCCTCTTCCTCCATTGGGAATCCATCAGGGCACGCCGACCCTCATTGGCCAGGATCTCCACCGTCGTCCCGACCAGAAGGACCAGGAAGGCGATCCGGATGGGGGTCACCACGAGGGCGTTGATCAATCGGGCGCTGTCTGTCACCGGCGTGATGTCCCCATACCCGGTGGTGGTCATGGTGATCGTGGCGTAGTACAGGGCGTCGATGAGCGACACCCCGTTCTGGGCCGCGTGGTCGACATAGGAATCGCGATCCAGCCACACGATCAGGGTGATCGCCAACAGGAGCAGCACCGCGATCCCGATCCGTTTCGCGAGCGCCCGGGCCGGGCTGGTGGCACGTTCGGGAAGGCTGACCAGCCGCAGGCCCCTCGGCGCGACCTCCGGCCGCCGCAGAAACGCCGGGATCTTCATGGCCATCAGATGGTGAGGACTGCGGAGCAGTTCGTGATGCCCAGGGCAGCCATGTGCTCGCGCCCGTTGAGGAAGGTGAGCTCCATCAGCACCGAGACGTGGACCAGTTCAGCGCCGAGCCGGGTGATCAAGGCTGCGGTGGCTCCGACCGTCCCTCCGGTGGCCAGCACATCGTCGATCACCAGGACGCGGGCTCCCGGCATGATGGCGTCGGTGTGGACGGCCAGGGTCTCATGGCCGTACTCCAGCGAGAACGTCTGCGTGTACACGTCGCCGGGCAGTTTCCCGGGCTTGCGGACGGGCACGAAGCCGGCCCCCAGTTCGAGGGCGACCGGGCCGGCGAAGATGAACCCCCGCGCCTCCATGCCGACGACGACGTCGATGCGGCCGGGGGCGCTGGCGACGAGCTCGGTGATGGCCGCGCGGTAGCCCTGCGGCGAGGCAAGCAACGGGGTGATGTCCTTGAACACCACCCCAGGCTTCGGGAAGTCCGGCACGTCGCGGATCAGACCGCTGATCAGTCTCCCGTTGGCGTTGAGTTCGGTCACGTCGCTACTTCCTCCGTTGGCTGCGCGTCTGGTGGACCGGCTGCGCCCGCTGGTTCGGCGCCGCCAGATCACTGGGCGACACCAGACCGAGTTGGCTCACGTCGCCAGCTGGCGCAGCACCGTCCAGTGGCACGCGGACGGTCGCCACAGAGACCTTGGACGCCGCCCGGCTGGCACGACGGGCCAGGCGCTCACGGTGTTCCTTCATGTCGGGATCAGCTTCCCGCATCTGCGACAGCAACGGGGTGGCAATGAAGATCGAGGAGTAGGCGCCCACGATCATGCCGACGAACAGGGCCAGGCCGAGGTCCTTCAGCGGCCCGGTGCCGAGGATGAAGGCGCCGGCGAACAAGAGCGCCGCCACCGGCAGGACGCCGATGATCGTGGTGTTGATCGAGCGCACCAGCACCTGGTTGACCGCGGTGTTGGCCGCTTCGGAGTAGGTCTTGCGGGTATTGGCCAGGTCTCGGACGTTCTCGCGGATCTTGTCGAAGACCACCACCGTGTCGTACAGCGAGTAGCCCAGGATCGTGAGGACGCCGATCATCGTCGCGGGGGTGACGGTGAAGCCCACAAGGGCGTAAATGCCGATGGTGACGAGCAGGTCGTGCAGGAGGGCGACGATCGCGGAGATCGACATCTTGAAGTCACGGAAGTAGCCCCAGATGAGCAGCATCACCAGGGCCAGGAAGATCGCCAGGGCGAGGAGCGCCTGGGTGGTGATCTGCTGACCCCAGGACGCGCCGATGAGCGAGTAGGCGACGGCGTCAACTTCGACACCGACCTGGGTGGCGATCGCCTGCTTGACCTGGGTGACTTCGTCCACGCTGAGCGACCGCGTCTGGACGCGGACGCTGCCCTCGCCGATCGTGGTGACGGAGATGTCGTCGTTGTCTGGCAGATTGAGCCGTTCCACGGCCCCGCGGACGTCGTCGACAGTGGCGGCGGTGACCTGGACGGGCGCCTGGAAGTCGGCGCCGCCCTTGAACTCGATGCCGAGGTTGAGCCCGCGGAACCCGATCGCCAGGAGCGAGACGGTGAGCAGGACCGCTGAGATCAGATACCAGCGACGACGGTTCCCAACGAAGTTGTAGGAGACCTCGCCGGTGTAGAGCCGGTGGGTGAGCTGGGCGAACGAACTGGCCATCAGGCCTCACTCCCTACGGCGCTGCGCGCCTTCGTTCGGCTGCTGTGCAGGGGCGCGTGGACGGCCCCGAGGTGTTCGGGTTCGAAGCCCGAGAACCGATGACCCTCCCCGAAGAACTTCGTGCGGCCGAGCAGGGTCATCAGCGGCTTGGTGAAGAAGAACACCACAGCGATGTCGATGATGGTGGTCAAGCCGAGGGTGAAGGCGAAGCCCTTGACCGCCCCGATGGCGACGACGAACAGGACGACCGCTGAGAGCAGCGACACCGAGTCGGCGATCAGGATGGTCCTCCGGGACCGGATCCAGCCGCTCTCGATGGCGGTGCGCAGGGACCTGCCCTCGCGGACCTCGTCGCGGATCCGCTCGAAGTAGATCACGAAGGAGTCGGCCGTGACACCGATGGCCACGATCGCCCCGGCGATCCCGGGGAGGTTCAGCGCGAAACCCATGCCCTGACCCAGCAGCACGATCGCCGCATAAGTGAGGATCGCTGCGATCGCCAGTGAGGCGACCACCACGATGGCCAGACCCCGGTAGTAGACGATGCTGTACAGCACCACGAGCGCCAGGCCGATCAGCCCGGCGGCGATGCCGGCCTGGAGCTGGTCGCCGCCGAGCTTGGCCGAGACGTTGTCGACCGAGGAGACGTCGAAGGACAGCGGCAGGGCGCCGTAGGCGAGCACATTGGCAAGTTCGGTGGCCTGCTTCTGGGTGAAGTTGCCTTCGATGGAGGCCCGTCCGCCCGGGATCGCGGCGCTGACGGACGGGGCGGAGATCACCACTCCGTCCAACACGATGCCGAACTGGTTCTGCGGTGAGGTCTTGGTGGCCAGCGTCCCGGTGACCTTCTCGAAGTCGGCGGCTCCCTGGGTGTCGAATTCCAGACCGACAACCCAGTTCACCGAGTTCTGCGGCACCTCGGCCTGCGCGCGGGTGAGCTGGTTGCCCCGGATCAGCGCTGGGCCGAGAAGGTACTTGTAGCGGTTGTCCTGGTCGCAGGTGATCAGCGGCTGATCCACCACGTCAGGGAACGGGTCGCCGCAGGTGAACGCTTCGAAATCGGACAGGTCCCGCTCGGTCGGTTCCCAGGCGAGCATCTGGTCGAGGGTGGGGCTCTTCTCGGCGGGAGCGGTCGGACGCGGGCTGGGCACGGGGGTCGGCAGGCCGGGCAACGGTCGGCGCTGGACGGTCGGTGACGCGCTCGGCGTGGGGCTCGCCGAACTGTCCGGATTCACCGTGGCGGGGGCTGAGGAGGTGTCGGTGGCGAAGACCTGCCGGAAGTACAGCTGCGCCGTCCGGCCGACCATGCGGACCAGTTCGTCGCGTTGGACGTTGGGCACCGAGACCAGGATCTGTCGATCACCGCTGGTGGTGACCTCGGACTCACCGACGCCGAGCGCGTCGACCCGCTGTTGGATGATCGACCGAGCCAACTCGAGGCTGTCGGGGTCGACGGCACCCGTACCGCTGGTGTTCGAGGCGGTCAGCGTGATGGTGGTGCCGCCGCGGAGGTCGAGGCCGAGCTTGGGGGCCCAGGAGTTGGAGAACGCCATGATGGCGTACAACGCGGCGATCACCACCCCGAAGACGACCAGCGTGCGTACCGGGTGGCTGTGTTTCCTGCTTGTCGTTGCCACGATCGCCGGGCCCTCCTGGGACGGTCAGTTCTGGGCGGAGCCGGGCGTGGTCGCCTCTGGCTCGGCGTCGGGCGCCGGCTCGAGTTCGGCCTCGGACGCGGTCTCGGCCGGCTCGTCGGTGTACTCGAACTCGTCGTCGACCGGCTGGGTGGAGATGGCGGCCTTGACAACGGTCATCTCCACGTCCGGGGACACCTCGATGATCACCTGCCGCTGGCCCACGTGCTTCACGGTGCCCAGGATGCCGCTGACGGTCATGACCCGTGAACCCGGCTGCAGGGAGTTGAGCATGTTCTGCTGATCCTTGGCGCGCTTCTGCTGTGGCCGGATCATCAGGAAGTACAGCGCCGCGCCCATCACGGCGAGCATCAACAAAGTGGTGGGATCCATCGCTTGTCCTCTTGCTGGTCCAGAAGGAGGCGGCCGGGCCGCCGACCCAGAAGCCTAGCGCCGAGTGGGCCGATTCCCCATTTCGACGCCTGGTCAGTCCGATCCGGCGTTGTCGCTGAACAGATCCGGTGGGCCGCTCGTCGTGCCGGCGGGGGCGGTCAGCCCCAGGTGTGTCCAGGCCCGGGCCGTGGCCACCCGGCCGCGCGGCGTGCGCATGAGGAAGCCCTGGCGGACCAGGAACGGTTCGGCGACCTCTTCCACTGTCTCGGTCTCCTCCGCGACCGCCATGGCCAGGGTGGTCAGGCCCACCGGGCCGCCGCCGAAGGTGCGGCACAACGCGTCCAGCACAGAGCGGTCCAGCCGGTCCAAACCGAGCGGATCAACCTCATAGAGTTCCAGGGCCGCGGCCGCCACGGACGGTGTGAGGCGTCCGTCGCTGCGGACCTGGGCGTAGTCGCGCACACGGCGCAGCAATCGGTTGGCGATGCGAGGTGTGCCTCGCGAGCGGGAAGCGATCTCCACGGCCGTCGCCGCGTCGAGCGCGACGCCCAGCAGTCGGGCGGACCGGCCGATGATCGACTCCAGCGCGTCCACGTCGTAGAAATCAAGCTGGGCGGTGAACCCGAAACGGTCCCGCAGGGGGCCCGGCAGGAGCCCGGCCCGAGTCGTCGCGCCGACCAGGGTGAACGGTGGGATCTCCAGCGGGATCGCGGTGGCTCCCGGTCCTTTGCCGACCACGACGTCGACGCGAAAATCCTCCATCGCGAGGTAGAGCATCTCCTCGGCGGGACGCGACATTCGATGGATCTCGTCGAGGAAGAACACCTCGCCCTCGGCCAGCCCGGACAGGATCGCGGCCAGGTCGCCGGCGTGCTGGATGGCCGGGCCACTGGAGATACGGATCGGAGCGCCCATCTCGGCCGCGATGATCATCGCCAGGGTGGTCTTGCCCAGCCCGGGCGGTCCTGACAGCAGGACATGGTCGGGAACAGCGCCGCGGTGTTTCGCGGCATCCAGGACCAGGCCGAGTTGGTCGCTGACCCGACGCTGCCCGGTGAAGTCGGCCAGTCGGGTCGGACGGAGCGCCGATTCGGCGGTGGAGTCCTCGGCGTGCGCGTGGGGGTCAAGGTCGCCGTCGGCGGTGCGTTTGGTCACGCCGTTCACTTCGCCAGGGTGCGCAGGGCGGCGCGCATCAGCACCGCGATGGGGGTCGCCGGGTCGGCGTCGGCGATCGGGGCCACCCGATCACAGGCGGCTTCCGCGTCGCGGGTTGACCAGCCCAGCCCCTCGAGGCCCCCACGCACCTGGTCGCGCCACGCCGGCGGTGCTGTGGGGGCGGAGCTGGACACCGCAGCCAGCGCACCGACCTTGTCCTTGAGTTCGATGATCAGCCGCTGTGCCCCCTTCACGCCGATCCCTGGTACCCGCGTGAGGGAACGGATGTTCTCCGACGCGATCGCCGTCCGCAGGTCGCTCGGGCTGAGCACCGACACCAGCGCCTGGGCGATCTTGGGGCCGATTCCGCCGGCGGTCTGGACCAGTTCGAAGCAGTCGCGCTCCTCGGCCTCGGCGAAGGCGTACAGGGTCAGCGAATCCTCCCGCACCACCAGTGAGGTGTGGACCGTGGTCGAGGCCCCGATCCGGACGCCCGCCGCCGTTGCCGGGCTGCACAGGGCCTTGATCCCGAATCCGGACAGGTCGAGCACGATCCAGGTGGCTCCCGCGGCGATCACCGTGCCGGTCAACTGCGCAATCACGCACGTCTCCCAACCTGGTGCCTGGCCACCGCGTCGGCGAGCCGCTCGGCGGTCGTGCCGCGCCACAGGTGGCAGATGGCCAGCGCCACGGCGTCGGCGGCATCGGCCGGGGAGGGCGGCGAGTCGATGCGCAGGATCCGGGCGACCATGGTGCCGACCTGAGCCTTGTCGGCTCGACCCGATCCGGTGATGGCGGCCTTGACCTCCGTCGGGGTATGGGTGTGCACGGGCAGGCCCCGACGGGCGGCGACCAGCATGGCCAAACCGGCCGCCTGGGCGGTCCCGATCACCGAGAGCACGTTGTGGTCGGCGAAGACCCGCTCCACGGCGATCACGTCCGGAGAGTGCGAGGACACCCACTCGGTGAGCCCTTCCTCGATCCGGAGCAGGCGTTGTGGCACGTCGAGATCCGTGGGCGTGCGAATGACGCCGACCGCGACCAACCGGGGTTGTCGTCCCGGGTCCCCTTCGATGACGCCCACGCCGCACCTGGTCAGCCCGGGATCGACACCCAGTACCCGCATCGACGCTCTCCGATCGTCCGAACATCTGTTCGGATACTACGCTCAGTCCTCGAGTTGAGCGAGCACCGTGTCCGGCACGTCCTCATTGCTGTAGACGTTCTGCACGTCATCGAGGTCCTCCAGTGCGTCGAGCAGCTTGAACAGTTTGGCCGCGGTGTCGACGTCGGTGAGGGACTCGGTGAAGGAGGGCACGAAGTTGACCTCCGCCTTCTCGTAGTCGAAGCCGGCGTCCTGAACCGCCTTGCGCACCGCGACCAGATCGTTGGGGTCGCTGATCACGGTGATCAACTCGCCGTCGTCGCGGACCTCTTCAGGGTTGGCGTCCAAGGTGGCTTCCATGACGTCGAGGTCGGTCACCGGCTTCCCGCCGGACTTCGCGTCCACCTCGACAACGCCCTTGCGTGAGAACAGCCGCTGCACCGAGCCGACATCGGCCATCCGCCCGCCGTTGCGGGTGACCGCGACCCGGACGTCCGAGGCGGAGCGATTGCGGTTGTCGGTGAGGCACTCGATGAGGAGCGCAACCCCACCGGGGGCGTAGGCCTCGTACATGATCGTGATGTAGTCCGCTCCCCCACCCTCGGTCCCGCCGCCGCGCTTGACTGCCCGGTCGATGTTGTCCACCGGGACCGAGTTCTTACGTGCCTTCTGGATCGCGTCGTAGAGTGTCGGGTTGCCGGCCGGGTCGGCACCACCGGTGCGGGCCGCGACCTCGATGTTCTTGATCAGCTTGGCGAACAGCTTGCCGCGCTTGGCATCGATGGCAGCCTTCTTGTGCTTGGTGGTGGCCCACTTGGAGTGACCGCTCATTAACCGTCCATTCGGAGTCGGGGATTTTCGCGGCGCTCAGTCTATCGTGGCCAGCGGACAACCCGTCCGGGAGGTCAGTCGGCCGCAACGGCCAGCGCATCGGGAAGGGTGAAGTTGCCGACATAGAGCGCGGTGCCGATGATCGCGCCCTCGACGCCGATCGGCACCAGGCCGCGCAGCACGCGGAGATCGTCCAAGCTCGCGATGCCGCCGGAGGCCACGATCTTCGCCGACGTCCGCGAGCACACATCCCGTAGCAGGGCGACGTTCGGGCCGGTGAGCATGCCGTCGGAGGCGACGTCGGTGACCACGAACCGCGGGCAGCCGGCGGCGTCCAGCCTGGCCAGGGTCTGGTGCAGGTCGCCGCCCTCCCGCGTCCAGCCCCGGGCGGCCAGCTTGGTGCCGCGCACGTCGAGCCCGATCGCGATCCGGTCCCCGTGGGCGGCGATGACCTTCTCGCACCAGTCGGGGTTCTCCAGAGCGGCGGTGCCGATGTTCACCCGGCGACAACCGGTCGCCAGGGCCCGCTCGAGGGTGGCGTCGTCGCGGATCCCTCCGGACAGTTCGACTTTCAGTTTCATCGCCGCGGTGATCTCGGCGATGACAACGGCGTTGCTCCCGCGGCCGAACGCGGCGTCGAGGTCGACCAGATGGATCCACGTTGCGCCCTCGTCCTGCCAGCGCTGCGCGGCCGCCAGGGGGTCGCCGAACACCTTCTCCGAGCCGGCGACTCCCTGGACGAGCTGGACGGCCTGGCCGCCCTGGACGTCGACGGCCGGCA
>CAZPCM010000101.1:0-9658 GCA_964585085.1 uncultured Propionibacteriaceae bacterium
GACGCCGCGGGCGGTGTTCACGCTGACCTCGGTGGCGATCTCGTGGGGCGTGCCGCCGCGGACCACGCCGCCGTTGCCGCAGTAGAGGCCCTCGGTGCCCTCGCGGACCACCACGAAGTCGATGGCTCCGCGCGAGGTGACCGAGGAGGCCAGCGGAGTGGCGACGCCGGGGTAGAGCTTGCTCGGCCGCAGGTTCACGTACTGGTCGAAGGCGAACCGGAGCTTGAGCAGCAGGCCGCGCTCCAACAGTCCGGACGGGATCGCCTTGGAGCCGGGGGCCGCACCGACCGCGCCGAGGATGATGGCGTCGCTGGCGGCCAGTTCAGCCATGACGGAGTCGGGAAGCACCTCTCCGGTCCGCTGCCAGCGCTCGGCGCCGAGGTCGTGGTGCACGAAGTCGAAGGAGTCCGGTCCGACCACGGTCGTCAGGACCTTCAGGCCCTCGGCGACGACCTCAGGGCCGATCCCGTCCCCGCCGATCACGGCGATCACAGGCTTACGGGCTGGCGCGATGTCAGGTGCGGTCACTCGCCCGACTGTAGTTCGCGGATCGGACGCCGCCCCGGACGTCTCACCGGTCGCGGTGCGACCACGCCGAGCCTCCTGCGGCGCAGGAGGTAGCATGCGCGCATGCCGTTGACCTTCCCGCTGCACGCCAATCCCAACCCGCGCTCCGACGCCGAGGTTGCCCGGATCATCGCCGATCCCGGGTTCGGTGACTACTTCACCGACCACATGGCTGTCGCGACCTGGACCAAGGACGTCGGTTGGCACGACGACGAGATCAAGCCCTACGGGCCGTTCCTGATGGACCCGGCCACCGCCGTCCTGCACTACGCGCAGGAGATCTTCGAGGGTATGAAGGCCTACCGCCACGGCGACGGGTCGGTGTGGGTGTTCCGTCCGGAGGCCAACGCCCGACGCTTCCAGACCTCAGCCGATCGGATGATGCTCCCGCGGCTGGACGTGGACGATTTCGTCACCAGCGTGGTGAAGCTGGTCGAGGCGGACCATCGCTGGGTGCCGCAGGCGGCCGGCGAGATGAGCCTGTACATTCGGCCGTTCATGTTCGCCTCCGAGGTGTTCCTCGGCGTCCGGGCGTCCCACCAGGTGACCTACTGCGTGATCGCCTCGCCGGTCGGTCCCTACTTCACCGGCGGGGTCAAGCCGGTCGACAGCTGGGTGACCGACGAGTACGCCCGCGCCGGTGTGGGAGGGACGGGCAACGCCAAGTGCGGCGGGAACTACGCCGCCTCGCTGATCGCCCAGTACCAGGGCTACGAGCACGGCTGCTCCCAGGTGCTGTTCATCGAGGCCTCCGCGAAGGACCGGGTCGAGGAACTCGGCGGCATGAACGTGTTCCTAGTCACCGGGGACGGCAAGCTCATCACCCCGGCGCTGACCGGGACGATCCTGGAGGGCATCACCCGCGACTCGATCCTCGCCGTGGCCGAAGACCTGGGCCTGGTGCCCGAGGAGCGCCGGATCACCCCGGAGGAGCTCTTCGGCGGGGTTTCCGACGGCACCATCGTAGAGGCCTTCTCCTGCGGGACGGCGGCCGTGATCACGCCGATCGGCGCGTTCAAGTCCAAGGCGGGCGAGTTCCAACTGCCCGACAACGGGACGCCGACCACGATCGCCATCCGCGACCGGATCCTCGACGTGCAGTACGGACGCGCCGAGGACCTCCACGGCTGGATGCGTCGCATCGTCTGAGCGTCCACGACTCGGTTTGAGGATCTCAGTTCCTGAAACGCGTCCGTAACGCCCCGACGCGGCGGCAGACTCGCCCAGTGGCTCGTCGTGGCACACGGCCCAGCCCACCCTCGTCCCCCGATCAGCTGAGGCGCGCCCGATGACGACCGTTCCCATGGCTCCCGATACGTTCCACGTCTTCGACACCACCTTGCGTGACGGAGCCCAGCAGGAGGGCCTGCGGCTGACCGTCACCGACAAGCTCAAGATCGCCCGGCTGCTCGACCAGTTGGGCGTCGGGTTCATCGAAGGCGGCTGGCCGGGCGCCAACCCCAACGACACGGCCTTCTTCGCCCGCGCCGCCGCGGGCGAACTCGAACTGAAGAACGCCAAGCTGGTCGCCTTCGGGGCGACCCGCAGGGTGGGTGGCCGCGCTGCTGACGACCCCCAGGTGCAGGCGCTGCTGGACGCGCAGACCGAGATCATCTGCCTCGTCGCCAAGAGCCATGACGAGCACGTCTACCGGGCACTGCACACCACCCTGGAAGAGAACCTGGAGATGGTGCGGGACACCGTCACCCACCTGGTCGCCCAGGGACGGCGGGTCTTCGTCGACTGCGAGCACTTCTTCGACGGCTACCGGGCCAACCGCGAGTACGCCCTCGAGGTGGTCCGGACGGCCGCAGAGGCCGGCGCCGAGGTTGTGGTCCTCTGCGACACCAACGGCGGCATGCTGCCGACCTGGATGGGCGACATCGTCAGCGCCGCCGCCCAGATCGGGGTGGACCTCGGCATCCACTGCCACAACGACACCGGCTGCGCGGTGGCGAACACCCTGGCCGCGGTCGAGGCCGGCGTGATGCACGTCCAGGGCACCATGAACGGCCACGGCGAACGGACGGGCAACGCCAACCTGGTCACCGTCATCGCCAACCTGCAGCTCAAGTACGGCTGGCCGCTGATCCCCCCGGAGGCGCTGCGCGAGGCGACCCGGATCTCCCATGCGATCTCGGGCATCACCAACGTCCCGGTCAACAACCGCCAGCCCTACGTGGGCTCCTCAGCGTTCGCGCACAAGGCCGGCCTCCACGCGTCCGCCATCAAGGTGGACGCCAACCTGTACCAGCACATCGATCCGACCCTGGTCGGCAACGACATGCGGATGCTCGTCTCGGACATGGCCGGGCGGGCCAACATCCAGATCAAGGGCGGCGAGCTCGGCTACGACCTGTCCGACCGTGAACTGGCTCTGCGGATCACCGACAAGGTCAAGGAGCGCGAGATGGACGGCTACTCCTACGAGTCGGCCGACGCGTCCTTCGAGCTGCTCCTGCGCGAGGAGCTCGGCGTCCTGGAGGACTTCTTCGAGGTGCTGAGTTGGCGGGTGCTGACCAGCCACGAGGTCAAGCCCGAGGGGGACTCCGAGGCCACCGTGAAGCTGCGGGCCAAGGGCGTCACGAAGGCCCTGGTCGGCGAGGGGCACGGGCCGGTCAACGCCCTCGACATTGCGCTGCGGCATGCCCTCATCGACGCCTTCCCGCAGGTCGACACCTTCGAACTCACCGACTACAAGGTGCGGATCCTCGATCAGGGACACGGGACGGACGCCATCGTCCGGACCCTGATCGACACCTCCGACGGACAACGCACCTGGACGACCGTCGGCGTGGGCACCAACGTGATCGAGGCCAGCTGGGAGGCGCTCTACGACGCCTACCGCTGGGGCCTGATGGAGCGGACGCCGGCCGAGCAGACTGCCTGAGAGGGGCACTGGGCCACGACTCGGCCTCGGTCCGGGTCCAGTGACTCCGGGTTGGTCGCCCGGGTTCGGTGGCCTGGGGCTTGTCCGGGTCTCTGGTGGGCTCTTTGCCACTGGTTGTCAGGTTCGCCGCCGGACATCGGGTGGCAAACCTGACAACCAGTGGCGGATGGCGGATTGTGGACGGCTCCTGGACCGGTCTGGTCCCGCCGAGTCCGGCCAGTGCGTCCGAAGCCACCGGGCGTTCGGGTGGCAGTCTGGCCGTGGAAGGCCGGGTGCTCGCTGGAAGGCCGGGTGCTCGATCTGCGGGCTCCCGAGTCCGTTTGCTGCCGTTTGTCAGGTTCGCCGCCGGACGTCGGGTGGCAAACCTGACAAACGGTGGCGGCCGGGTGGGTTAACGTCTGGGCGTGACCATGTCGGATTCCGGCCACCTGAGGGTTGGCCACGCCGAGAGAGCGGCGGCGATCGAGACCCTGCATCGCGCTGCCGAGCTGGGCAAGCTGACACCGGAGGAGTTGCAGGCCCGGATCGCGTCGGCTGAGCACGCGGTGACGCGCGACGATCTGGACGCACTGCTCGCCGATCTTGGCCTGCCGCCGTCCTCGATGTCCGCGGTGACGCCGGCGCCGCCGATGTTCCAACCCGGAACAGGCGTGCGCGCACCCGGCTCGTCGCCGAGCGACCCGCTTGAGATCAACGCCACCCTCGGTGACCGGAAGCGCCGCGGACCGTGGGTGATCCCGCGCTACGTGTCGGTCAGTGCGGTGGCCGCGACGGTGAAGCTGGATTGCCTGCAGGCCACCACCGCTGAGCCCGTCGTGGAACTCCAGGTCACCGGCGGTCTGGGCACCGTCGTCCTGGTGGTCCCGGACGGCTGGGGCGTCAACGTCGACCGGCTCAGCGTCGGTGAGGTCAGGACCAGCGTGCCCCCGATCGCCTCGTGGGGGATGCCGCAGTTCATCGTCAGCGGCGGGATGGGCCTCGGTACGTTCAAGGCGCGCCACGCCAACTGGGTGGAGCGGCGCCGCCTGGAAGGAAGGTAACCCCCCTCGGCGGCTTCATCCCGTCGCCGCTCGATCCGGCCATCGGCGCTGGACTTGGCTGTCAAAGCTCAACGTGGCCGTCGGAGTCTGAGTAGACGGGCCCAGTTGCCACCGTTTGTCCGGTTTGCCGCCGAACATCCAGCGGCAAACCGGACAAACGGTGGCGGATGCGTGGGGGCGCGCCGTCGGACGACGCGAACCCAGCCGAAACCGAAAGCGATCAGTCGATCCGCTTCAGCACGATCGGACGGACGACAGGCGCCGCGTCCCCGTAGCTGACGACACCCGTGAGCGCCTCCTTGGCCCGGGGGATCCGCTCTGGAGTGTCGGTGTGCAGGGTGAACAGCCGCTGCCCCGCGGCCACCCGATCGCCCACCCGCGCGTGCCAGGTCACCCCGGCGGCCGCCTGGACCGGGTCGGACTGCCGGGCCCGGCCGGCGCCGAGCCGCCAGGCAGCAACCCCGACGCCCATTGCGTCCATGCCGGTGAGATAGCCGTCTCGGGATGCGGTCACCACCTCGGTGTGCCGGGCGACCGGCAGGGGAGCGTCCGGGTCGCCGCCCTGGGCCCGGATCATGGCCTTCCAGGTGTCCATCGCCTTGCCCGAGGCCAGTGCGTCCGCCGGGTCGGTATCGATCCCGGCGCAGCTGAGCATCTCCCGGGCCAGCGCCAGAGTCAGCTCGACGACATCGGACGGGCCGCCGCCGGCCAGCACCTCGACCGACTCGGCGACCTCCAACGCGTTGCCCGCGCTCAGCCCCAGCGGGGTGCTCATGTCGGTGACCAGGGCGACCGTGTTCACCCCGGCGGCCTTGCCCAGCCCGACCATCGTGGTGGCCAGGGCGACCGAGTCGTCGAAGGTCTTCATGAAGGCGCCCGCGCCGGTCTTCACGTCCAGCACCAGCGAGGAGGTGCCCTCGGCGATCTTCTTGCTCATGATCGAGGCGGAGATCATCGGGATCGACTCGACCGTCCCGGTGACGTCCCGCAGGGCGTACAGCTTCTTGTCCGCCGGGGCCAGGCCCGATCCGGCCGCGCAGATCACGGCGCCGACTTCCTCCAGCTGCTGCAGCATCTCCGCGTTGGTGAGGCTGGCCCGCCATCCGGGGATCGCCTCCAGCTTGTCCAGGGTGCCTCCGGTGTGGCCCAGCCCGCGTCCGGACAGCTGGGGGACGGCCGCCCCGCACGCGGCGACCAGCGGTGCCAGGGGCAGGGTGATCTTGTCACCGACACCGCCGGTGGAGTGCTTGTCGACGGTCGGGCGGGAGAGGCTGGAGAAGTCCATCCGCTCGCCGGTGGCGATCATGGCGTTCGTCCAGCGGCTGAGTTCGGCGCCGTCCAGGCCGCGGAAGAAGATCGCCATCGCCATCGCCGACATCTGCTCGTCGGTGACGATTCCATCGGTGTAGGCCCTGATCAACCAGCCGATCGCGGGTCCGCTGAGTCGGCCGCCGTCCCGTTTGGTTCGGATCAGGTCGACGGCGTCGAAGGCTTGAACGGTCATGCTGGCAGTATCGACCATCCGCCGCCCGGGCGACAGGTCCCGGGCCGAGCGTCACCGCTAGGGTGTCGGCCATGCGCATCGCACGGTTCGTGGCCGGTGGAGAACCCGCCTACGGAGTGGTCGAACTGGCCGAGGACAGCGGCCCCAACCCCGACACGGTGGCCGTGATCAGCGGCGATCCACTGGCCGGGCCGGTCCGCTACACCGGCGAGCGGCTGTCCCTGGCCGACGTGCGGCTGGTGTCCCCGGTGATCCCGCGCAGCAAGGTGATCGGCATCGGGCGCAACTACGCCGCGCATGCTGCCGAACTCGGCAACCAGGTTCCGCCCGAGCCCCTGGTCTTCTTCAAGCCCAACACGTCGGTGATCGGGCCGGGGGAGCCGATCGTCTACCCGCCGGAGACCGCGAACCTGCACTACGAAGGCGAACTCGCCGTGGTGATCGGACGGATCTGCCGCCGCGTCCCGCGAGACCGGGCCGCGGAGGTCATCTTCGGCTACACCGTCGCCAACGACGTGACCGCCCGCGATCTGCAGAACTCCGACGGGCAATGGACCCGCGCCAAGGGCTTCGACACCTTCTGCCCTCTCGGACCCTGGATCTCCACCCATCTGGGGCTGGACGAGGCGGCCGCTCTGGAGATCACCACCACCCTCAACGGCCATGTCCGGCAGTCCGCCTCCACCGGGCTGATGGTCCACACCATCCCCGACCTCATCGCCCACGTGACCGCCTTCACGACCCTGTTGCCCGGCGACGTCCTGCTGACCGGCACACCGGCCGGCGTCGGGCCGATGCAGCCCGGCGATGAGGTCAGCGTCACCGTCTCCGGGATCGGGACCCTGACCAACCCGGTCGTGGCCCAGGAGGGCTGAGCCGGTGTCCGGCGTCGCCGCGCAGTTCCGTGAGCGGCTGGACGCCTTCGCCGTCGCCCGCCCGCGCCCTGGTGTCAGCTACGCCGAGGTACTCGACGTCGACGAGGGTCCCGGGATGCCCCGCTGGCGGAAGATCGTCCGGGGCGTCGGCGGATCGCTGCTCGGGGTGGTCACGTTCGCGCTTGTCACCCCGCTGGTCGGCTTCGCGCTGATGGGCCTGTTCTGGGTGCTCGCCGGCTCGCCCGGCGACTTCCCGACCTTCTACGCCGGCATCTCCACCTTCGCCAGCCCGTGGGGCATGCTGGCCGCCCATCTGGGTCTGGCCATGCTGATCCCGATCAGCATGGCGCTGTACCTGGTCGTCCACCGTGTGCACCCGCGGTGGCTCCACTCGGCACTGCCAGGCGTGCGGTGGCGGTACCTGCTCGCCTGTCTCCTTGTGGCTGCAGTGCTGCTCAACGCGGTGCTCCTCCTGTCGGTCCTCGGCCAACCGTTCTTCGTCCGGCCGCAGGACGGCTTCTGGTGGTTCCTGGTCGTCATCGTGGCGTCGTCGCCGCTGCAGTCCGCCGCTGAGGAGTACTTCTTCCGCGGGTACCTGCTCCAGGCGCTCCACCCGGCCGGTTGGCGCGGTCCGTGGTTCGGAGTGGTCGCCTCTGCGGCGGTCTTCGCGCTCTTCCACGGGACGCAGAACCTGCCGCTGTTCCTCGACCGGTTCGGCTTCGGGATCCTGGCCGGCGTCCTGGTCGTGCGGACCGGCGGACTCGAGGCCGCGATCGGAGCACACATCGTCAACAACGTGTGCGCGTTCGTCTATGCGGGGCTGACCAGCACGATCGCTGAGGTGAAGGCCACCAGGGTGATCAGCTGGGTCGATGCCGGTTGGGACTTGATGGGCTTCGCCGCCTACACCCTGGCGGCGATCTGGGTGGCTCGCCGGATGCAGATTGCGACGGCCACGCCCAGTCGGGATGTCGGGCCGGTGTCTCCCGGGTAGCGGGAGGCCCGCGGCTGTACGAGCATCAGCCAAGGCGCGCGTGGCAACCTGTGCTGACCGGATCACGAACATCCCGATGCTGGGTGAGGGCCCGGGCGCGGTGATCTCAGCGCCGGATCCGCGATCGATCGGGGCCTCGTCGTGATTGTGGGCGGCCACGGGCAGGTGGGCGTGGGCCGCCCCGGTCGGCTCAGTTTGAGCAGACCGGCCCACCTCTAGTAGATTTATCAGCCGTTGGCCTCACCAGGCTGACGAGTCTGTGAGTTGACCATGTCGCACCAGCCCGTAATCCGGGCAGCGTGTCCAGTCGGCTGACAGGCAGTGGGGTATGGGGTAATTGGCAGCCCGCCGGATTCTGGTTCCGTCAGTCTAGGTTCGAGTCCTAGTACCCCAGCGGAGGGACGATTCGCTGGAGCCTGAACGGCTACGGTATTGTTCCGCAGGTCGCTTCGGCGATCGCTAGGGCCCCGTTGTGTAGCGGCCTAGCACGCCGCCCTCTCAAGGCGGTAGCGCGGGTTCGAATCCCGTCGGGGCTACTGGGTGAACCCCTTGTGAGAGGCAACTCTGGCAAGGGGTTTCGACGTCCCCACAAGGGGTGCGGAGAACAACAACGCCTACCTTGTGACCGGGTATCCGGCATTCGAGCCCACCTACCCTGTGCAACGAACGGTCCAACCCCGCGAGTGCGTCCAGGGTTGGGTGATGTTCCAGACCAAGACCAAGATCGTCGAGCGTCTACGACGACGGGGGGGAAGTCGAGGAGCCTGGGGCCTCCTGGCGGGTCGGCTGAACGCTTTGGACGCGCTTCGCCGAGCTCGGCGACGGTGGGTGCCATGGCGCCGCGAAGCTGAGCACCGACGCTCGGAATCGCCCTCGACGATTCCGGGGTGTTGGCGCAGTCCCGAGTGCCCAGGCCGGTCGGCAGGAACCTGCCGGACGCACAGGAGGAACTCCAGACGCTTCGGGTCCTACCTCTTGGATCAGCAGGATGTCTCAGGCCCGGGCTGGCTGCAGATTCTCGACTCCAACCGGTAGGTCTGCTGGCACGGTCCCTTGAGGATCAGCCTTCGCCCCCGCTGCGCCGCAGGACTTCGCTCAACCGTTCGGCGGCAGCCATCACCGCCGGGGCGTGCAGCCGTCCCGGTTGGCGGGAGAGGCGTTCGATCGGACCGGACACGCTGACGGCGGCGATCACCTTGCCGCTGGGGGAGCGCACCGGGGCCGAGACCGACGCCACGCCGGCTTCGCGTTCGGCGACCGACTGCGCCCACCCGCGGCGGCGGACGGTGGCCAGCGCGACGGCGGAGAAGGACGCGTTGAGCAGGCCGCGCTGGATCCGGTCGGCATCCTCCCAGGCCAGCAGCACCTGGGCGGCCGACCCGGCCGACATGGTGAGCTGGGAGCCGATCGGGATCGTGTCACGCAGGCCTGAGGGGCGCTCGGCGGCGGCGGCGCACACGCGCATCTCGCCCTGGCGGCGGAAGAGTTGGGCTGACTCCCCGGTGATGTCGCGCAGCCGGGCCAGGACGGGGCCGGCGGTGGCCAGCAGGCGGTCCTCACCGGCGGCCGAGGCGAGTTCGGTCAAGCGGGGGCCCAGGACGAACCGTCCCTGAAGGTCACGGCTGACCAGCCGGTGGTGCTCCAGGGCCACCGCCAGGCGGTGGGCGGTCGGCCGGGCCAGGCCGGTCGCCGTCACCAGCCCCGCGAGGGTGGTGGGGCCCTGTTCCAGGGCGGTCAGTACCAGGGCGGCCTTGTCCAAGACACCGACACCGCTTGAGTTGTCCATAA
>CAZPCM010000102.1:0-1256 GCA_964585085.1 uncultured Propionibacteriaceae bacterium
TTGTTTCCTACAAAGGTGCTACGCGTCCACTGTGCGGTTCTCGAGTAACGGTCGGTTGCCCCGGGGCCCGACAAAACTCCATAGAGTTACGGTGATCATGGCGAAAGGGAAACGCCCGGCTCCATTCCGAACCCGGAAGCTAAGCCTTTCAGCGCCGATGGTACTGCAGGGGGGACCCTGTGGGAGAGTAGGACGTCGCCGGACATACAAACACCCCCTTGGGTGGCAGCAATGCCAGTCAAGGGGGTGTTGTTGTTGATTCTGAGGAGTTCGGTACGAGCGGACGCGTGTGGCTGATCCGCTTTGGCGGTGAACCAGCGAGTTTGGGAGGATGTTGCGGTGACATACGAAACAGCGCGATCAGGGCAGGCGCGAGAGTCCGGAGATGACAGCGTGTCGTTCAAAGGTCGGGCGCCAGGAACGGTGGATCGGGCGGGGTCTGTGGCCGATGCTTCAAGGCGCGGTGATCTCGGTGGGGTGCCTAACCGGCGTGAAAGCGCAGCGGGGCGAACGACGCGTGGGCCTGCCCGGCGAGCAGGGAAGAGCGCGAAGGTTCCTCCAGCTGCATCGACCCGGAGCGTTGGTGACCGTTCGGCGAAGAACTTCAGGAGTGATCGCGGTGACGCGATGAAGCCGCAGCGGGGCGGGCCGAGCGGGTCTGACAGGGGTGGACGTGGAAGGGCGCGGGATGCGGAATCACGGGCCGGCGAGCGGCGCTCTGGCGGCGGATGGCAGGAGGGAACCCAAGGACGACGCGGCGGACGGACCACAGACGGTCCGTCCCGCTCACGTGACGAGGCGGTCCGGCCCTCAGTACGGGGCTCGCGACGTCGCGACAGTCCCGGCGAAGGGCGGGGTACTTGGAAGGGGAGGCCCGAAGGGGGGACGGCGGGGCGCTTAACCTCAGGCAGGACTGATTCCCGAGAGCGAGGACGTCCGATTCCGGGGCGAGGCGCGCGGCATCCCGCAACTGCGCCCGCTGAGCGGCGAGACCGCGGCACATGGCAGGAACGACGAGAGCCCGGGCAGGCCAGGCGTGACACATCAAGCCAGGGTCGCACCCGCAGCCAAGCACCCCGAGCCGCCGATCGAGGACTAGGGCGCGAGGGCAGTAGCGTCGACGACGGCCGCTATCGCGGCGAATGGATGGAGCGGCCCGAACGCGGACAAATCAGCCGCGCCAGATCCGGCAGTACCCGCTCCCGGGACCAAGCGTCACGAAGTGCCGACCGCGGAACCGGCCGCCCAGCCAAACC
>CAZPCM010000102.1:1356-9615 GCA_964585085.1 uncultured Propionibacteriaceae bacterium
GACAAACCAGCCCCACCACAACCGGCAAAACCAGCCCCCGGGACCAAGCGTCACGAAGTGCCGACCGCGGAACCGGCCGCCCAGCCAAACCCGCCGGCGAACGCGACACCCGACAGCAACGACCCGAACGCGGACAAACCAGCCCCACCACAACCGGCAAAACCAGCCCCCGGGACCAAGCGTCACGGACTGAGCGAGGGTTCCCAGGGGAGGCCCCCCTCCGAACGGAGCGCCAGGCCCTGCACCCCGGTCTCGCGCGCAAGGCCGATGAGCCGGACACGCCCCAGGGTCTGGATCTGCGGGAGCTTCCGCGAAGCGTGCGAGCGGAACTGCGAAGCCTGACCGCGGAGCATGCCGAGATAGTCGGTGCCCACCTGCTGATGGCGCGAAATCTGATCGATACGGATCCTGTGCTCGCCCACTCTCATGCGGAGGCTGCACGCCGGCGTGCTGCTCGCCTCCCCGTCACGCGGGAAGCCAGCGGGGAGACGGCGTACGCGGCGGGTGACTTCACGGCGGCGCTGACTGAGTTCCGGGCGCTGCGCCGCATGACTGGACGGAATGACTACCTGGCGGCCATGGCTGACTGCGAGCGAGCGCTGGGTCGCCACCAAGCGGCGCTGCGCCTGGTGAAGGAAGGGTTGACTGATCAAGCCGACGTAGCTGAATTCGTGGAGCTTCGGTTGGTCGAGGCCGGCGTCCGAAGCGATCTGGGCCAGGCAGAGGAAGCGCAACGCCTTCTTCGCGCCGAGATCGAGCGCATCGGCGGGCGCGGGCCGAAGCTCGCGCGCGCCAGACTCCGTTACGCGTACGCCGACCTGCTCGAACGCGCGGGCGACGACGAACAGGCTGAGCGCTGGTTCGAAGCTGCGGCAGCTCTCGACGGTGACGGAGCAACCGATGCCCAGGACCGGATCGCGGCGCTGCAGGGAATGGTCATTGATTATGACGAGTCTGAGGACGAAGTGGCTGACGAGGGGATCGGACTCCCGCCAGAATCCGTGGAAGAGGAGGCCTGACCATGAAGGCGCGACTGATCGACAACTACGACGCGGCGCTGTTCGATCTCGACGGTGTGCTCTACCTCGGTGATTACGCCGTCGAGGGATCGGTGGAGGCCATGGCCGCCCTTGCCGAGACGGGGGTCCCGGTGATGTATGTCACCAACAATGCCGCGCGAAGTGCGCAAACGGTGGTCGACCACCTCCTCGACCTCGGCTTCGCCGCGACGCTGGACAATGTCCTGACAAGCGCTCAGGTCGCAGTGCGATTCATCGCAGACGAGGTCCCCGCGGGAGCGAAGGTGCTGGTGGCGGGCACGCAGAGTCTCATCGACCTGATCGAGGAGGCCGGCTTCGTCCCAGTGGACTCCGCGGATGAGGCTCCCGCCGCCGTGGTCCAGGGGTACGACCCGGACATGACCTGGCGCCGTCTGGACGAAGCGGCCTTGGCGGTCCAGCGCGGCGCACGGTGGTATGCCACGAACAACGACTCCTCCCGTCCCACCGAACGAGGCTTGGTGCCCGGTGCGGGAGCAGCCATCGCGGTGATCTCGGCGGTCGTGGGCGGCCAGCCGACCATCTTCGGGAAGCCCTACCTGCCCATGCTGGCCGAGGCGATTCGGCGTACCAGGGCCTCCCGTCCGCTGTTCGTGGGCGACCGGATCGACACAGACATCATCGGAGCGGTGAACGCCGGTATCGATTCGCTGATGGTGCTCACCGGTGCGCACGGCAAGGCGGAATTGGTGGCCGCCGGTCCGGGGGAACGCCCCACCCACGTCGGTGCCGATCTGGCCGCACTGCTCGAACCTCCGCGGACGGTCGAGTCCGTGGCTGGAGGCGCCCGTTGTGGGGAGCAGCAGGTCGCGGTATCAGACTCCACCATCGGTCTGGTCACGCAACCGGTCGACTTGGCCGGCCAGATCGACGCGCTGTGGGCCGTCGCGCACCTGTCGTGGGCGCGTCCGGGCCTTGATGCGACGCCGGCACTGGCCAGTCTCGACCAGGTTCGTTGAGATCCTCGGCGCAAGGTCATCGGCCGGGCCGGTATCCTGCACGCGCTGGAAACCAGACAAGGAGTGACCCATGTCCGATAGAGCAAACTCGTCGGCGAGAGACCTCGCCCTGATCGCTGTGTTCGCTGCGCTCATCGCTGCGCTCGCGCTGACGCCGGCCATCCCCGTCGGCCCGCTCGGCGTCCCGATCACCCTGCAGACCCTCGGGGTCGCACTCACCGGCCTCATCCTCGGTCCGTGGCGAGGGCTGGCCGCTACGGCCCTGTATCTCGTCGTCGGTTTCGCCGGTCTGCCGGTCTTCGCCGGAGGAGCGGCAGGTCTTGGGGTCTTCGCCAAGCCGTCGATCGGCTACCTGCTGAGCTTCCCGCTGGCCGCGGCCATGGCGGGAGCGCTGGCCGGCTTCTTCCTGCGCCGCAGCGCGAAGGGCATGTTCGGTTGGTTGTTCCTCGCCGGGCTGGCAGCCTCAGCCCTGGTCATCCACCCGTTGGGCATCGTCGGGATGAGCATGGTCGCGCGGATCGACCTGGCGAAGGCCGCCCTGATCGACCTCGCCTACTGGCCGGGCGACCTCGCGAAGACCTTTGTGGCGGCGGCCATCGCCGTTGCGGTGCACAAGGCGTTCCCGTTGCTGCTCGCTGCGCGGCGCCCGGCACTGGCGTGAGGTGATCCGTCTCGACCGGGTCAGCGTCACGGTCCAACTTCCGCGGGCTGGGCGTGCCGCTGGGGCGCGGACGCTGATCCACGAGACCTCGCTCGAGCTGGTCGAGCGACGCGTCGCGCTGATCGGAGCCAATGGGTCGGGCAAATCCACGCTATTGAAGCTCCTCAACGGCTTGGTCTTGCCGACGACCGGCACGGTCCACGTCCATGGCCACGACACCGTTCGCGAGGGAGGCCGGGTGCGGCGGCTGGTCGGCTTCGTCTTCACCGACCCTCTCGCCCAGCTGCTCATGGCCACGCCGGCAGATGATGTCGAGCTGAGCCTGCGCGAGCGGATCCGGGACCGACACGCGCGACGCGAGGCGGCTCTCGGGCTGCTCGCCGATCGAGGGCTGGCCCACCTGGCCGACCAGAGTGTCTACGACCTGTCTGGAGGTGAACGCCAACTCGTCGCGCTCACCTCGGTTCTGGCGGGTGGGCCGGTGGTCATTGCCGCCGACGAGCCGACGACTTTGCTCGACCTCCGCAACCGGGATCGGGTCCGGGATGCCCTGGCGGCGTTGGACCAGCAGGTGGTGCTGGCAACCCACGACCTGGACATGGCCGCTGAGGCCGATCGCGTCATTGTGATCAATGAGGGTCGGGTGGCGGCAGACGGTCCCGCTGCGCAATCCGTCGACGCCTACCTGGCCCTGATGCGCCGATGACCGGAGTGTTCAGCCTCTTCGTCCCCGGGGACTCGCTGTTCCACCGCTTGGGTGTCGGGTGGAAGTACGTCTTGCTGCTGGCGCTGACGGTCCCCGGGTTGGCGGTGCGCAGTCCCTGGTTGAGCATGGGTCTTCTCGGTGCGGCACTGATGGTCCTGGCAGCCTGCGGTACGGGCATCCGCTTCGCGTGGTCACTACCGGCCGGGCTCTGGCTGCTGGTCGCCGTGCTGGCCGGCTACCAGTTCCTCATCGGCCAGTGGCCGACCGGCATCGAGATCGCAGCGAATCTGCTCACCGCGGTCTATGCCAGCCGGATGCTCACCATGACCACGCCGGGGGGCGTGCTCATCGACGCGCTGGTGGGGATGCTCGCTCCCCTGCGTAGGGTGGGGCTGGATCCTGAGCGGGTCGGCCTCGCTATCGCGATCATGGTGCGCAGCGTCCCGGTGCTGCTGGATTCCTTCGACCAGGCCCGCCAGGCGGCGCGCGCCCGCGGCCGGGAACGCAACGTGTTCGGGCTGGTCACGCCCGTGGTCGTGCGGGCTGTCGGATTCGCCCAGGCGACCGGTGCCGCGCTGGCGGCTCGGGGGCTGGGGGAGGACAACCCCAGGATGGACCGGTGAGCCACGATGAGTTCGCGGTGCCCGCACCGCCGGTGACCGGAGTGAGCGAGATCGACCACTTCCTGACTGCCATGAACCTCACCGACTCGGTGACCACGCATCCTGAGCAGCTCAGCGCGGCCCTTGACGTACTGCAACGCATGCTGAACCAGTCCCGGGCCGACTCCGGCCTGTGACCGAGCGTCTCGACGTCGCTCTGGTCCGCCGAGGCCTGGCCCATTCCCGCACACGGGCCCGCGCCGCGATCCTCGCGCAGGGCGTGACCGTCAACGGGATGACCGTGATGCGTCCCTCGCATCAGGTGGGGCATGAGGACGAGATCGCCGTCGCGGCTCCCGATCATTACGTCTCCCGGGCGGCGCACAAGCTGCTGGGGGCCTTGGCGGACTCCGGCACCGCGGTGCGGGGCCGCGTCCTCGACGCCGGCGCCTCCACCGGCGGATTCACCCAGGTTCTGCTGGAGGCCGGGGCACGCGAGGTGTATGCCGTCGACGTCGGCCACGGCCAGTTGGCGCCTCAGGTGCGAGGAGATCCGCGCGTCGCCGTTCGGGAGGGCGTGAACCTGCGGAACCTCACCCTGGACACCCTCGGAGGCCAACCGGTCGACCTTGTGGTAGCGGACGTGTCGTTCATCTCGCTGAAGCTGCTGCTGGCTCCGCTGCTGGGCGTTCTGGCCCCGGAGGGAGTGGCGCTCCTCATGGTCAAGCCGCAGTTCGAGGTCGGCCCGTCC
Source organism: uncultured Propionibacteriaceae bacterium (assembly GCA_964585085.1). GTDB lineage: Bacteria > Actinomycetota > Actinomycetes > Propionibacteriales > Propionibacteriaceae > Propionicimonas. The sequence goes on from CAZPCM010000102.1 coordinate 6,094, forward strand.
GGCCTGGACGGTCGTGGGGTGGTTCGAGACGAGTCCGCCCGCTGGGCGGCCGTCGACGCGATCGCTGGGGCCGCCGATCGGCTCGGCTGGACGGAGTCCTGGCGCGGACCCAGCCGTCTTGCCGGGCAATCGGGAAACGTGGAGTACTTCCTCAAGTTGGTTCCGGCCTCTGGATTGGTCCCCAGCGCGGACTAGGGTTTCCCACGTGAGCGACAACTCCCGTCGGGTGACCGTGACCCTGCACCCGCGACGTCCGGCGGCCCTCGACGCTGCCAGCCGGTTCGTCGCGGGGATGACGCAGCATGGGATCACCTGCCTGGTCACAACCGAGGACCTGGCGTCCCTGCGCGCGCGGGTCCCCGGCGCCGACATCCGCGCACTGACCGACGAAGAGGGACGTGACAGCGAGCTCGCCGTGGTCTTCGGCGGCGACGGCAACATCCTGCGAGCCGCCGAGTGGGCGCTGCCGTTCGAGATCCCAGTGTTGGGCGTCAATCTCGGCCACGTCGGCTTCCTGGCCGAACTGGAGTCATCCGAGGTCGGCGCCCTCATCGAGCACGTGGTCAAGGCTGACTACCAGGTGGAAGAGCGGATGACGATCGAGACGGTCGTTCGTGACGAACCCGGAGGCAAGGAGGTCTGGCGCTCCTTCGCGATCAACGAAGTGTCGGTGGAGAAGCTGGCCCGCGAACGCATGATCGAAGTCCTGATCAGGATTGACGGGCGACCACTCTCGCGCTGGGCCACCGACGGCGTGCTCGTCTCGACACCGACCGGGTCCACCGCGTACGCGTTCTCCGCGCACGGGCCGGTGATCTGGCCCGATCTGCAGGCGCTCCTGCTGGTCCCGCTGAGCGCACATGCCCTGTTCGCCCGTCCGATGGTGCTGAGTCCGCGTTCGGTGGTGAGCGTCGAGGTGCTCCCCGGCGGGGAGTCGGGAGGCGTGGTCTGGTGCGATGGCCGGCGCACGACCGATGTCACCGGCGGCATGGAGATCGAGGTGCGTGTGGGCAGTCACCGACTCCGGCTGGCCCGCATGTCCGAACAGCCGTTCGTCAACAGGTTGGTCCGCAAGTTCGGACTTCCCGTCGACGGTTGGCGCGGGGCCGCCGAACGGGACGCTGCCCATGCTCGCTGAGCTCCGGATCGCCGATCTTGGGGTGATCGGCGAGGCCACCGTGGAGCTCGGGCCCGGTTTCACCGCAGTGACCGGCGAAACCGGTGCCGGGAAGACGATGATCGTCACCGGGCTTGCCCTGCTGGCCGGTGCCAAGGCCGACCCACGGCTGGTGCGTGCGGGGGCCGCACGCGGGCTCGTCGAAGGCAGATGGCGGGTGGACGATGCGAGCGCGGGGGCGGCGGCTGAGTTGGGAGCAGAGTTCGACGACGGCGAGGTGCTCGTCACCCGGCAACTCAGCACCTCCCGGTCGCGGATGACCGTGGGGGGTGCCCAGGTGCCGCTGGGCACGGGTCAGGCGCTGGTCGGTGAGTGGGTGACCATCCACGGCCAGGCCGAGCAACTGCGACTCGGTTCACCCGAACGCCAACGAGAAGTCCTGGATCGGTTCGCCGGCGCGGCGCTGGCTGACGAACTCACGGCCTACCGAGTCGACTTTGCAGCGCGCCGCGCTGCAGCGTCGGAGCTCGCTGAGCTATCGGGGGCTGCGCAGGCTCGGGCAAGGGAACTCGACTTGCTGCGGTTCGGTTTGGACGAGATCGCCCGGGTCGATCCGCAACCCGGAGAGGACGTCGCGCTGGCGGCCGAGGCCAGGCGGCTTCAGGCTGTCGATGACCTGCGGCTGGCGGTCCGGACGGCGATCGTGGCTCTGGCGGGGGACGAGGACTCCTTCGGGCAGGGCGCAGAGGCCCTGTCGCTGGTGGGCGCCGCCCGCAGGGCCCTCCTGCCGGTGGTCGGCGCAGACCCGGGCCTGATGCCGCTGGCCGAGCAGTTGGCGGACGCGGCTGCGTCCCTGGCCGACGCAGCTTCGGGCCTGGCCTCCCACCTCGCCGGGCTGGACGCGGATCCGGCGCGTCTGGAGTGGATCGCCGGCCGGCGTGCCGAACTGCAGCACCTCACCCGCAAGTACGGGTCCACGGTGAACGAGGTGCTCGCGTTCGCCGAGGACTCGGTGAGCCGGGTCGCCGTCCTTGACCGCAGCGACGAGCGGATCGCCGAGCTCATCGATGGCCTCGGAGCCCTTGACCGCCGGCTCGCAGAGCGGGCCTCCCGGATCACAGCCGAGCGGGGCGAGGCCGCCGACCGGCTGTCGGCCCTGGTCGCCGCCGAGTTGGCCCCGCTGGCGATGCCCCGGGCCAGGCTGGCCTTCGAGCTCACGCCGTTGTCCAGCCCCGGCGCGCACGGAGTCGATCAGGTCACCATGATGTTCTCGGCGAACCCCGGCGTTGCGCCGGGGCCGCTGTCCAAAGTGGCTTCCGGCGGCGAGTTGTCGCGGGTGCGGCTCGCCCTGGAGGTTGTGCTGGCCGGTCAGGCGAGCGGCCAAACCTTCGTCTTCGACGAGGTGGACGCCGGCGTCGGCGGGGCCGTGGCCCTGGAGATCGGACGCCGACTGGCCAGGCTTTCCCGGCACGCCCAAGTGATCGTCGTCACCCACCTGGCTCAGGTGGCCGCCTTCGCCGACCGGCATTTCGTGGTCACCAAGTCCGACGATGGGTCGGTGACCACCAGCGGGGTCCGCCTGGTCGAAGGCGAGGACCGCTTGGCGGAACTGGCTCGGATGATGGGTGGCCTGGAGTCCAGCGACTCGGCACTCGCCCATGCAGCGGAGCTGATCGAGGCCGCCGGGTCCTGAGCCGTCCCGATTCCGGGCGGGCGACTTGTCCCGAGGGGCGTCGGGCTGGCTGGGTGCGCAGCCTGCCGTATAGGCTGGAACCCCGTGGGGAACCAGGCGCAAACCAAGCACGTATTCGTCACCGGGGGCGTTGTCTCCTCGCTCGGCAAAGGCTTGACCGCCTCGAGCCTGGGCAGCCTCCTGGTCGCTCGCGGGCTGCGGGTCACGATGCAGAAGCTCGATCCGTACCTCAACGTGGATCCCGGAACGATGAACCCGTTCCAGCACGGCGAGGTGTTCGTCACCGAGGACGGCGCCGAAACCGACCTGGACATCGGCCACTACGAGCGGTTCCTCAACGTCAACCTCAACGCCGAAGCCAATGTCACCACGGGCAAGGTCTACTCCACGGTGATCGCCAAGGAACGGCGCGGTGATTTCCTGGGCGATACCGTCCAGGTGATTCCGCACATCACCAACGAGATCAAGGACGAGATGCTGGCGATGGCCGGCCGTAAGGTCGACGTGGTCATCCACGAGATCGGCGGCACCGTCGGCGACATCGAATCGCTGCCGTTCCTGGAGGCGGCCCGCCAGGTGCGCCGCGACGTGGGACGCGAGAACGTGTTCTTCCTGCACGTCTCGCTGGTGCCGTACCTGGGGCCGTCCGGCGAGCTGAAGACCAAGCCCACCCAGCATTCGGTGGCGGCGCTGCGCCAGGTCGGCATCCAGC
>CAZPCM010000103.1:0-8212 GCA_964585085.1 uncultured Propionibacteriaceae bacterium
GGAGTCGGCGTGGGCGCCACCGTTGAGGATGTTCATCATCGGGACGGGCAGCACGCTGGCGGTCGGGCCGCCGAGGTAGCGGTACAGGGGCAGGCCGGCGGACTCAGCGGCGGCGTGCGCCACGGCCAGCGACACGCCGAGGATGGCGTTCGCGCCCAGCTTGGACTTGTTGGGCGTGCCGTCCAACTCGATCATCGCCTGATCGAGGAGGCGCTGCTCGGAGGCCTCCATGCCCAGCACCTCGGGGCCGATCTGCTCCACGACGTTCTCGACGGCCTTCAGGACGCCCTTGCCGCCGTAAACGGCCTTGTCGCCGTCGCGCAACTCGACCGCTTCGTACATGCCCGTGGACGCGCCGGACGGAACGGCCGCACGACCCTCAGCGCCGTCATCGAGAACGACCTGCACTTCGACGGTGGGATTGCCGCGGGAATCAAGGATTTGCCGCGCGTCAACGAATTCGATGGTTGCCACGATTCATGCCTTTCGGAGCTGTTGGTGGGTGTTCCATCCTTACCCTAGCGGCCGGGGCCGACGGTGGCGCCGGGTGGGCGAACATCACCCGGCGGAGCCGCCCTCCACCTCCACTAGCCGCTCCTCCAGCGCTCGCAGGGCCTTGCGAGCCGCCTGCTCAGGATCGACTCCGAGGGCGTGCGCGGCGGCCACCAGCCTCAGCACCTCCCTGCCGATGGCATCTTCGTCCACCTCGGGCACGTCAAGCCCCAACTCACCCGGCCCGACGCCGTGGCTGTGCGCGCGAGAGACGACCCGCTGCGCCCGGCTCAGCGCGGACATGCGCTGCGGAATGCCCGCCAGAACCGACGTGCGCCTCTTCTCCCTCGCCTTGGCCTGCTCCCAGGAGCCGACCAGGTCCGCGGGCACGTCGGAGTCGGCGAACACGTATGGGTGGCGGGCCACCAGCTTGTCGGCGATGCGTTCGGCGACGTCGTCGATGTCGAACCGCCCGGACTCGGCGGCGATCTCGGCGTGGAAGACGACCTGAAGCAGCACGTCACCGAGTTCCTCGACCAGGTCCTCCTGCGACCCGGCCTCAATCGCCTCGACGAGCTCGAAGGTCTCCTCGACCAGATAGGGCACCAGCGACTCGTGGGTCTGCTGCGCGTCCCAGGGACAGCCCTCCCGCAAGGCGTGCATGACCTCGATCAGTCGGCCGACCTGCGCCAGCCGCTCGACCACGGGACCTACTTGGCTGCCGCGGTCGTCGGCACTAACTGCGAGAGCGAGCCGGACTCGCCGGTGAGTTGGGCCAGATTCTGGTTCCAGCTGCCGTAGCGAGGGTTGACGGTGACCGGGACCGCGAGCGCGATGGCGGCGAAGGCCTCCTGACCGAGCCGGCTGGAGGCCAAGCTGCTGTCGACTAAATCCGTGATGAACTGGGCTGTCACCGGGTTCTCACGCAGCACGGCCATGCTGGGCTCGCTGGCGAACATCGCGTCCCGCTCGGCCTGGGTCACCACGACGCCCTTCTCCGCTGCCGCCTTGAGGACGAGCACGCTCTGGATCATCACCGTGAGCACACCGGCGCGCAGCGAGCCGGCGGTGCGCTGGCCGTCGGTGGAATCGGCGAGCACCGCGGCCACGCCATCGACCTGGGACTCCATGATGGTCACCGATCCCACGGTCGCCGCAACCCTGGGGTTGTTCGCGGCGCAACCGCCCACCAACAGCATCGCCGCCGCGGCCAGCGCCGCCACCAGCCGAGAAGCCATCTTCATCGCCAACTCCCGCCTTCGCGTGTCTGCCGTGATCCTAGCGGGTGGCGCCAGGCGAGAAGATGTCCGCCATCGCCTGTGAGCACCACTCCAGCAGAGGCTCGTCGGTGATGGGTTGGCCGGTGATCGGCCGGGTCATCGGACGCGGCACCAGGACGAACCCGGACGCCTTGCGCAGCTGCGCGCCCGGGTAGAGCCGGGCCAGCCGGAGCTGGGCCGACTCGGGCAGATCGGCGGGGGCGAACCTGATGAAGTTGCCGTGCGCGACCACCTCGCGGATGCCCCGCCGTGCGGCCTCCAGCCGGAAGGCCGCCACTGCCAGGAGCGCTTGCACCGGTGCCGGCGGAGGCCCGTAGCGGTCGACGAGTTCGTCGCGGACCGCGGTGATGTCGTCCGGCGTCTTCACCTGGGCCAGCCGCTTGTACATCTCCAGCCTCAGCCGCTCGGATTCGACGTAGTCGGACGGTAGGTGCGCCTCGACCGGGAGCTCGATCCTCATTTCCGGCTCGGGCTCGGGCTGGTCCCCGCGGAAGTCGGCGACCGCTTCGCCGACCAGCCGGATGTAGAGGTCGAAGCCGACCTCGGCGATGTGCCCGGACTGTTCCCCGCCGAGAAGGTTGCCCGCTCCGCGGATCTCCAGGTCCTTCATCGCGATGGCCATGCCGGCGCCCAGATCGGTGTGCGCGGCCATCGTGGCCAGCCGATCGTGGGCCGTCTCGGTCAACGGCTTCTCCGGCGGATACAGGAAGTAGGCGTAGCCTCGCTCGCGGCCGCGTCCGACCCGGCCGCGCAGCTGGTGCAACTGGGACAGGCCGAGCACGTCTGCCCGCTCGATGAGCAGGGTGTTGGCGGTGGAGATGTCCAGGCCCGCCTCGACGATCGTGGTACAGACCAGCACGTCGAAACGGCGCTCCCAGAAGTCGACCATCACCTGTTCCAGGGCGTGTTCGTTCATCTGACCGTGGGCCACCGCCACCCGGGCCTCGGGGATGAGGTCGCCGATCTTCTTGGCGGCCTTGTCAATGGTCTGGACGCGGTTGTGGATGTAGAAGGCCTGGCCCTCCCGGGCCAGTTCGCGGCGGATCGCGGCACGGACCTGGGCCTCGTCGTAGGGCCCGGCGAAGGTGAGGACGGGGTGCCGCTCCTCCGGTGGGGTGGCGATGACGCTCATCTCCCGGATCCCGGTGATCGCCATCTCCAGCGTCCTGGGAATGGGGGTGGCGCTCATGGCCAGCACGTCGACGTTGAGGCGCAACTTCTTGAGGGCCTCCTTGTGCTGAACCCCGAACCGTTGCTCCTCGGCGATGATGACCAGCCCCAGGTCCTTGAACACGACCTCGTCGGACAACAGCCGGTGCGTGCCGACGACCACGTCCACCGCCCCATCGGCGAGCCCGGCGATCACCTTCTTCTTCTCCGCCTCCGACTGGAACCGGCTCAGCGCGGCCACGGTCACCGGGAAGCCCGCGTAGCGGTCGGCGAAGGTGGCCTGGTGCTGCTGCACCAGAAGGGTGGTGGGCACCAGGACAGCCACCTGCTTGCCGTCCATCACGGCCTTGAACGCGGCCCGGACAGCGATTTCGGTCTTGCCGTAGCCGACGTCGCCACAGATCAGCCGGTCCATCGGAACCACCTTCTCCATGTCGGCCTTCACCTCGGTGATCGCGGCGAGCTGGTCCGGGGTTTCGACGTGGGCGAAGGCGTCTTCCAGCTCGCGCTGCCAGACCGTGTCCGGGGCGAAGGCGTGCCCGCGGGAGGCCTGCCGGGCGGCGTACAGCTTGATGAGTTCGGCGGCGATCTCACGGACGGCCTTGCGGGCGCGCGCCTTGCGCTTGCCCCACTCAACTCCGCCCATCTTGTCCAGGGCCGGGCTCTCCCCGCCGACGTAGCGCGTGACCAGATGGAGTTGGTCCATCGGAACGAACAGCCGGTCGCCGGGATGGCCGCGTTTGCTCGGCGCGTACTCCAGGACCAGGTACTCTCTCGTCGCCCCGGAGACCGTCCGCTGGACCATCTCCAGGTATCGCCCGACACCGTGCTGCTCGTGGACGACCGGGTCGCCGGCGGTGAGTTCGAGCGGGTCGATCTGGTTCTTTCGCCGCGCCGGCATCTTGCGTCCGGCCTTGTCCACCTCGCGCTGACCGGAGAGGTCAGCCGCAGTGAACAGGGACAGGGCGATGGATTCGACCCGGAAGCCGTGCCTGAGATCGGCGATCACGACGGCCACCGATCCCGGCTCCGGCGGTTGCGCCATCGCCGTGACGAGGCGGGACGGGACGCCTGCACCGCTCAGCACCTCGACCATCCGCTGGGCGAGACCCAAGCTGTCGGCGGCCAGGACCACCCGGTCGCCCCGGGCGACGGCGTCCCGGACGGCGGCCAGCGCTCCCTCGGTGTCACCGCGCCAGACCTGCGCCTCCCGGACGTCCAACCTCCGGGAGGCCACGCCCACGTCGATGGCGCCTGAGTGGTCGACCGCCGCCCTGTCCGGCTCCTCGGGTGCGGCGCTGAACGGTGACAGCGACCACCAGCTCTGTCCGCGCTGCAGGGCCCGGGACCGGACGTCCGCCAGGGACCGGTACGCGGCCGCGCCCAGGTCGATCGGGGCCTTCCCTCCATCAGCCGCCGCCGCCCAGGAGGCCCGCAGGAACTCCTCGCTAGTGGTGGTCAGCTCGATCGCCCGGGTACGGACGCGCTCCGGGTCGCTGACCAGGACGGCCGTATCGGCGGGCAGGACGTCCACGAGCAGTTCAAGTCCGTCGACGAGGACGGGGGCGAGCGCCTCCATCCCGTCCACGGCATGTCCGGCGGCGATCCGTTCGAACATCTCGCCTAGGTTTCCCGGGGTGTTCACATGCTGACGGGCCAGGGACGCTGCGCGACGCTTCACTGATTCGGTGATCAGGAGCTCCCGGCACGGCGACGCGGTGACCTCCGTCATGGTCTCGGCGAAGGAGCGCTGGTCGGCCACCGCGAACGGCCGGATCTCCTCGATCTCCTCACCGAAGAAGTCGATCCGCACCGGGTGCTCCAGGGTGGGCGGGAACACGTCGATGATGCCCCCGCGAACGGAGAACTCCCCTCGCCTCTCGACCAGGTCCACCCGGAGATACGCCGCCTCCACAAGGTCTTTCGCGACTTGGGAGATGTCGTACTCGGCGCCGGTGACGAGCCGGACGGGCATCAGGCCGCCCAGGCCCACCGCCTGGGGCTGCAGCACCGAGCGCACCGGCGCGACCACCACCCGCGGCGCCGGCAGCGGGTCGTTGCCGGCCAGCCTCCTCAGGACGTGCAGTCGCCGTCCGACGGTGTCCGACCGCGGGCTCAGCCGCTCGTGCGGCAGCGTCTCCCAGGCCGGGTAGTAGGCCACGTCATCGGCACCGAGCAGGGAGACCAGCGCAGCGGTCATGGACTCCGCCTCCCGGAAGGTGGAGGTCACCAGCAGCACCGGCCGCTCCGACGGCGCGGCCAGCGTGGCGACCAGGAGGGGACGGATCGCCTCCGGCGCGGTCAGGTCCAGGGCGCGGAGGCGTCCGACGTCGGCCAGCGCCGAAGCCACCACCGGGTCGAGCGAGATCAGCTCGACCAGTCCGGGCAGCTTCATCTCAGACGCCGGAACTCGGCGCGGCGCGGGGTGGCGGGATCGGGGCTGGTCACGGCCCAAGGCTAACAAGGCGCCACGACATCGCTTCCCGCGTGCCGAGCGGGTGGAACAGCACGACAGTGGGGGGCCGGCCTGCCGCCAACCCCCCACTGCGGGAAAGACCTACTTCTTCGCGGCGGCCACCTCGTTCTCCACCTTGGTGCCCTTCGGGACCGTCACCATGATCGAGACGATCGCGATGACAACCATGAAGAGGTTGAACAGCAGGGCCACGACGGCTGCCTCACGGAGTTTGGTGTTGTCGGTGCGTCCCTGGTTCATGAGGATGTCACCGACGAACTCCGCACCCGAGCCGGCGAACGCGGTGAACAACGCGAGCGACACAGCGGCTCCGATGGCGCCGCCCAGCGACGAGGCCATCTTGTAGATGCCGGCGCCGGAACCTGCCTGGTTGGGCGGGAGGTTGGCCAGCGCAGCATCGGTGGACGGTGTGGCGTAGAAGGCCAGCGCGACGCCGAAGAGCGTGTAGGCGACCACGGCCACGATGGCGTACTGCTCGACCAGCAGGTTGGTGAACATGAGCATGACGCACACCACGCCGACGAGGCCGGTGCCCCAGAGCATGGGCTTGCGCGGACCGAACTTCTGAAGCAGCTTCTCGCCGACCCGGATCAGGGCGATGATCGCGATCCCGTAGCCGAGGGTCAGAAGGCCGGCGTCCCAGGCGGAGTACGGCTTGCCCGTGTCCGGATGCTTGCCGGCGAGCTGGAACAGTTGCTGGGTGACGATCAGCAGGCCGATGGTGCCATTGAGCAGGAAGTTCGAGATGGTCGCACCGGTGAAGGTCATGTTCTTGAACAGCGAGAAGTCCACGAAGGCGTGCGGAGTCCGCTGCTCCATCTTGACGAAGATGTACAGGCCCACCAGCGCGATAGCGCCCAGGGCGAGGGTGATCCAACTGCCCCAGCCGATCTTCGAGCCGAAGATCAGAACGACCATCAGCGCCAGCATGGAGACCATGAAGACGAGCACGCCAGGCAGGTCAAACTTGTAGGTCTTGGTCGGGTCCGGCTGCACCTTGCTCTCCGGGGTTCCTCGCATCATCAGGATGGAGATGATCGAGATCACGATCGAGGTCATGAAGATCGCACGCCAGCCCAGAGGGGTGAATGATGTCGAGCAGGATGCTCGGCGCGACAGTCCCGGCTGTTCCGGCGAACAGCCAGAACGTGATGACGCCCAGGACGATGCCGAACAGCAGCTTGTCGTTGCCCTGGAACGGCTTCGACTGGGTGGGAGCCGATGTGGCACTCATGTTTCAGTTCTCCTTTGCAAGATAAGCCAGGGCGGCCACCGCGGCGGCCTCGGTGGCGGTCTTCAGAGTCGGCTGCATGTCCGGTCCGAAGAAGGGGGAATGGTTTGGGTACGTCTGCTTGCCGGCGGCGAATCCGCCGAAGCCCCAATAGGTGTACGGAATCCCGAACGCGTTGGGGATCGTCGAGAAGTCCTCGCTGGCGGTCACCCTGTCCAGCACCTTGGCTCGGTCACCGAAGTGCTCGACGAAGGCCTGGTGGACGGTCCGGGTGACCTCGGGGTCGTTGTCGGTCAGCGGGTACTGCTCGTAGTACTCGAAGCTGGGCTCCTGCGGCGAACCGGACGCCGCGCATTCGGCTCGGACGATCCGCTCGATGGCCCGCTTGAGCTGGGCGCGCACATCCTCGTTGTAGGCGCGCATGTTGAGGAGCAGCACACCACGGTCGGGAATGATGTTGCTCTTGGTCCCGGCCTGGACGCTGCCGACGGTGACCACAGCGAACTCGCCGGGCTTGACCTCTCGGGACACGATTCCCTGCAACCGGGTGACGATGGCTGAGCAGAGGACCACGGGGTCGACCCCGAGGTGCGGCATCGACCCGTGCGAACCCTTGCCGAACACGGTGACCCGCAGGTTGTCGCCTGCAGAGAGGATCGGGCCTGAGCGGGTGCCGACCTCGCCGGCGGCCGGAACCGCCAGCACGTGCTGAGCGAACGCGACATCGGGCTTGGGGATGCGGTTCACCAGGTCGTCGGCCACCATGGACGCCGCACCAGCGGCGGTCTCCTCTGCGGGCTGGAAGAGCGCGATGTAGGTGCCGGACCACGCGTCCCTGGCGTCGGCGAGCAGCTTGGCCGCCCCCAGAAGCCCCACGATGTGTAAGTCGTGGCCGCAGGCGTGCATGACGCCGACGGTGGCTCCCGAAGCGTCCACAGCGGTCGCCGTCGACGCGTACGGCAGACCGGTCAACTCCTTGACAGGAAGCGCGTCAATGTCGGCGCGCATCAGCACGGTCGGGCCGTCACCGTTGCGCAGCACGCCGACCACACCGCCACCGATCTGCTGGACGTCGTAGCCGAAGCCGGTGAGCCGGTCGGTGATCTCCGCGGCCGTCCGGGACTCGGCCATACTCAACTCGGGATGGGTGTGCAGGTGGACGTACAACTCCTCCTGCCATCCGGTGGCAGCGGCCAATCCGGCCAGCACTCGATCCTTGCGACTCATCGATCCTCCTCCTCGAGGCAGGCGACGCACTGTTCCGCCGCCGCCACCATCACATCGCAGCCGGGCGCCGGCGAGGGCTTCGGTGCGGGAAGTTGCCTTGGTCGATTCATCGGACGGCACCTGTTGGCAACGTCGCGGCCGTTGGCGCCTTCCCGGGATAGCCTCGACACGACTACCCGGACACCCAGGTCGGATGGGCCGGGCCCTACTCTCGACGTCCTGGGACATGACCATGGTGATCACCGACTGGCTGCGACTGCTGGAACTCCTGGCGATCTTCACCAGCGCCATGGGGGGCGCCTTCGCCGCGGTCAAGGTGGCCTCGTTCGATCTGGT
>CAZPCM010000103.1:8312-9536 GCA_964585085.1 uncultured Propionibacteriaceae bacterium
CCAGCGCCATGGGGGGCGCCTTCGCCGCGGTCAAGGTGGCCTCGTTCGATCTGGTCGGGGTCCTGGCCCTGGGGTCTGTTTCGGCCCTGGGTGGCGGACTCCTGCGCGACGTCCTGATCGGCGTCACCCCACCTGCGGCGTTCTCCAACCTGCCGTTCCTGATCGCCGCCGCGCTGGGGTCGCTGATCCCCATGTTCCTGGCGCAACCCGGCAGAGTGCTGCGGCGGACGATCACGTTCATCGACGCGATGGCGCTGGGGTTGTACTGCGCGGTGGGGGCGGAGGTCGCGCTGCTGCACCATCTCGAGCCGCTGCCGACGGTCATTGTCGGAACGATCAGCGGGGTCGGCGGCGGCGTGCTGCGGGACCTGATGGTCAACCGTATTCCGGCGGTGTTCCGTGCCGACTTCTACGCCCTCCCGGCCGCGGCAGGTTCTCTCATGGTCATCGGCACCTACGCGGTGGGCCTGCAGAACACCGTCGTCCCCTCCATCGCCGGCGCCACCTTCTGCTTCCTGCTGCGGCTGGCGGGAGTCATGTGGAAACTGGAGGTGCCCAAGGCGGCGGGCCCGCACGACGACATCGGAGAATCGGGTGGCCGACAGGACCGCGAGGGATGACCGGGCGGCGCCGACGAGTCAGCTGTTGAAGCGGTTCTGCGCCGCCTCCAAGCCCTCGCCGATGAGGGCTTCGACGGCCTCAGCGGCCCGCCCGACCTGCTCGGCGAGTTCCTCGCGCAGCGCAGCCGGGAACGGGCTGAGCACGTAGTCGGCAGGCTCCTGCCGTCCCGGTGGGCGGCCGATGCCGCACCTGACCCGGAAGAAGTCGCCGGTGCCCAGGCAGCGCCGGATCGACTTCAGGCCGTTGTGGCCGTTGTCGCCGCCGCCGAACTTGAGGCGCAACCTCCCGAAATCGATGTCGAGCTCGTCGTGGACGGCGACCACGTGTGCGGGAGAGACCCCGTAGTAGCTGGTCGCCCTGGCGACCGCGAGGCCCGTCTCGTTCATGAAGGTGCGCGACTTCAGCAGGATGACCTTGTCCGCAGCCGCCCCGACTCCGCCGATCCCTGCCGACGTCAAGCGCGTCTGGGCGACCTCGGCCCGCAGGCTGCGTGCGGCGGAGAACCCGACCCCGGCGCGACGAGCGAGCTCGTCCACCACCCGGTGACCGACGTTGTGCCGGTGAGACGCGTAGGTCGAGCCCGGATTACCGAGCCCGACCACC
>CAZPCM010000104.1:0-9507 GCA_964585085.1 uncultured Propionibacteriaceae bacterium
CGGACCCGCTGCACCTTCGCCGTCGCGGTCACCGTCACCCCGGACGCCGACGCGCTCCGGGTGATCGGACCCCACGTGTGCTGGTCCGGGCTGGCCGCCCACAACCACACCGGCATCCCCACCAGACCCACCGAACCCGGCCGGTCCTCCGGCACAATCCCGATCGAGATCGGCCGCAGATTCATACTCGCAATCGCCTGCTGCGCCAACACCGCAGGATCCGGACCTGCCGGCGCGGTCGCCGACCAGAACATGTACGACCCGCCGAAGACCCCCACCCGGGGCAACGCACAGTCGTAGATGGCGCCATCGGTATGGCCGGCCCAGATGGGCGCGGTGGGCTGGGGCTGGGGGTTGGTTCGCTGGACGTAGCAGGAGCGGGCGTCGGACCACCACCCCAGCTCGGGGTCTGTGCACGGCATTGGGATGGACCCGAACGCACAAGTCCGGGGCTGCGTGGCGCCGCCGCCCCGGCTCGGGCTATCTCCCAGGGCGGTGGCGCTACGGCCGGGGGCCGTCGCCAAGATCTGGCACTTCTGGCCGTCCCAGGACATGTCCGGGCCACAGGTGACCGGCCCAGCGGCGTGAGCCAAGGGAGGCGCGGCGAAGGTAGCCATGAGGCCCAGCAGGAAGGCGAGGGCGAGCCTCAGCATGTCCCAACCGCCACGTCTTCGGCGACGAACAGCGCCGAAGCGCGTTCCACAACCGTGGCCTTGTGGCTGATCCGGTAGGGGGGCCCTTGGACGGACTTGCCGCCCTCGTCCACCAACGTCGTTCCGCTGCCGTCGACGCACGCCGTCACGGTCCAGGTGGACCGGCCGGCCCCGTCCATGCCGCTCGCCGTCGCCTCCAGGTTCTCCACCACAGAGGCCCCTGTTCCGATCCACCGTGCGGCGCGGTACTTGCCCAAGTTCTGCTGGAACATCGTCAGTGCCTTGTCCGTAGCCACGGTGTCCAGCTCCTGGAGCGACGTCTGGGGGTCATTCGTGAGGCGGTCGACCACCGCCCACAGCTTGACCACTGCCTGTTTGGCGTTGGCGAGGTCCTGTTCGGCCGGCGACAGCGTCGGGGCGGTCACGGTCGGCGTCGGTGTGACGGACGGAGACGGGGTCGTCGATGGCGTGGCCGTGCAGGCGGCCATGATCGGCACGAGCGCCAGCGCGAGCACGGCTCGTCCGAGGGTGTTCCTGTTCACCATGGGTTTTCTCCTTCACCTACCAGAAGTGAGGAAGAGGGCTCTTGGCGGACACCCCGGGTCAGACTTCTTGAACGACTTCGTTCGCTCGAGTCGGGGGGTGACTCGTCCAGGGGAACCCTGGTCCTGTTCTATTGGTGCGTTCCTGGGGGACAGCGCCCCGAATGTAGGCCGCGAAATCGGAGCGGTCTTGGGCGTCCCACGGAATGACATCGAGCCCTTCGCCGCGCCCGGTCGGCGGTGCAGGGCCCGTCGAGCGGCCGCGAAGTCGGCCCTTCCGTCCCGACGCCGGGGATGCAGCGGCCATGAAATGCCTTGTCGGAGTCGATGACAGAGGGTCCGACGATGGGAGAGACGCAGGGTGTCGAGTTCGTCCCGCCACCATGCCCATAGGGCCCGCTCGACGGCGTAGAGGTCGGCTCGCCGCTGCCCCACCCCGGTGGTTCCTTGGTCGACCGCGACTCGATCGAGCTGCTCGGCACCGGCTCGCTGCCAGCAGCGTCCGCGCCACTCGATCAGGCCGGCCGAACTCAGCCGATCGAGCACGCGGGTGGTCTTCTCGATGGACCAACCCAGGAGCTGCGAGCACTGCACACCGTCCAAGGGTTCGCCCAGCCGTCCGTGGAGGCTGCCCGCTTCGATGCCCAAACCGCCTGTGGTGGCGAAGGCATCGTGGGCATTGACGTGCAGTCGGTCGGCGAGTTCGTTGACGAGCGCGGTGCGCAGGGCAGGGCCGGTGCCGGCAGGGCGCGGGTCCGCTTGTGACAGCATCCCGCTCACCCGGGTGTGGACGGCGCCGCCGGGGTCGATGGTCCAGCGGGCGCCGCGGCGTCCGGCGGCGGGTTGGGTGCGGGTGATCCAGCCGTCGGCAGCCAGTGTGAGCAGGGACCGGCGGGCGGTCTCACGGTCGAGGCCACAGGTGAGAGCGAGCCGGCGGATGTCAGCGTCGACCTCGTCGACGCGGACGGCTTGCAGGTGGAACAGGCACAGGGCGTCCAGGACGCGCCGCTGCGCCAAGCTCCCATGCGAGCGGCCCCACCGGCCCGGTGTCGCGTCTGCCCGCCGCTGCACGGTGCGGACCATCACGGTCACCACCTCCGCACGCAGGTCGAAGCTCGCGTCCCCGCCCTCCCCTGGCTGACCCGGGGCAAGCTCGGCGACCTTGTGGACAGCCCGCGCCCACTGGCGGCGCAGCACCGCCGTCGGCGACGCCGGGCCCCGAGGTGGGCGGGGAACGCGCGCGGTGCCTGCGCGGAGGGTACGGGCGTGCTCGAGTCCCGGCGCGTCGGCGATCGCCTCCACGTCGGCGAAACGCCAGCGAGCGGCCGCCGCGCCGCAAAGCACCCGCCACAAGACCGCCGACAGATCCCCGGTCGGGGTCGCGACCAGCAGACGCTGACAAGACGCCGACAGCTCACGCTTCGGCCCGGGCAGGAACGGCACCCCGTTCGCCTCGGCCACCAAACGCTCAGCGCGCGGTACGGGGGCAGCCGCCGTGGCCTGGACGAGGTCCGCGACCGCCGCGATCAGAGTGTCGACCTGGACGGCCGTCACGCTCGGGTCGGTCAACGCCGACGCCGAACCCGCGATCACGTGCGAGCTGCCCCCGAGCCGGTGCGGCGCACCAGGCGGCCGCACGCAGCCAGACGTGGGGTTGACCAGCGGTGCCACGTCGAGGGGCGGCAGCCACGCCTTGAGCAGGTAGGCCAGGGCGCGGACCACCTCGGCGTCCACCGACTCGCGGAGGCCGAGCCACACGTGCCTGCCGCCCGTGGGGCCGGACGCGCACACCAGGTGCCGGATCCCCAACTCGGACAACAGTCCCGAGAGCCGCGCCGCGTCCGCGGCGGCCGCCTCGGCCGAGAGTCTCGCGTCCAGGTCGGCGCACAGCAGCCGGTGGCGACCCTCGGCGTCCGCCAGGTGCACCGCCCAGGGCGTCCACGGCCGAGCACCGGCCACGGGATGAACGAGCGGGTAGGCGTTGAGCGGGTGACCGTCGGCGTCCACCGCCGCGGCGCGGACCACTCGTCGCGGGCTGATCCGGGCGGTGAGCGACCAGGCGTCGCCCGCGGCGCCGGCCCGGGCGTCGGTCGGGTCTTCGGGGTCGGAACTCATCGACGCGGGCCCGGGTGGTGGTTCCGGCCGAGGTCGATCGGGACGCACCGTTCGGACCGCGCCCCCGCTGGCTCGGGCGAGCAGACGGTTTCGAACAGGTGAGGCTGGTCGGCTGTGCCGTACGCGACGATCCGGCCGTGATCCCAGCGCAGCGCGTCCGGGCCGCGGTGCGCCGGGGACGCCGCTGCGGCGGCGGTCGCGTCCAGAGCGGCCACCGCGGTCGTCGTCATGGCCAAGGCCCGCTTGGCGTCACCGAGCAGGGCGCCCCCGGCCGGTTCCCCAGGGGGCATCGGCACCCAGCCTTTGCGGCAAGCAGCCTCGATCGTGGCGTACCCCCGGTACGCCGACTGCGTCACCGCGTTCGCGGCGACCCACAACTGCCCGGGCCCCCGCACCAGGCGGTCCATCGCCTGGAAGTGCAACACCGCCACGTTCCCGACACCGTGCACCCCCCGCCGCATCGACCCCAACAAGGCCCCCACGTCGAAGCGATCAGACAACGCGTCAGCGGGCAGCCACGCGCGTCCCTCTCGAAGGTTGTCGGTGATCTCCTGCCGCAGCTGCCGCGACACGTGGAACTGCTCGACGTCACGGACGCCGTGCAACCGGACGGCCGGCGGCCACGACACGCAGGGACGCCACGCCTCGTGCGCCCCAACCAGCGCCGCACGAGCCCGATGCGCGAGCCCCGCGGGAACGAGCCCCCGCTCTTTGGCTGCGTCGAGCACCATGCCGGCGGTGGCGATCAGGATCAGTGCGTCGCCGGCAGCGAACTGCAGCGCGGTCTGGGTGACCCGCTGCGGCGACGTCAGGGCCGTGACCGTCACAGGAACCCACCGGGCGATCGCCCCGTCCAACGATGGATCCTCGGACGACACGGCCGCGACGTCCTCGTACCGACCAGCGCGGTCCGCGGTGGTCCTGATCGCGAGAAGCTCGCTACGCGCCGCCGCCCCCCGCATCAACCAAACGGCCGACCTCAGCTCGTCACGATCCCCCATCGCCGCCACCGTGGTGACCGCGACCGCGTGGACAACCGACACCACGTTGGCCTGCAGCCCCGACAACGCGCCGCGATCCACCTCCGTCACTGCGGGAGGCTGCCTGCTGAGCAGATCAGCGACCGCCCCCAGTCGAGTCGCGATCGTGAGCACAGCCGGCGTCGCTGTCGCCGACACGATCCCGCTGCCCGGGACCCGGTGGTTCGCAAGTGACTGATCGCCCGCGACCGCTCGAAGCACCTCACGCACAGCGGAGGCTTCGTCGAGCCAGACCGGCTCCACCCGAACGGCGTCCAGAACCCGGAGAGCGGACGTGGCGAGCTGCGGCCAGGCGGCCAAGAACTCAGCTGCCACCAGAGTCCGGTGGGCGTCGTCGCGCAGCTCGCCCACAAACACGCACAAGTCCCAGGCGCGGGCGTGGGCGTCGTCCAGGAGCGTCCCCACGGTGGCAGTCATCGCGCTGCTCTCGCCCGCACCGCTTGCAGCGCCGCCCACAACGCCAACGGCACCACCGGCCGCGCCGCCGCGAGCGCATCGGACGCGGCGTCCAACGACTCGATGCCGTCGACGCCGGGGTCCGTGAACTCGGGCTCGACACCAAGCTCGGCGAAGACCCCCTCCAGTTCGAGGCACTCCGCCGCCAAGAACAGCGACTCCCCCGACGGATCCTCCGCCGCCACGAACGCGACCACCGCGTTCCGCACATGACCCAGCGACACCGCCAGCGCCCACGACCCGTCATCCATGGCGACCCGCCCTCCAGTAGCTCTCGCTATCCAGAAGCGCGGAGACGTGCCCCTGGCGGACACTGCCAGGCTGGCGAATCTTGGCGAAGGGGACGCACGCGGACAGTTGTGGACGGCCAGCCGGGCGCCAGGTTGCGCGCGGGGGAAGTTGGGGTTGGGGTGTCCGCCAGTGGCACCCTGGCGCACTTCTGGAGGTCAGAGAGGAGAACCCCATGCCCCCCAAGACCTACGAATCCCTCGCCCAGGCCGCCGAGCGCACCGAGGTCAGCGTCAAGACCCTCCGGCGCCGCATCGCGGCCGGCGATCTGCCCGCTTACCGCTACGGCCCCAAGATCCTCCGGGTGGACCCCAACGACGTCGACCGGCTCATGAGGCCCTTGTTCGGCGCTCGGCCGCGTCGGAGTGCCGCACGTCGCGGGTGATGGCCAGACCCGCCAAAGTCACTTCTGAGGCAAGAGGGTTGTCCCAGCCTTATTCGCTGCGGCCCTCCTCGTCCTCGGGTGCGGCTTACGTCACATCGGCACGGCACCAGTTCCGCTGTTGCTGGCCCCATGGTGAGCGCTTGGCAACGAAAGGGTCTCGGGCTCACATTGCCCCGCGGACGCCCGCAGATGCCGAATCGCGGTTCGATCGCCACCCCGCACGCGCCCGTCCATGGCATTCTCGGAGCGGCACCCCCGGGCGCCGCGTGGCTGCCGACCTGGAACCCGCGGCCCACTACCCTGAACCGAGACATGTTCAAAGTCACCGTTCCGTTCAGCACGACCACCTGCTTGAGATGCAAGGCTCACCGACAGACCGCCCAAGCTTGCCCCGATTGCGGGCGAAAAGCCGAGCGTCATGAAGTTGACTTCGCGTTGCTCGCGCGGCGAAAGGTCATCGACGATTTCCGACGTAACCGGTTGCCTGGGCAGCCCGGCCAAGCCGATCCGGAAACGGTCGGGGATCAGGCAGGAGCAGCATTCGAGCGATTAGGCAGGGCGCTGCGCTACGTCGCTGAAAGTGGTCGCGATGCCTCTCGATTGAGGCAGGCATTCGAGGACATCGATTCGTTGGTTGCCTCGTGGCCTGAAGATGCATTGCCACGTCCCCATCGGAACTCGGGCAGACGCATCTCCCAGATGCTGAAGGAATTCCAACGGGCGATGGAGATGTTCGTTGAAGCGCTCTACGACGGCACCATGGACGCCGCCCAAGCTCACGCGCGAGAGGGGCAGGCGATCCTCGACAGTGTGGGGGTCGGCGCGAGCCAGCATCGCACAGAAGATTGGCAAGACCTCGGACGGAAGGCACTCGGCCGGGTCGGCGGTGCGCCACTTGAGTTGACGAGGCTGGATGAGCGGCTGGTCGGCTCATTGAGTCACGGAAGCCCGTCCGCATACCCCGCCGGGTTCGGCCTCCAGCTCTTCGTCATGGACGCGATCGTTGACGATCTGTTTGACAGGGTGAACGTGGATGCCCTTCGTGCTGCTCTTTCTCACGCCCTCGCGTCACAGCAGCCAACGCAAACCGCTCTGTTCCTTCAGCCCGAGTGGCGTGCGGAGGCCCTACGGGTCGGTCGCATATCGACCTCCGGATGGCGAACGCTCGCCCGAGTGGTTGATGACGACCCCGACGACATGGAGATCGTAGATGCGCTCCTATCCTTGGTGGAGGCGAACCGTGAGGCTGTTCTCCGTTTCACCCTTGCGACGGTAATGAGCCTAAGTGGGGACACGTGGGCTGGCTGCCAAGCCCGAAGCGCCGGGGCGAACATCAAGGCCGCCGATTCGAAGTTCCCGAGCCTCAAGCTGCGACAAGTAGACAGCGGATTGAGGCATGTCGGCGCGCACAGGGCCTTCGACGTCCACGGGGATGTTGTCGAGCTCCGGCTGGACGGTGGGCAGATCCAGAGCTACTCAGCCGAGGACTTCCTGGACAGATGCCTTCACGCCCTGGAGGTGACCGCCGCTTTTCAATTGGCACTCTTTGACTGGGTGGGCTCGCTCGGGGTCGAATGGCCTTCGTCGCCGCTCCAGCGCGCAAGCGACCGAGAGGATGCGCTGGCGTTCATCCTTGGTGCGAGCGGGTTCAAGGTCGTGTCCGCGGGTTTCTCTGACGAAGTCGTCGAAGTCACTGTCACCGGCGAGGTGCGCCCTTGGGGGCCGATCATCGCCGCCCTGAGTCCGCTACTCCCCTCCTCGGTTCGCACCCTGTCGATCCAGGGCCGGGACGGCGCGCTGAACCCCTTCACGGTCAGTGCCGACCTCGAACCGGTTCGTGCTTTCCTAGCCAGGGAGGAAGGCAGCGGATTTGACCGCGAGTCAGTACTTCTCATAGCCGCGCTTCAAGCGATCCATTCTGACGGAGAGTCAGAAGTGCCAGCAGACTGGTGGCCCGGCATACTCGCCCACGCGGCGATCTGGCGTGATAACGACACCGTTGCTTCTCAGACCAAACGCCTGCTCGCTATCCGCCCGCTGGTGATGACGCACGGCGATCCTTCGGTTCTTGCCGACCTTACCGTGCTACTCGCGTCGGCACGCGAGGGTTTGCTACGTCGTGACGATCATCCGAAGGCACCTGCGTTCAGCCGCGAGCCCGAGCAGCCTGCCCTTTTCAGCATCGAGTCTCGCAATGGGTGACGCTCCGGGCTGCTCCGGTGCCGCACGGCGATCAAACGACTTTACATTAGTTCAACACTCGAGCCCCATCATGCCGCGGTTCTCGATCGGGCGCGCAATGACCGAAGCACTAGCTGGCGGCGTTCGGAGTCTGCAACCCCTTGCGGGTGCTTTCGCAAGCAACGGCAGCAACCATGCGCGGCTTCGCCCGGAGTCCGGGTTGTCAAGAGCAAGCGCTCAACCCCGCGACTCGAGCGTCATCTGCCCGGGCCCCGCCTCATCGAACGAGCCAGCTCCACCTGCCGGCTTGCTGCCGTCGACTGATAGATCATCGCAGTAGCCGGGGTTGCATGCCCCAGTCGCCCCTGAAGGTCGGCGATCGTGGCGCCGGCTCGGGCGAACCAGACGGCGCCGGTGTGGCGCAGATGGTGGAACTTGAGGTCTTCGCGTCCGGCAGCCTCGCGGGCATGGTGCCACGGGGCCTGAAAGCCCGAAGGGCGAAGGCTGCCACCACGCTCCGCCGGGAAGAGAAGCGAGTTCGGCGCGCGTCCAACATGCGCGGCCAGATGGTCCCTGACGGATTCAGTGAGGTGGGGCGGGAGGACCACCACTCGCTTGCCCTCCTTGGTCTTGGGCTCGCCGATCACCGTCTGCCCCTTCACCCACACCACGCCGCGACGAACGTGCATGAAGACCAGTTCCTCGCCGTCGTCCTTCACGAACTCCACGTCCTTGCGACGGAGCTCGAACACCTCCCCGTAGCGCATGGCTCCCCAGCAGCCGAGCAACACGGCCAGCCGAAGGCGCTCAGGCATGTGGGCCACGATGGTTGCGACCTCTTCGTCGGTGGCGGTCACCGGGTCCTTCAGTCGTTTCACTCGGCCAGCACCATCGATTTGGCACGGGTTCATCCTGAAGGCGGGGTATCGCTTGTCCGAGATCGCCGCATTGAGGATCGTGCGCAGCAGGCTGTACGCCTTGGCGCGAGCGCGCGGGATGCGCTTGTGGCCCATCTGACGATGCCAGTCCTCGATCACCTCAGGGGTGAGGTCAGCAAGACGAACACTGCCCAGGACCGGAAGCAGGTGATTCTTCAGCAGGAGCCCATACTCCTTGCTGGAAGAGGGACGCAGGGCGCGCTTGTCGTCCGGATCCAGGGCCCGGCGATCGTCCAGCCACTCGGTAGCGAACTGCCCGAAGGTCACGTCCGCTGAGTCGTCGTGGGCGTCCGACTCATCCTCCTCATCCCGCTGATCGGGAGGCACCCAGGTTCCCAGCTTGACGGCACGAGCCTCCTGACCCAGCCAGCCCTCCGCCAGGTAGCGAGCGCTGAACGTGTCCGGTGCGGCGTACACTCGCCCACCCACGGTGTACGCGGCTTGGAAGTTGCCTGACGGTAGGCGCCTGATTCGGCCGAACCCTCGGCGCGCGGCGCCCTTCTCGGGTCCGTGCTTGATCTGGGTCGCTGGCTGGCTCCTGGTCACGCGTGCAACATACGTGCAACATAGCCGGGTCCGCAACGTCGAGTGTGGCCCGATGTGTCCCCTTGAGCGGGCTCATCCACAGCGTGAAATCCCTTGTGAAGCGGCGTTGACTAGGGGGTGGACGTTGCTCGACAATTCCCGTGGAAGAGGTTCAAGTCCTCTCTCGGACACAGTTGCGATTCCCGCAGCGACAAGGCGAAACAGACGCCGACAAAGGATTTCTCGACGAGGTCCGATCTCACACGCACCCCGATGGTCCCATTGAGGGCCCTCTGGGGCCCCATGTATGAGGTTCGCCCGGCGTGGGCGGTCAAGTCCATCGCGGTGGTGTACGGGTGATTCTTCGTTTCATGCGGTGAGTTG
>CAZPCM010000105.1:0-9485 GCA_964585085.1 uncultured Propionibacteriaceae bacterium
CGATGAGGCGGGTGGCGTCGGCCTCGTGGGTGAACTCGCTCATGTCGATGCGCACCATGGCGTGCTCGTCGTCGAAGAGGAACTCCGCCAGCGAGCGGGCCAACTCGGTCTTGCCGACCCCGGTCGGACCCAGGAACAGGAACGACCCGGTGGGCCGGTTCGGGTCGGAGATCCCGGCGCGACTACGACGGACGGCGTCGGCGACCGCGGTCACCGCCTTCCGCTGGCCGATCAGACGCTCCCCCAGCCGGTCCTCCATGTGCAGGAGCTTCTCGGACTCGCCCTGCAGGAGCCTCCCGACCGGGATGCCCGTCCAACTGGCGACCACTTCGGCGATGTCGGTGGCCGAGACCTCCTCGCTCACCATCGGGGTGACGTTCTTCTCCGCCTCGGACGCGGCGGTCAGTTCCGCCTCCAGCTTCGGGATGCGGGCGTAGAGGATCTCCGAGGCCCGGGTCAGGTCGCCCTCCCGCTGGTAACGGTCGGCCTCGATCCGGAGCTTGTCGATCTGCTCCTTGAGGTCGCCCACGCGGTTGAGGCCGGACTTCTCGGCCTCCCAGCGGGCCTCAAGGCCACGCAACTCCTCCTTGGCGTCTGCCAGCTCGGCGGACAGCCGGTCGTGGCGCTCACGGGAGGCCGGGTCGGTTTCCTTCTCCAAGGCGAAGGCCTGCATCGTCATCCGGTCGATCCGGCGCCGGAGCTTATCGATTTCCTCCGGGGAGGAGTCGATCTCCATCCGCAGCCGGGACGCGGACTCGTCGATCAGGTCGATGGCCTTGTCCGGGAGCTGCCGGGCAGTGATGTAGCGGCTGGACAAGGTGGCCGCGGCGACTAGGGCGCCGTCGGTGATCCGCACCTTGTGGTGTGCCTCGTAGCGCTCGCGCAGACCGCGCAGGATGGCGATGGTGTCCTCCACGCTCGGCTCACCGACGAAGACCTGCTGGAAGCGGCGCTCCAGGGCCGGGTCCTTCTCGATCCGCTCGCGATACTCGTCCAGAGTGGTCGCGCCGATCATGCGCAACTCGCCGCGGGCCAACATCGGCTTGAGCATGTTCCCGGCATCCATCGACGAATCCCCGGTGGCTCCGGCGCCGACGACGGTGTGCAGCTCGTCGATGAAGGTGATGATCCTGCCCTCGGCGTCGCGGATCTCGTTGAGGACCGCCTTGAGCCGCTCCTCGAATTCGCCGCGGTACTTCGCGCCGGCCACCATCGAGGCCAGATCGAGCGAGACCACCCGGCGTCCGCGCAACGAGTCCGGGACGTCGCCGGCCACGACGCGCTGCGCCAGGCCTTCGACCACAGCGGTCTTGCCGACGCCCGGCTCGCCGATCAGGACCGGGTTGTTCTTGGTCCGGCGGGCCAGGACCTGCACCACCCGGCGGATCTCGGAGTCGCGTCCGATCACCGGGTCGAGCTTGCCCTCCCGGGCCCTGGCGGTCAGGTCGACGGAGTACTTGTCCAGCGCCGACTCGCCACCCTCGGCCTCGGCAGAGGTGACCCGCTTGGTGCCCCGAGACTCGCTGAACGCCTTCGCCAGCGCCTCGGTCTTCACCCCCAGGTCGGTCAGGATCTTCTTCGCATCGCTCGGCACTGCCGACAGCGCCAGCAGCAGGTGCTCGGTGGCCACGAACTGGTCGCCCAGCTGCTCGGCGCGGGTCTCGGCGTCCGCCAGGACGCGGGCCAGGGAACCCGACATGGCCGGCTGGCTGACCGAGGAGCCCTGGGCCGAGGGCAGCTTGGTGATTCCCCCCTGCGCTGCCGCGTTGACGACCTGGGGGTCGGCCCCGACCGAGGCGAGCAGCGGGCCGACCGTGTTCTCCGGGACCATCAGCAGAGCGTGCAGCAGGTGCACCGGCTCGGCGTTGGGGTTGCCATGGGTCAGTGCGGTGCGCAGGGCGGCCGAGACGGCGTCGCGCGACTTGGCAGTGAGCTTGGCGGTGTCCATGAAGAGCGTTTCTCCTTGTCAGCGCCGCTCACCCGGGACGTGCCCGACCTGAGCGACAGAAGTTGAGTACACCAGACTCAACTAGGATAGCGCGGTCGCTATTCCGCGGGGATCAGAGTGGGATGAGCGCGACCGGTGCCCACCTCCAGCGCCCGCAGGGTGATCCAGCGGCTCGGCTCTGACTTGGCCTCGATCGGGACGACGAACCTGTCGTTGAACGTCTCCTGCAGCAGCCAGCGCCCTTCGGCGTCCGCCTTCGAGGCCACGAGGTCGAGCGCCTCGTCCATGCGGGGGTCCGCCACACCGAGCCTGGTCAGGATGAGCAGGATCTCCAGCACGTCGGTCTGGTACATCAGCGGGAAGCTGAACCGGCGCCACCCGGGCTTGGAGAGCTTGGCCAGGTCATGGCTGCGCTTGTGCACGTGGTGCTTCAGCAGCCACTCGACGCCCTGGCTCAGGGTCGCTTCGATGGCCGGCGTCCGCCGTGAGGGCGGGACCTCCGCGAGTGCTTTGAGCGCCTTGACCACGCCCATCGAGCAGGTGTGCCGGCCCCAGCACATCTCGAAGCGGTCGTACGGCCAACCCGTCGGCGCCTCGCCTTCGGCGTCGTCGAACCGCTGATAGGTGGTGATCCAGTCGACCGCGCGCCGCACCCGCGGATCGTCCAGCATGCCCAGGCGCACCAGGGCGAAGACCAGGTTGCCGGTCAGGCACGGGATCACTGCGCTGTGCAGCCCGCCGCCACGGCGCTTGCTGCGCTCGTAGGAGAACCCGCCGGACTCCGCATCCTGGGAGTCGCGCAGGATCGCCTCGCAACCCGCCCGCACCCGTGGGTCGTCAGCGTCAGCGCCCAGTTCGGCCAGGATGAGCAACTGCCACACGGTGCCGGCGTACTTGGCGTTGTAGAAGCGGTCGGCACTCACCCAGTGCCCGCCCGGACCTTGCGCGGCCAGGATCTGAGGCACCGCGCCCTCGGTCATCACCGCCGTCCGGGCAGCCACGACGCGAGGGTCGTCCTCGGGCAACCGGACGAGCCGGCGCAAGGTCTCCAACCGCACCGGCGCGTCCCCGGACAGCAGCCACTCCACGGTGGCGCCGATGTCGGCGGTCATGCCCCCAGCGACCGATCCACCCAGTCCCTCAGCCGTTCCAGGGGCATCGCGCCGGCCTGACGGGCAACCTCGCGTCCGCCGTTGAGCAGGACGAGGGTGGGGATGGCCTGGACCCCGAAGGCCGCCTGGGTGCGCGGCGCCTCGTCGACGTTCACCTTGACCAGCTTCAGCTGGCCGGCCCGCTCGGCGGCCAGCCGCTCCAGCAGCGGGCTGACCGCCCGGCAGGGCCCGCACCAGGGGGCCCACAGGTCGACCAGCACCGGGATCTTGCGAGAGTCCGCGACCTGGGCGAAGTTGGCGTCGCCGGCCACGGCCACCCATGGCAACTCGTTCTTGCAGTCGGGGCAACGCGGCCTGCCGTCCGCGATCCCGGGCACCCGGACCTTCTTGCCGCACTTCGGGCAGGCGATGACCTCGGCCATGGGACTTCCTTCCAGCACGTACGCCTCGGGAGTTCCATTGTGCGGCACCCCAAGGGCTCAGGGGCCCGCGAGGCGTGCCCGTCCCCAGGGCCCGAGCGCGGTGGTCACCGCCAGCACCAGCAGCAGCACCCCCGCCACGATCCCGATGTTGTCCACCACCTGATCCCAGGCCGAGTAGGTCAACTCGATGTTGTCCCCGCGGGGCAGCCACATGAAGGGGGCCACCGCGGCCCAGGCCACATAGGCCAGGCCGAACCAGCGCAGCATCGCTGGCACTTCGGCGTGCTGCCAGAGCACGATCCCGAGAGGGACGATCCACACGTAATGGTGCGACCAGGAGATCGGGGACGCCAGCAGGCTGGTCAGGCCGGCCAGGCAGATCGCCAGGGTCACCTCGCCCCTGCGGTGCATCAGCACCGCGGCCAGCACGCCCAGCACCACGACCAGGGCACTGGCCAGCAGGCCGCCGCGGCCGGACTCGCCCGTCAAGCGCGTCCACATCCCCATGATCGACTGGTTCGTGGCGTACACGATGCCGGAGTTCATGCCGGAGTCGCCGGCGGCCAGTTTGCCCCAGTAGTAGAGCGACGCCTGCGGAAGCAGGACGAATCCGAGCGCGGTCGCGGCCACGAAGGAACCGAAGGCCACCAGACCGGCCCGGCGCCGGCCGGCGAAGAAGTTGTACGCCGCCACCACGGCCGGGGTCAGCTTGACGGCCGTCGCGACGCCGGTCATCCACCCTTCAGGCAGCACCCGGCGCTTGAAGACTCGCGGGCCCGGCATGGAGTCCAGCAGCGCCGCGGCGACCAGGAAGATCCCGAGCTGACCGAATCCCAGCGTTTCGCGGACGGGCTGGACCCCGAGGATGATCGCGGTCGCGGCCAGGCTGAGCGGCCAGCCGGTGAGCCCCAGCCGGTAGAGCATGGCCGCCAGCGCCGCCACGCACAGCGCCAGCCAGAGCAGGGCGGCGACACCGAACGGCACCCAGGCGAACGGGACGGTGAGCAGGGCCGCGAAGGGCGGGTAGATCCAGGGCAGTCCTTCGGCGTTGAAGAAGTCGCCGCCGCTGAGCACGAGCAGACCAGTCCGCCGGTAGACATCCAGGTCGATCATCCCGGGGTTCCACGGCCACAGCGTTCCGCCGGGGATCTGGGTACCACCGACATAGACCGCGGCCAGGAAGGGGATCACGGCCAGGGCCAGCGTCCTGCCGTACGTCTTCAGCTTGGTTGAGTCCACGTTCCTCGCTCCGCTCGGCAAACCCGTCCCAGCCTACCGACCGGCGGCCTCAGAGCTCCCCCAGCGGCAGGCGGTGTTCCATCAACACCACCTGGTAGGGGTTCCAGGTCGACAGCGTGTAGCGGAGCCTCAGGTGGTCGCCCTCAACCACCGCATCGAAGAAGTACGGCGCGTACGCCGCGCCGGTGGCGTCGGCCTGGCCTCGGAAGATCCGATCGCCGACCGGATCGGAGCCGTCGGCGACCGCCTTGATGAACCGGGAGAACTGGTCGTGGTGGGCCATGCCGGTGACGATCCAGTCCAGCAACCGCCGCCGCGGGGACCACGGCCCCCAGGGGTCGGACGCCGTCCGCAGCGTGATCGCCGGGCCGATCGAGTCCTCCGGCCCGGCACCCGAGAGCAACAGGAATCGCCCCACCTGGGGCACCCAACGCACCGAGAGCTCGCCGAAAGCGCCCGGATGGAGAAGGGGGCGGGCGTCCTCCTCGGTGTCGGCCCAGACCGGCGTGCCTCCGGCCGTCCCTGCCCAGTAGCGCACCCCCAGCGCCCGAAGCGGCACCCCTCGGCCGCCGGCCAGCGCCGCGCCGGCGGTGGGCGTCCTCGGATCCAGCACCGCCAGCCGCAGGTCGCCGGCCCGGTAGGCCCCGCTCCCCCAGAGCAGGAGCACGTCGCCCTGGCCGGCGAAGCCGGGGATCGCCCCGGCCCGGAAGGGCTGCACGGAGACGTTGATGAAGTGCCGCGTCGAGAAGGTGGTCAGGTACCGGAACCCAAGAGGTCGCCACCGCGCGGCGGGCTCGACCGGGAGGGCCGGATCGACGGCGCGGGCGAGCACCGAGCGTCCCATGGTCTGCTCGCGGGCGAAGTGGTTGGAGGTGAAGAAGCCGTAGAACTGCCCGTGGAGGGAGAACCCGTCGGTCGGGACGTCGTACTCGCGCTGGGTCACCCGCCCCCCGCGGACCTTCAGCGGCGATCCGTGGAACCGCACCCGCGGCAGTGACGAGTCCCCGACGACTTCGGCGATCGCGTCCCGGGTGTTCCGCCACGGGTAGCGCCAGTGGGTGTCGCCGAAGAGCAGGAAGGTACGGCCGCCATGGTCGGTCCGGACGCCGAGATCGGTGCCGCGCACACCGGCACTCGACTCCGACCGGCTCAGCGTGGGACGCGGCTCGCCGTCCGGAGAAGGCTGGGAGTCGACCTCGCCGCTGATCTGGGCGAGCTTGACCGACTCCTCCCGGTCGATGAGGAAAGGTTCGGGGTCGGCGAGCCGGAAGCAGGCGCTCCGCATCCACCGCGCCGGCTGCGCGCCACCGGACTGCCGATGGTGGTGAAACAGCGAGCCGTCCTCGTCGGTGAGGGCCTGCACCCAGCCGTGAAGCCCCGACCCGGCGAGGGCAAGGCCGGTCACCGTCCCGGCACCCCAGGTCAGCGCTCCGGACGCCCGCCAGTCCTCCTCGCCGAGCTCGAAGGTCGCCACCACGTCACCGCAGGGCACCCCAGCCAGCCAGGTCGCTCCGGTCCAGGCCAGGGCCGGGAGCGCCGTCCCGGTGGCGGCGACGGGCGGGCCCTCGGCCCAGCGGCCTTTCTGCCGGAACCAGCACCGGGGTTCGGCCCCGGCGACCCCGACGGCGGCCAGCCGACCCCGCGGGCCCGTCGCCAAGGCACCACCGTGCCCCGGCAGCGTTGCGGACACCTGCCAGCGGCCGTCGAAGGACCACACGGTCGATCCGTCCTCGGAGCCGACAAGGGCGACCAGGCCGGTGCCGCGTGTCGCCAGAGCGACCGTCCGTCCCCGTCCGAGGGTCCCTCGACGCGCCCAGGAGGCGCCGCGTTGGACGTAGTGGACGATCCCGACCGGCTCGGGGACGAGCACGTGCACCGTTTCCCCCGCGGCAGCGATCGCGCCGGGGCCCAGGGCGAGCGGGGACACCGTCCCGAGGCGCCGCCACCCGCGGTCGGGGCGATCCTGGGCCCGCAGGTAGTGGTGGAGTTCGAAGCCCTCCTCGCCGGGGGTCAGGACCACCGCTTCGAGCTGCCGCGGCGCCGGCAGGCGCTGGAAGCGTCCGTTGCTGGGCCGGCGTCCCTGGACCAACGAGGACGGACCGACCAGCGGCACCTGGCCGAAGGTCGCGGACACGAGGTGGCTACGGCTCGCCGGGGCCGAGCGCGAGCGGGATCCGGCGGACGCGGGTGCGTCCGATGTGCACCGATCCGCCGGTTTCGGCGGTGAACAGGCGGGAACCGGCCGGGGTGGCCTGCAGGTCCTTCACGACCGCGGCCAGGTGGTTCACCTGCTGCCGCAGGCCGTCGAGCTCGTCCTCCAGGGCGAGGATGCGGCGGATGCCCTCGAGGTTGATGCCTTCGACCTGCGAGAGGTGCTGAATGTGCCGCAGCTTGGCGATGTCACGCAGCGAGTAGCGCCGGCCCCGTCCGCGGGCACGCCCGGGGACGACCAGCCCGAGCCGGTCGTAGCCGCGCAGTGTCTGCGGGTGCATGTCGGCCAGGTTCGCGGCCACTGAGATGACGAAGATCGGCGCGTCGCGGTCGATCAGCTGGGGAAGGAATTCCGAACTCATCACTCCTCCTCGAACAGCCGCACCCGCGGATCGCCGCCCCCGGCCCGAGCCTGGAACTCGCGCAGAGCGGCCCGCGCCTCCTCGCTCAGGTAGTGCGGCACCTGGACCTCGACGCTGACCAGCAGGTCGCCACGGGATCCGTCCGGGTGCGCGACGCCCCGGCCGCGCACCCGGAAGGTGCGTCCGTTGGGTGTGCCGGCCGGGATCTTGAGGGTCACCCGCGGCCCGCCGAGGGTGGGAACCGCGATGTCGGCTCCGAGGGCGGCCTCGGCGAAGGTGACCGGGACGGTCAGAGTCAGCTGGTCGCCCTTGCGCCCGAACAACCGGTGCGCACGGACGTGGACCAGCACGTACAGGTCCCCGGCCGCGCCGCCGTTCTCGCCCAAACCGCCCTTGCCCTTGATGCGGATCCGCTGGCCGTCGGTGACCCCCGCCGGGATGCGCACCTGCATGGTCCTGGTCGACTGGCCGCGCCCGCTGCCGTGGCAGGCCGGGCACGGGTCCTCGACGATCATGCCGCGGCCGCGGCAGTCACGACAGGGCTCGCTGACGGCGAACACGCCGCCGGAAGTGGACGTCTGCATCCCGCTGCCCTGGCAGGTCCGGCAGACTTTGGGGACGGTGCCGGACTTGGCTCCCGTCCCGTGGCAGGCCTCACACGCCGCATCGGAGACGGTCTGCATCGAGACGGTCACGCCGTCGATCGCGTCCACGAACTCGATCGTGGCCTCGCCCTCGATGTCGGCCCCTCGCCGCGGGCCGCGGGAGGTGGTCGTCCGCCGGCTCGTCGTGCCGCCGAACAGGTTGCCGAACAGATCGGCGATCCCGGAGTCCCCGCCCGCGTTGCGGAACAGGTCCTCCATGGACGGGCCGCCGGCCTGACCCTGCCCGGCGCGGGGGAACCGGAATCCCCCGCCGCCGAACAGCCGCCGGGCCTCGTCGTACTCCTTGCGCTTGGCCGGGTCGGACAGGATCGAATTCGCCTCAGAGATCTCCTTGAAGCGCTTCTCGGCCTCGGCGTTCTGGGCGTTCTGGTCAGGGTGGTACTGGCGGGCCAGCTTCCGGAAGGCCTTCTTGATCTCGTCGGCCGAGGCGTCGGACTTAACTCCGAGCACCTTGTAGTAGTCCTTCTCCAACCAGTCCTTGGTACTCACCACGCCTCCTCCCGGCCTGTATGTTCCGACTCGCCCGCTCGGGGCCGATCAACCAGCCACCATCGCCGTCACTGGGGCTCGGCGACTCCCACCCGGGCCGGACGCAGCACGCGGTCGTTGAGCTTGACGCCCTTCTGCATCACCGCGGCGACCGTGGCCACCTCGATCGCGCTTTCGATCGGCATCTGCATCAAGGCTTCGTGGATCTGCGGGTCGAAGGCGTCGCCGACCTCGCCATAGGCCTCCAGGCCGTACTTGGCGGTGATCTTCTCCAGCTCGTCGGCGACCAGCTTGAAACCGCCGACCAGCTCGGAGTGCTCCCGGGCCGCCTCGACGCTGTCGAGCACGGGTAGCAGGTCGAGGACGACCGCCTCGATGCCGCCCTGTCGTGCCAACAGCCGATCGCGGTCGACGCGACGCTTGTAGTTGACGTACTCGGCGTGCAGCCGCTGCAGGTCAGCGGTCCGCTCATCGATCAGTTCCTGGAGTTCGGCCACCTTGGCAGCGGCGATCGGCTCACTCGGGCCTACCTCGTGCTGCTTGACCTCCAGCGGCTCTTCGGCGCCGTCGCCGCCGGCTTCACCTTCTGGGACGAATTCGGTCACAGTCTCTCCTTGTTCGGGCGACCCGCCGGCCGCAGGACCATTGTCCCGCGGCCGACGAGCCGGTGACTCACTTGTCCTTGCCCTCGTCGTCGACGATCTCGGCCTCGACGACCTCGTCCTCGCCGGCGGCGCTGCCGCCGGACGACGGCTGGGCGGCCTCCTGCTGCTGCTTGGCCTGGGCGGCGGCGTACATCGCCTGCCCCATCGCCGACGCCTTCTGGTTCAGGTCGTCCATGGCCGCCTTGACCTCGGCGTCGTTGTCCTTGCCCTTCAGGGCCTCCTGCAATTTCGCCAGGGCCTCGGAGACGGGAGCCTTGACGTCGTCGGTGAGCGAGTCGGCGTTGTCGGTGAGCAGCTTCTCGGTGCGGAACGCGAGCGCGTCCGCCTCGTTGCGCATCTCGACGGCCTCGCGCCGCTTGCGGTCCTCCTCGG
>CAZPCM010000106.1:0-9464 GCA_964585085.1 uncultured Propionibacteriaceae bacterium
CCCTTCTGGCCGGCGGCCAGGTTGCGCCGGTAGAACGCGTTGGACTCCTCGGCGGTGGAGAACCCGGCGTACTGCCGGATCGTCCACGGCTGGTTGACGTACATCGTGGCGTAGGGCCCGCGCAGGAACGGCGGGATGCCGGGGTACGTCTTCAGGAAGTCCAGGCCCTCGAACGCGGTCTCGTCGTACAGCGGCGGGACCAGGATGTGCTCAGGGGTCTCCCAACCTGCGGTTGCACCGGACGAGTCCAGCAGCGCCTTGAACTCCTCGGCCGAATCCGCCGGTGGGGTGGGCGCGCCGAGCTCGATCGCGTCGAAGCGAGGGACGGTGGTCATTTCGCCACTCCTATCCGGTCCAGGGTTGACTCAAGGAAGGCAACCACATCCATGCCGTCGAAGACCTCGCCGTCGATCGCGGTGTCGACGTCCTCGGCAGCGGTCTCGGCCTTGCGTCCGGCGATGAACACGGACTCCACACCAGCCGCCTTCAGCGCCCTGGCGACGTCCATCGCCTGAGCCGCGTAGACCCTGGCCGAGGAGCACAGGATCGCCATCTTCGCCCCGGAAGCCGCGACCTGAGCCGCAATCTCCTCAGGGGTTCCGCCCTCGGACTCGGGGAACTCGATCCCGGCGACCAGAAGGACGTTGGAGGTGAACATCTCGCGTCCGCCGAAGTCCCTGCGCGCACCCAGGCACGCCAGGAACACCTTCGGCTTCTCCGCCGCGGCGGCCGTCCGGTCGCGCAGGGCTTCAAAGACCTCGGAGTCGCGGGCCGGGACAAGTCCGCTGACGGCCGGACGGACCGGGCGCGGCCGAACCTGGAGCGGCTGTTCGTCCTTCATCGGGAACATGCTGACCCCGGTGATCGGCTGGCGCCGAGTGGCGAGCCGCTTGGCGCGCTCACCCGAGGTGGCGGCGATACGCTCGGCGACCTGTCCCGAAGCGAGAGCCGCGGCCATGCCGCCGGCGGCCTCGATGCCCTGGAATTCCGCCCAGGCCTTGCCCGACAACTGATCGGTGAGGCTCTCCACGTACCAGGAACCACCCGCTGGGTCGCCGACCCGCCCGATGTTGGATTCGTCGGCCGCGAGCAGTTGCGTGTTGCGGGCCATCCGCCGGCTGAACTCGTCAGGCAGGCCCTGGGCGACGTCGAAGGGAAGGCAGGTGATGGACTCGGCCCCACCGACCGCCGCGGAGAAGGTTGCGATCGTGCCACGGAGCATGTTGACCCACGGGTCGTCGCGGGTGACCATCCGCCACGAGGTCACGGCATGCTGGACCGCGCCACGGTCCGCCGCACGCACCCCGGACACCTCGCCGACCCGGGCCCACAGCCGGCGCAGCGCACGCAGTCGCGCGATGGTCATGAACTCGTCGGCGTTGGCGCTGACCCTGAACTCGATCTGGCCGAAGGCGTCCTTCGGGGACACGCCGGCGGCCTCCAGCGCACGCAGGTATTCCACGCCGCTCGCAATGGCGAAGGCGAGCTGGTCCACGTCGCCGGCTCCGGCGTTGTCGTAGGGAAGCACGTCGACGGTGAGGGCACGGACGCCGGGCAGTTCGGCGAGCGCGGCCTTGACCCACTCGGCCTGAGGCCCGAGGTCGGCGGCCTCGCCGGTGACCGCAGCCAGGGCGAGAGCGTCCAGACCGAGGTTGCCACGCGCGGCGCTGCCTGTCCCGGCTTCGCGCCAGA
Source organism: uncultured Propionibacteriaceae bacterium (assembly GCA_964585085.1). Lineage (GTDB taxonomy): Bacteria > Actinomycetota > Actinomycetes > Propionibacteriales > Propionibacteriaceae > Propionicimonas. Next base: position 1,693 of record CAZPCM010000106.1, read on the forward strand.
TGGCGGCCAGTGCCTTGGCGGCGCCCACCTGGTCCTCGGCGCTGCTGATCGCGATCGGAGCGAGATCGGTCTTGACCCCGGCGAGCACACGGGCGACGTCGTCGGCCGCGATGGCGTCACTGCCCACCCGCAGCCACACCGACGTGGCGCCGCGTTCCAGGTCCGCCAGGACCTCGCGGTTGCTCACCTCGGCGTCGGGATCCTCGTGCATCTGGCGGATGTCCCAGGCAGTCATCTCCCCGGTCCGCACGGTGGTCCCGCGAGTGAAGGGCATCACGCCCGGATGGCCCAGCGGCCCCGTCGGATCGGTGTAGAGAGGCTCAATGGTCAAGCCGTCCACGGTGCTGGTGCGCAACCGTTTCATGGCTTGCTCGATGGTCAGTTCCTTGCCTTCGGGACGTCGCCGATTGAGGACCTTCAAGACCTCGGCTTCCCACTCCTGGCGGGTGGGGGCAGCGAAATCACCGGCAAGCAGCAGCGGCGTGTCGGTCATGCGTCCACCCTATCCCCGGGCCCGCGGCGTGGTGCCTTGTCAGGCCAAAAGAAGAGCCCTCAGGACACCTGTCGGACAAGGGCCTCGGCGGAGCCGACCATGATGGCTGTCTCCCGCTCCCAGTCCGGCTCCTGACCCCGGAAGGGGCCAGTGGCCAGCGAGATGATGACGGCCGCGGCCCTCAAGCGCAGTTCGGTGGGATCCACACGATCGTCGAAGACCGGCACCCAGCGTCGGATCAACTGGTGGACGCGCGCCTCCTGGCCAGGGTTCATCCGCTGGATGGTCGACAGGTGGGCGACCAGGCAGGCCAGGTCGTCGGCGCGCCGCCCCGGCCCGGCGGTGTCCACGTCCAGCAGGCCGCAGATCCGTCCATCGCGGACGTGTACCTGGCCCTCGTGGAAGTCGCCGTGGGTGGGTTCGTTGCCGGGCGGGACGGCGGCCAGGCCCTGGGAGATCAGGCCCACGAGCCAGGAGAGTTTCGGCTCCAGGGACGGGACGGCCTGGGCGACCATGCGAGCGTAGTGGTCCACCGCATCGGGCCACGGCGGACGCCGCTCGAGCCGGGTCACCGAGGAAGGCATGGCGTCGAGGAGGTCAATGAGGTCCTCGGCGGTGCACGGCTCCTGCGCGTCGAAGATGGCCTTCGCCAGCGGTTCCCCGGGCAGTTCTCGCAGCACGAGCAGGCAGTCCTCGGTGGCGGCGGCGATCGGGGCGGTCGGCAAGCCGGCCGAGAACAGCATCTCGTGACGCCGCACGACATCGCCGAACAGCCGCGCCCTGAGGACCTTGACGTAGAAGACCTGTTCCGGTGGCGTGCCCACGCTCACCTTCACCACTGCTCGGCGGCGCGGGCGGTAGCCGATCATCTGCAGAGTGAGCTCACTCGGCGCCACCGAGCGTGACAGCACCTGGTGGGCGTTCAGCACCTCGGCCATCGATTCCACGTACGCCGCCCTGGCCAGCCCGGGCAGGTCGGGGTCCTGCGGGTACAGCCACACCGCCACCTCACGATCGCCGTCAGCGAAGATCTCCGCCGCAGCATCGCTGTCAACCGGACCACTGGCCCGCGCGCTGACCCCCAGCAGTTCCTCGCGACGGCCGTACGGCCAGTCCACCAAGGCCCCGTAGGTCGCCGTGGTGGAGTACGGAGGGTTGGCGTCCACGTGGTCCAGGGCCCACGAAACGAGCGTTCCGCCGGCATGCTGCACGGCTGCGCTCAGCAGCGAGCCGACCTCGGCCGACGTCAGGAGGGCGGAACCGTCCGGATCGGACGTCGGCATGCACACCTCCCGCAGTGGAATCGGCTGGCGCCAGACTACTGGCCGACCGCCGCCGATCCGAGATTGGTGAGCCGGAGCCGCGCGGCGCGGCGTCCGTCGAGTTCGGTGACCTCCATCTGGAAGCGGGTCGGCTCCGCGTCTTCATCCTCGACGGGCTGGAGGTCCAGCACGCAGGTGTCGCCGAGTTGCGGGAGCCGTCGCAGTTGAGCCATCACGCACCCGGCGACGGTGTCGAAGGGACCGTCGGGCAGTTGAAACCCGAGCTGGTCGGCGAAGGCGCCGAGAGTCATCAGCCCGTCCAGATCAACCGAGGAGTCGTGATTGGCGGTCGCCGTCGCCACCTCCTGGTCGAACTCGTCGGTGATGTCGCCGATGAGTTCCTCGACCAGGTCCTCCAGGGTGACGATTCCGGCCGTTCCGCCGTATTCATCGCGGACGATGACCAGGTGCATGTTGTTCTGGCGCATCTGCGTCAACGCCCGAAGGATCTTCACCGTCTGCGGCAGGCTCAGCACCGGACGGACCAGCTGGCTGATCGGCGTGTTGCGGAGCGCCGGATCGAGTTCCACCAGATCACGCAGGTGCAGGAATCCCAGCACGTCGTCGGCGTCCTCGCCGATCACCGGATAGCGGCTGTGCGGGCGCCCCTGAAGCTCCCGAACGGCGCGATAAGCGGGCATGTCGCCGGGCAGGAAGTCGACTTCGGTGCGGGGCACCATCGCCTCTCGCAGGCTGATGTTCCCGGCCGTGAACACCTCGTCGACGATGCGCCGCTCCTCAGCGCCGAGGGTCACCGACGAGCCGACCATCGCGCGCAGCTCCTCGTCGGAGACCTTTTCCCTGGACACGGTCGGGTCGCCGCCGAGGACCCGCACCAGCACGTCGGTGGACACTCCCAGGAACCAGATGACCGGACGCAGCACCGTGGCGGTCGCGCTGAGCATCGGGGCCAGCGCCAGCGCGTACGACTCCGACCGCTGCATGGCCAAGCGCTTGGCCGTCAGTTCGCCCACCACGATCGCGAAATAGGAGATGACGATCGTGATGACCACCAGTGAGAGGGTGTCTGCCACCGCTTCGGGAACCCCCCAGCCCACGAACGTAGGCGAAAGGTACCCCTCCAGCGACGCTGCCCCGAACGCGGCGGACAGGAAGCCGGTGACTGTCACTCCGATCTGGACCACCGACAGGAACCGGTTCGGACGCGCGGTGAGCATGGCGACCGCCCGTCCACGGTGGCCGCGCTGGCTGAGCTGCTTGATCTGGCTTTCACGCAGGGACACCAGTGCCATTTCGGCGGCAACGAAGAATCCGCCGACCAGGATCAGGACGGCGATGACGGTGATGCTGCCCCACATCTCAGGTCACCGGGCGCCACGGACAGACGGGTCTGGGTCGCTCGGCTTGCACCGGCTAAGTCTATCGTCGGCCGTCCCGGCACGGCTGCTAGCCTTCGGCCATGGGCGGTCCCCGGAAAGCTGCGATCGTCCGTCCCGATGCCGCCGGCGGCTCCCCCCAAGCCACCCGATTCCACTTCGCCCGCGGCAACCTGCAGAAGATCGCCGCGATTCCGCGCTACGCATGGGGGGCTCTACGGTCACGTTTGACCCGTCGCGATCGGCGGCTATGGGTGGTCGGCAGCGCCTTCGGGGTGGCCGACGGGGCCCTAGCCTTCGTCAAGGCAGCCCAGGCCCGGACGGACCCGCCGCGACTGGTCTGGCTGGCCGGTTCTCCTGCCGAAGCGGACGCGGCCCGGGCCGCCGGCATCGCTGAGGTCGTCGATCGGGATTCCAAGGACGGTCTGAGATTCACCCTGCGGGCCGGGCTCCTGGCGGTCACCCACGGCTTCGGAGACGTGAACCGCTACGGCGTCCACGGTGCCGTCATCGTCCAACTCTGGCACGGCGCGCCCCTGAAGAAGCTGCACGCCGACTCCCCGGCGGCCACCCAGCTCGGCGTGCTGGGCAGGGTTCCGGGCGCGACGGTGCTGATGCGGTGGTTGTACCGCCGCGGGACCCGCCAGATCGCCCTGCTGCCCACCGGGAGTCCGCACTTCGTCCCCAGCCTGTGCAGCGCGTTCGACCTGACCGCCGAACAGGTTCGGGTGCTCGGCGAACCGCGGACGGACGTGCTGTTCCGGGGCTCTCCCGCGGAGCTGGAGGCGGCCGCACGGGCCTTGTTGTCCGAGCGGCTGGGAGATCTCGGCGACCGCAGTGTGCTGCTCTACGCTCCCACCTGGCGTGATGGGGACCCCGATCCGGGCGTGCCCACCGCGGAGCAGTGGGCCCGGATCGACGCCTTCTGCGCCGCTGCCGGGTGCGTGCTGGTGGTCCGTCCGCACCCGCTCGGCGTGGGTGCGTACGTTCACGAATCGCCCTGGGTCAAGATCCTCCCGGCGAGCGTGCAGGCCGAGTCGATGCCCTTGCTCTGGGGCGTCGACGTCCTCATCACCGACTATTCCTCGATGCTGGTGGATTTCGCGGTGACCGGGCGTCCGATCGTCTTCCTGGCCCCGGACCTCGCCGCCTATCAGCGCAGCCGCGGCCTCTACGACGACTACGGCTGGCTCAGCGGCGACCAGTGGCATACCGATTGGGACGGGGTTCTGGGCGAGATGGCCCGGATCTTCGAGGACCCCGCCGAGGCCCGACGCCGTCGGGCGCACAGCGCGATACTGGCCGGCGTCTTCCACACCCACACCGACGGACGCAGCGCCGAACGCGTGGCGGCGGCAGCCGCCGGTCTGGTGGCCGCGCGGTTCAGCGCCTGAGCCGCGAACGGTCGACGGTGCCGAGGGCGCCGATGGTGACGCCCTTGACGAACCCTGCTCCCCACGACAGGTGCATGGTCGCCAGGACGGCCACATTGAGCACGCGGTCGCTCAGCGCGTCCCCTCCCATCCGGGTGGTCCCCACCGCGGTCACCCCGGCCAGGTAGGCCAGGGCGCCCGCGTGAGCCAGATTCGCCGTCCGGCTCGCCCGTCCGCGGAGCAAGCCCGTGGCTTGGAACAGGCCCGCAACGACGCTGAGCCCGACCAGGATCGCGACCACGGGCGGAGGGAGGTAGCGAAGCGGCGTCCGCCCTTGGTTCCGAACCAACTGCCCCCGCCAGGCGCCGGTGGCGTACATCTGCCGACGCAAGGCGTCCAGCGAGGCCCGCGGCCAGTAGGTGACCTTGAGCCGCGGCGTGAACAGCACCAGGTGTCCAGCAGACCGGATGCGGGAGTTGAGCTCCCAGTCCTCAGCGCGCTTGAGGGACTCGTCGTACAGCCCGACCGACTCCAGCACCTCGCGCCGGAAGACCCCCAGGTAAGCCGAATCGGCCGGACGCTCCTCCTCGCCATGGTGGTAGACACCCCCGCCCAACCCGAAGGGCGAGTTGTAGGCCCGCGCGACCGCCCGCTGCAACGGCGTCCGCCCTTGGGCCACCATCACCCCGCCCACATTCGCCGCCCCGCTGCGCCGGAGGGTTTCCACCGCCACGACGGTGTAGTCCGCCGGCAGCTCAGCGTGAGCATCGACCCGGATCACCACCGGAAACCGGCTGGACCGGATGGCGAGGTTCAGTCCGATCGGGATGTCATTGCGCGGGTTGTCCACGAACCTGACGCGAGGGTCCGAGGCGGCCAGTTCGGCCGCGATCGCGTTCGTCGCGTCGCTGGAGGCACCCAGGGCCAGGACCAGCTCCTGCTCTCCCGGGTACTCCTGGGCCAGCACGGCTCGGACGGCCGCCGCCAGGTGCTCTCCTTCATTGAGCACGGGCATCACGTAGGAGACTCCGCAGTTCTCAGGCAGCGGGTCCAGCACGGAGCGGGGCGTGGGTTCGGCCGGATCGGTCACGCCGGTCATTGTCGCACGGGTGCCTTCGCGTCCGGGGAGAACGATCCGCATGACCTCCGGACGTGCCGAACCGGCCCCAGATGGTTCCGGGACCGGCTCGGCACGTTGCGACTCACTCAGGGGATCTGGTGGGCCTTGCCACCCAACTGCTCGTCCATCCAGTTGAAGCGCTTCTTGTACCAGTCCTTCAGCCAGGCGACCTCCTTGAGGTAACCCGATTCGGTGGCCGACGACGACGCCTTGGCGGCGTACCGCCCGCCCGAACCACTCCACTTGACCCGGTCGTTCACGGCCACAACCAGCCCGAGATCGGCGACGGCCTCGTCGACCTTGGAGCCCGCGCAGTCGGCACCGGCGCCGCAGGCGACGGCGCGGTAGTCGGCCCAATGGGCCGCCCAGCGGGCCTTGACCGCGTTGACGAAGCGCACGTCCTTCCAGATCCTGGTGAACCAGTGGATCTTGTTGGTGTCGTGGTTCTTCGAACCGCTGCCGTTGGTCCACCAGCCCGTGGGCAGCTGAATCCCGGTCGAGCTGGTCGGGTGCGAACCTGCGCTGCGGTCGAAGTCCCAGATCGGACCCATGAAGAACTTGTCCGACGAGGTGTCCCCGGTCGGGTAGCTGTACTTATAGGTGGTGTTCGACCCGTTGAAGAACGGCAGCACGTTGTTGGTGTAGAAGAAGTTGCTGCGGTAGAAGTCCGCGTCGTTGTCTTTGGTGAACTCCCTGGTCAGGATGTAATCAACCGCTGAGTTCAGGTCGAGGTAGGTCATCCAGTCCTCCGCAGCCGCCAGCGGTGCCCCGTTGTAGAGGGGGTTGTTGCTGGCGTCGAGGGTGATCTTGCTCCAGTCCTTGGTGTAGAGGATCGACTCGAACTGGCGGATCTTGGTGGTCATCTTGGCGATGCGCTCCGGGGTGAGATCCTCCGACGTGCCGCCAGTCTTCACCAGGTCATCGGGGTCCTTGAACTCGTAGTTCATTCCGGAGGTGCCGACGAACCCCTCTGTTTCGTCATCGACCCAGTGCGGATCGTGCTCCATGACCTGACCGGTGTCCTTGCTCACGTTGACCCGGTTGTTGTCGATCTTGATCGACTGGACCATCTCGTAGCTGCCCAGGTACTTCCCATTGATGTACAGCTCCGCGAAGACCTCGTTGGGCGTCCACTTCAGCCCGTTCTGGGACCGGCCGAGCCCGAAGGCGATCCGGCTGCGGATCAGCGACCAGTCCTGGTAGTTGCCGAGCAGAATCCAGGTGCGATCCGACTTCATCCCGAAGGGCTTCTGCTTGTCGATGAACTTCAACTTGTAGGGCTTCTTGGCCTTGGTCGCGCTGGAGTTGCCGCGCACCGCGATGGTCTCCAGGCGCAGGGACTCCGTCGCGGTGTCTCCCGAGACCAGAACCGCCGAGCCGGTGTACTCCTTGCCCTTGGTGGAGGGCGTGCTTCCACTGTCGGTGGTGACGTAGATCACGTTCTTGCCGAGGGTGGCAGGCGATGCGGTGAAGGCATAAGTGCTGGACGTCACGCCACTGGAGAGCTGGTTGTTCAGCTTTGACAGCACCGGAGCGCCCACCCAGCGGTAGGACTGTGAGCCGGCCGCGGGGATCTCGATCTTGAGCGCCCCGGAGTCGGTTTCCGTCGTCGTCGCCACGGCCACCCACGAACTTCCGGACTTCCTCTGCAGCGCGAACGAGCGGTCCTTCACGATCGGCAGCGCTGAGCCAGTCACGCGCAGATTCGCGCCCAGCCTCAGCACGCTGATGGTCACCGTGTCCTTCTGCGTGGTCACGACGACTTCGTCTGTGGTGAGCGCCACCAACGCTCCCGATGCCGGGGCGTTGACCCGGAACCTCCGCGAGCTTGACGTCGTGCTCGCCTGGAACGTGTAGTTGCCGCCGGCGTCCGTCGTAGCGGTGGCGTAGGTTTTCCAGCTCGAGGAGTAGTACTGCAGGGTCACGCTTCGCGCTGCCGCGACACCGAGCGCGCCCGACAAGGTCACCGCCTGCCCCGGGAACGGGACGGTCTGGCCTTCGTAGGGATCGGTGATCGTCATCGTCGGCGCCGCAGGTGCCGCGAGCGCGGGCACCGGATTGGCCGCAACTCCCGCCACAAGCGCCATCAGGAACGTCATCAGAACAGCAATTCTTCGCACGCTAACC
>CAZPCM010000107.1:0-9312 GCA_964585085.1 uncultured Propionibacteriaceae bacterium
CCAGCCGGGTGGTGTCGGCTTGGACGACGTGCGACAGCGGCAGGGTCAGGACGGTCTCGTGGATGCCCTGAAATACCGCCACCGTGGTGTCGTTGTGGCCGACGAAGAACTTCTGCTGGGTGTAGCCGTACCACAGGCCCAGACCGCCACCGAGCGTCAGCACCGGCAGCAGCACGAGGAGCAGCGCGACCCGACGTTCGCGGGGGTTCAGCCACGAGGAGAGGCGCTGCCACGCAGCTTCGGCGGACAGGCGTCCCCTTCCCCGAGCGGCCTGCTCAATGGTCGGTGCGGGGCGTGGGTCGGCGTCCGGTCGCTGGGTCTGCGAGAAGTACTCCTCTGCCGTGGGCAACGGCACGGCGTCAGGCCAAGCGGTCCCCTCGCCAGGAGTCCGGTCACGCGCATCCGCGACGGCGCTGGCCGCTACCGCCGCCAAGGCGGATGCGTCGGAGGCGGCCGTCTTGTCGCTGACGCGAGGGCCGTGGGCCTGATCCGCAGCGACCGGCCGAAACCCCCGATCGGGCATGGCAGGCATCGCCGCGGCCATCGCCGCCGCACCCGCACCGAGGCGGGTTGGCTCACCCAACGGCAGCCCCACGGTCGACGCCATCCAGCCGGGCGTCCGCTCCAGCGGCATGACCGCCTCCGTGGCGGAGAACATCAGTTCGCGCTCGATGCCTTGGAGGGTGCGGACCACATCGAAAGCCGACGGCGGACGCAACGCGGGCTCCTTCGCCAACATCGCCTGCAACAACGCCTCCAACGACCGCGGAACATCCCCACGCCCCGTCACCGGCGCCGGCACCTCCCGAATCCGACGCATCAACTCCGCCAGCGAACAACCCTCCCGACCAGCAAACGGAGAATGACCCACCAACAAATGCCACAACGTCGCACCCAACGAATACACATCCGACGCCACCGACACCCGACCATCATCAGCCAACACCTCCGGCGGAGCCCACGGCGCCGAAAACGACGTCACCGCCCCCACCATCCCCACCTGCGACGCAATACCGAAATCACTCAACCCCGGCGCCCCATACTGATTCGTCAAAATATTGTGCGGCTTGATATCACGATGCAGAACCCCCGCCTGATGCGCCGTCTCCACAGCACTCCCGACCTGAATCCCGATCCGCACAACCTCCTCCACCCGCAACCGCTCACGACGCACCCGCTCCGCCAAACTCGCATGCGGGTAATACTGCATCACCAAAAACGGACGCCCATCAGCCGTCGTCCCAGCCGAATACACCGAAACAATGTAAGGATGCTCCAGCGACGCCATCAAATTCGCCTCAGTGAAAAACTGCTCCCGCACCTCCGACGACGGCAACGGATCCTTCAACACCTTCACCGCCACCTGGCGATACGGCATCTGCTGGGCAAACTGAAAAACCTGCGCCTGCCCGCCCTCACCCAACACACGGATGAACTCAAGACCAGCGATCCGCGGCGCCATCAGCGGCACTGACATCCTCAACCCCCCGCAGGAATGGACAGCATGCGCCGTCGGCCAGCGCCACGATATCGGCCGACGGACCGGCAGGCCCGACACGTCCGGACGGAGGTTACCGGATCTCCCCTATCACCGAGACGGTGCCGCTGTACCAGTTACTGACGTAGACCCGGTGACTGGACGGATCGACCAGCGGAATCTCGGGGGCGTCACCTACGCCCAATTCGTCCAGCACTCGCCACGACTCCGTGTCGATCACCGACACGGAGTCAGCTTCGAGATTCGTCACATACACCAGCCCGCGTCCGGGGTCCGCGGCCGCAGCCATCGGACCGCTCCCCACCGGCACGGTGCGAACGTCTCGCGTGCTGGTGTCGACGACAGACAGCGTGTTCGATCCCGAGTTCGCCACGTAGAGCACGCCCGCCGCGGCGTCCAGGGTCACCCCCAGCGGCTTGCTGCCCACCCGTATGGTGCCCACCTTCGTGCGTGATCCGACGTCGACCACAGCCACGGACGTTCCCTTGCCGTTGGACGCGTACAGCAGCCCCGAGGCGGGATCCACCGCCAGGCCACGAGGGTTGGTGACGCCGGTGATGACACCGGCGATCGTCAGGTCACCGGTGTCGACGACGGTGATCGAGTCGGCGAATTGGTTGCCCACGTACAGCCTCCCGGCGGCCGAGTCCAGCGCGAGAGCGGCCGACCCGTTGCCGGTCGGCAACCGTTGGAGGATCTCCATGGTGTCTGCGTCGAATACCGTGACGTCATCGCCCTTGGAGTTGGAGGCGAACAGCCGACGGGTGGTCGAATCGAGCGCCAGCCCGGCAGTTCCGGAGCCAGCCTTCACATCGCGCCTCGTGCGCGTGGCGAGGTCGACCACGGACACCTTCCCGTTGCCCCAACTCGCGCAGAACAGTCGATCGGACTGCGGGTCGAGGGCCAATCCGTCGGCAGCATGCATGACACCGATGGAAGACAACACACGGAAACTGCGCTCTGACGCGGTTGCGGCGGGCTCCGCCTCAGACGTCGCCGGGGCGGGAGCCGACGATGCTGTGACGGTCGTTGTGGTCCGCGGTGGGGTCATGGTTACCGTCGGCCCAGCAGCGGCACCGGCTCCCTCCAGACGGTTGAGTCCCAGGACGACGAGCGCCACGACGAGCACGCTGACAACCCCGACCAGGGACCAGATCCAGACACGGCTCTGGCGGGGCCGACCAGGACCGGCCAGAGAGGCGGGCGGGAGATCCGGAACCGGTGGCGGAGGCTTGAGCGCCGTGGCACTCACAGTCGGGTCGATCGGTCGCCGCGCCGCAGCCCGCACGCGGGTGAGATCGTCGCCCGGCGCAGAAGCAGCGCGCCGCGTGATGCTAATGGCCTGCATCACGGCCTCGGTCGGGGGAAATCCGAGTTCGCGCTCGATGCCTTGGAGGGTGCGGACCACATCGAAAGCCGACGGCGGACGCAACGCGGGCTCCTTCGCCAACATCGCCTGCAACAACGCCTCCAACGACCGCGGAACATCCCCACGCCCCGTCACCGGCGCCGGCACCTCCCGAATCCGACGCATCAACTCCGCCAGCGAACAACCCTCCCGACCAGCAAACGGAGAATGACCCACCAACAAATGCCACAACGTCGCACCCAACGAATACACATCCGACGCCACCGACACCCGACCATCATCAGCCAACACCTCCGGCGGAGCCCACGGCGCCGAAAACGACGTCACCGCCCCCACCATCCCCACCTGCGACGCAATACCGAAATCACTCAACCCCGGCGCCCCATACTGATTCGTCAAAATATTGTGCGGCTTGATATCACGATGCAGAACCCCCGCCTGATGCGCCGTCTCCACAGCACTCCCGACCTGAATCCCGATCCGCACAACCTCCTCCACCCGCAACCGCTCACGACGCACCCGCTCCGCCAAACTCGCATGCGGGTAATACTGCATCACCAAAAACGGACGCCCATCAGCCGTCGTCCCAGCCGAATACACCGAAACAATGTAAGGATGCTCCAGCGACGCCATCAAATTCGCCTCAGTGAAAAACTGCTCCCGCACCTCCGACGACGGCAACGGATCCTTCAACACCTTCACCGCCACCTGGCGATACGGCATCTGCTGGGCAAACTGAAAAACCTGCGCCTGCCCGCCCTCACCCAACACACGGATGAACTCAAGACCAGCGATCCGCGGCGCCATCAGCGGCACTGACATCCTCAACCCCCCGCAGGACTCCCCACACGGACGGCGATACGCCGTCCGGCGACACCCTACCGGTCGCCCGTGAGCACGCTCCCGGGCGGTTGCCTACTCAGGCCGTCAACCGCGCCTTCAGCAGGGCCAGGGTCTCCGCCTTCAATCCGAGACCCGTGGTCAGGTAGTTGTCGATCGAGCCGTACAGTCTGCGCGCCTCCGCCAGTCCGGCCTCGAGGTCGGCAATGTCAACGTTGGGGCTCTTGAGGTACTCGGCACGGACCTCGGCCTCCGTTGCACCCAAGGCGAACTGGATCATGGCCACCGTCCATCCCGTCCGGTCCTTGCCGGCCGTGCAGTGGATGAGCACCGCACCCTTGGCGTTCGCCACGGCGGTGATCGCCTGGGCGATGCTCGCGCGACGGGCCGCTTCGGTGACATAGCGCGGATAGTCGGCCTTCGATGCGATCGGGAACTCCAGCCGGGTCACCCCCGGCAGCGTGGGGTCGGGCGCGCCGCTCACGGCGCCGGACGTCCGCAGATCGATGATCAGGCCGCCGGCTAGGAGCGAGGCAAGCTTCCCCTCATCCGCGCTGGTGGCGTCGGCAAGCTTCGCCGACCGCCACAGGACGCCTCGTTTGAGCGTGGCGATGTCGCCCGCCGCGTCCCGGAAGTTGTTGACCCCCGAGAGAGTGACCACGACCGGGGCGGGCGGCTTGCCGGTCGCCACGGGCCCGATGGGTGCCGCGGTGACATAGGCGGAGAGGATCCAGCGGACGGCCGAGTCGAGCACGATCTGGCGATAGCGGCCGGAGACGGCCCCCGTCAGGTTCACCACGGACTTCGCCGGCAGCAGTCCGGAGGAGGCTGCGTTCGGCGACGGCTCCGACCGCAGCGTGAGTTGGGCGCTGGTGATACCGGTGGCGATGATCGGCGGCAGCGTCGACGCGTTCTCAGCCAGGTAGCCGGCGTAAACCCAGCGGGCCGCGCCGGCATAGGTGACCTCGGCGTAGCCGTCCGTCGTTCGCCCGGTCAGCTTCAACGAAGCGCCCTTCATGGCCACGGCCACGATCGGGTAATCGATCCCCGCACCGGTGCGCACGTTGACGTTGACAGTCGCCACCATCTTGGCCGCCTGCTCGGCCGGGAGACCAGTTCTCGAAAGGCCGAGGACTGGTGAGCCCGCCGCACCCGGCACTGGTGCCGCGGACGCAGGAGTCGAACCCGCGACGCTCGTTCCAACGAGGACGCCGGCGATAGCCACCGACGCCGCGATGCGCTTCAGGGAAACGACAGCCTGCTGCACTACACACTCCTTCGATCCATGGGGGCAATCCGAAAAGGCTAGTTGGCCGAGCCGACCGCTCGCAACGCACCCAGGCTGGTTATCCACAGCCTCGAGAAGCCACGCCCAATCCGAGTCAATCACCCTCGCTGAGCCCCCGGGACCCCTGCCACACTGTGGGCATGCAGCGGCGAGTCGCGAACCTGCTCCGCCAGATCGGAAACGTCGCCAACATGTCAACCCCCGTGGGCCTCCTGGTCGGCGCGGCGGGCGGAGCTCGATTCCGCCGCGGCCCCCGGGGCCTGGTGCTCGCGGAACGCTACCGGCTGCGGTTCCCCCGAGCGGGGGCCTTCACGATCGGGAACGTCGTCGTCACCGCGCGCACTCTCGAGGAGATGGAAGTCCTGGTGCCCGGAACCACGGACCACGAGGACGCCCACTCCTGGCAATACCTGGCGCTGCTGGGGCTGCCGTTCCTTCCGCTCTACGGAGCTGCCTGTGTGTGGTCCTGGCTGAGGACCGGAGACTGGGCGTCGGGAAACATCTTCGAGCGTAAGGCCGGCCTATCCAGCGGCGGGTATCCCGAGAATCCGATCACCAATGCCGGCTTCAGAAACCTGGCCCTCCGAGTTCGACGGCTGGGAGGTCGACCTGAAGGGCTGGGCCTAAACCCGGATGGTGACGCCCAACCGCCGAGCTGAGCGTTCCATCTGCCGGGCCGCGCGGAGGCGGCGCAACCGCTTGACCAACAGCGGGTCGTGGACGAGGGCGGCCTCGGTGTCGATCAGCTGGTTGAGGATCTGGTAGTAGCGAGGGGCCGAAATGTCGAACCGCTCGCGGATCTCGGACTCCTTGCTGCCGGGGAGTGACCACCACTGCTTCTCGAAGTCGAGAATGGCGGCGTCGCGCTCGCTGAGCGCGGGCGCCCCTGCAGCCAGCGGTTCGATCATGGCGCCATCCTAGGACCAAATCACAAGGGTGTCATTCGCCGCGTCCGGCGGGATCGGCACCGTCCGGTAGAATCAAGTTCGGGGGTGACCAGGTTGCGCACCCCGGCAAGCAATAGGTAAGGGGTCCCCGATTCAGCTTCTGCACGGCACAGTTCAGCACTATCCCTGGGGAACAACCGATGCCATCCCGGCTCTGCTGGGGCGACCGTCCGATGGGAGCCCGCATGCCGAGTACTGGCTGGGCGCGCATGCGTTGTCGCCCTCACGGTTGGCCGAGGGCGCGCTCGATGCGGTGGTTCGCGAGAACCCCGACGTGCTTGGCACCCGGACCGAGGAGGCCTTCGGCATCCAACTGCCCTACCTGATGAAGGTGCTGTCCGCCCGGCATGCGTTGTCCCTGCAGGCCCACCCGTCACGAGCCCAGGCCGAGCAGGGCTTCGAGCGCGAGAACGCCGCCGGAATCCCGCTCGACTCCCCGGAACGGACCTACAAGGACGATTGGCCCAAGCCCGAGATCATGATCGCCCTGGATGAGTTCGAGACGCTCAGCGGCTTCCGCGACCCGATTCAGACTGCTGCCCTGTTCGCCGCGATCGGAGTAGCCGAGGAGCTCGACTCGGTGATCCGTCCTCTCACGCAGCGCAAGGGGGCTGCAGCGCTGGAGCAGGTGTTCCTCGAAGTGCTGAGCTTGGAGGGCGAGCGGGCACGCCTCACGGAGGCGGTCTGCTCGGCTGCGCTGCGTCACACGGCCGATGAAGGCCCTGTTGGCGAGTTCGCCCGCACCGCAGTCGAACTCGACGCGGTCTTCCCCGGCGACCGCAGCATCATCGCTGCGCTGCTGATGAACCGGGTCACCCTGCAGCCGGGCGAGGCCCACTACGTCCCGGCAGGACGGATGCACGCCCACCTGCGCGGCACCGGGATCGAGGTGATGGCCAACTCCGACAACGTCATCCGAGGCGGACTCACCCCCAAGCACATCGACATCCCAGAACTGGTCAGGGTCGTCGACTTCGAGCCCGGCGAACCCCTGATCACCGCGCCGGTGGAGGTGCGTCAGGGAGTCGAGCGGTACCCCACGCCGTGTGAGGAGTTCGACGTGTGGCGCATCTCGGTGGGCGATGGGAATGGTGGCATCCGGTTGCCAGGCCGTCGTTCCGCCCGGATCCTGCTGGTGGTCGACGGCGGGCTGGAACTTGCGGCCGAAGACCAGCGACTGCAACTCGCCCAGGGAGAAGCCGCTTTCATCCCTGCAACCGACACCGGCGTCCACATCGAGGGCGACGCGCTCGCCTTCGTCACCTCGTCCGGCCTGCGCTGACAGCAGGGGTGCCCGCTCATCGACAGCCGGGCGAGGTCGTGGAGGAGTGCGTCCGCCTGGCCCGGGGGACGACCCGTCGGTCGGTGGTACTTATCGACGGCGGCGCCGGCTCAGGCAAGACGACGCTGGGCCTGCAACTGGCAGCGCGTTGGCCGGGACCGGTTCAATTGGTGGGCCTGGACGACATCTACCCTGGCTGGACCGGGCTGGCTGAAGGATCAAGGGCAGTCCACACCCGACTGCTCAGGTCGTGGCGTCCGGGGTTCCGGAGGTGGGACTGGTCCCGGCAGGCTCGCGCGGAATGGGTGGCGATCGACCCCGAACGCTCATTGATCATCGAAGGGTGCGGCGCGCTGACGCCTCAGAGCCGAGCCTTGGCAACCGTGGGCATCTGGTGCGACCTCGACGCCCGCTCCCGTCAGGAGCGCGCCTTCGCCCGCGACGGTGAACCGCTCATCGCGCACTGGGAGGAGTGGGAGGCGCAGGAAGCCGGCCACTGGGAGCTTCATCGCCCCTGGGAGCTCGCCGATCTGCGGACCACGGTTTCCGGTTCGTGACCCTGCTGCGGCGCCCTTTTTCCTGCACTCGATCACCCAGAAGCCGGAATTCCGAGCTTTCGCCCGATCGAGTGACGGATTTGGCGCGCCTGGCGACCACGTCCGAGGCCCGGCCGGTCGCCTTCGACAACCACGGGCGATTCCTCCACAATGTCAGAGGGTCCTTGGACCCACGCCTCCGTAGCTCAGTTGGTAGAGCTCCCGCCTTGTAAGCGGACGGTCGCGGGTTCGAATCCTGTCGGAGGCTCCGCTCTCACCCTGCCGCACTGCCGGCTCGGTTCCTCCAGAACCACGTGCCCGCCATGCCTGCCAGAATCGCCAGCGAGAGGTACCACAAGTACTGTCCGTAGGCCTCCATCAGCGCCACCGCCGGTTCACCGATCGAGAAGCCCAGGTACATGTACCCGGCCGTGCTCACCACCGCAGAGGTGATGCACACAGTCAGGAACTTGCGCAGGGTGGTGCCCGCTTCTCCCAGGACCGCGTAGATGACCCCCGCCGGCAGCGGGATGGGCAGGAACGTCGCCGCGATGGCCAGCCCTTCATAACGACGGGCAAGCTTTTCGGCCCGCTCATTGGCGCGCCGGGCGCGCGGCGACCGGCTCGACCACACCTCAATGAGATTGCGACCCCAGAGCTTGCCGGCCCACCAGTAGACCCAGTCGAACTTCATGGCGCCGAGGCTTCCCGCGATGAGCACCACCGGCCACCAGCGGTCCCCGGTGGCCGCCAACGCCCCGCTCATGACGAAGCCGGTCCGGTAGCCCAGGCTTCCGATCAACTGGGGCGCCAGGCCCAGGATCACCGGACGCAGCGGCAACATCACGAGCCCATAGACCGCGACGATGCTCAACCAGCTGAAGCACGCGATGTCGGCACGGGTGGGCTTGTGCCGCCAGGGCAGCGACGGATCCTCCCACCACTCCTTCTCAGGGGCCTCTGACGCTGCCACGGGCCCGGGCTCGGCAGACTGGTCGCTGGTCACACGACCGAGCCTACCCGGGCCTTGTCGCGCCCCCAGGCGCACCGGCGCCGAGTGGTGGACACCGGCCGCGACGTGAGAGGATAGGCACGCCGCAACGTCCGCGGCAGAAACTCCACTACGGATCGTCGGGCACGTACCTGCCCGTGGAAAGGATGAGTGGCATGGCCACCGTTAGTTTCAGGGACGCCACGCGCGTCTACCCTGGTGCCGATCACCCCGCTGTCGACAAGCTGAATCTCGAGATCGGCGACGGCGAATTCATGGTCCTGGTCGGACCCTCCGGCTGCGGCAAGTCCACCTCGTTGCGTATGCTGGCCGGCCTCGAAGAGGTCAACGGCGGCAAGATCTTCATCGGCGACAAGGATGTGACCGATCTGCCCCCGAAGGACCGGGACATCGCGATGGTGTTCCAGAACTACGCGCTCTACCCGCACATGACTGTGGGGGACAACATGGGCTTCGCCTTGAAGATGGCCGGCGTGCCGAAGGCTGAACGTGACGCCCGCGTCATGGAGGCCGCCCACCTGCTGGGCCTGGAGAGCTTCC
>CAZPCM010000108.1:0-9164 GCA_964585085.1 uncultured Propionibacteriaceae bacterium
GTGCTGGACCATTCGGTTCCGCCGTGTTCCCGGGGATTACCCGCAGATGGTGAACGCCTCGATCCCGGCACCCACCACCGAAGACCCGCCGATCAGGGTCATCTTGCTGGGCGCCAGTTTGGTTAGGTAGGCGGCAGCTTGTGGGGTGAGGCAGGTGCCGTTGACCAGCAGAATAGGGCCTCTCCTCGCTGCGGAGAGCGGTCCCGTTGACAGGCCGTCGGGGAAGTTGACGCCGGTCGCAACGAACACCTCATCGGCAGTCCCAGCGGCCGGGTAGGCGTGCTGGGCGATTGCCAGTGAGGTCGAATACCGATTGGCTCCGGCCAGCCGGATCACGTCGTGGCCTTTCGCTTTCAACTGAGCTTCAACCGTCGCGGAGACGGCCTTGACCGAGCCGATGAGGAACACCCGCTTCGGCTGCAGCCGGGTGATCTCGGCAGCCACCGCCGAGGGCAGACCGCCGCTGTTCGGCACTAGCAGCACCGGCCCCGGGTGTCCAGCGAACAGGCTGCCACCGGACAGTGCGTCAGGGAAGTTGGACCCGTTGGCCAGGATGACGTTTTCCGCGCCAGCGGTCCAGGTGTTACGAGAGGTGACAATCGCGATGTCGTACCGGGTGGCCCCGGCGTTGCGGGTAACTTGACCGGAGGTGGCATACCCCTTCAGTTGCCGCAGCACACTGTCGGACACCACCGACGCCGACCCCTGCACCACGATCCGCTTCGGCTTCAGCCGCGCCAGTTCCGTCTTCACTTCGGCCGGAATTGAACCCAACCTCACCAGCAGCAACGGCCCGCCCTTGAAAGCGGCGGCAGCGGATCCGGCCAGAGCGTCCGGGAAGCCAGCCCGGTGGACACATACGCCACTGGCACACCCGTTGTCGGGAACCCATACTTCGACACCTTCGCCGACGTCCCATACCGGGATGAGCCAGCCACCCGGGACACTGACCATGCTGGCATGACCTGCTGGGTGATCGTGCCGGAGAATGCTGGGAAGAAGCTGGAATTCTCGTCGTCATAACTCTTGACGAGGAAGCTTATGTTATAGGTGCCGGGTGCGTCGTAGGTGACTTCGCCCTTGGCCTGGTTGTAGGAGGCCCCCGCCGGGACGGTCAACGGCACCGCGTCTCCCTCCAATCCCTTCACCACCAGTGGGAACGGAACCCCCACCTTGGCCGCAGCCAAGGAGATCTTCTGTTCTGTGGCACCAACCTCGCGACACCCTGCGTAGTCACACCAATAGCCTGAATTGCGCCCTCCGGGTCGGTCAATCCCAGCGGGCGATAGGTCGGTGATTTGGTTGCCGCGCAGCCACAAACTCACGTCGAGGCCAGTCAGCGGCCCCAGATCACTGACCTTGTTGAAAGAAAGGTCGACCCAGTCCAGGTTGGTGAGTCGCGCCAGCGACGCGATGCTGCCAATCTGGTTGTGTGGCAGCGACAGCTCTTCGAGCCCAATCAGCTTGTCAGCACCGGCGATACTGCTGATGCCATAGTTGTCACAGATCAGCCTGGTGATACCGACGAGCTGTTGTTCGGTGACCCGCGCTCCAGCAGCCAGTCCAAGCTTCCTCGTGATGCACTGGGCGAAGTTGGAGTCCGGAATGCTGACGGCGTCGCCTTCTGCGGCTGTCGCGGGTGGTAGGCCGGCCGTGCCGAGAGTCAGCGCCAACGCCCCGCCCAACAGCGTGCGCCAGAGCCCGGTGATAATCATGGATATCGCCCCTTCTCAACTCACCAAACCCGACAGAACGCAGCTGGCTTGGCGAAATGTGTCCACTTTCCTGACGGCTTGAGGCTACACCGCTTCCTGACGGACACCTTCCAACCGCGCGCTTTCATGAGGGTGGAGTCAGACTCGGAGTCTGAACAGCGAAAGTGTTTCCGGCTTGGGAGAATGTGATTGCGAAGTCCCATTCACCCACGCGCAAGGAAGCACTTTCAACGTGAAAGCGTCCGCCGTGTGTCCCCAGCCTCGCGGTGAGCCCAGGGCACCCGGGTGGTGGGCCACGCGGGCGGTGTCCGAAGGTGTTCGTCCAGCACCGTCACCCGTTCGGCCCGTTCGGGGCTGCGTCCTCGGTCGCGTCCCGCCGGTCGGGGCAGGCTGCCCGCCGCCGTCAGGGGAAGATCCCGCCGCTGGTGTAGACCTCGGTGCACTTGTTGACGTTCGCGTCCACGTCGCTGTGCAGCGAGCCGTCGGCAGCAATCGTTCCAGTCCCCGAGTAGACGAACCCGGCCTCTGAGCCGGTGTAGGTGACCGACCAGGACACCTGGTCGTCGCTGGTCCGTCCACTGAGGTCCCAGGTGTAGGAGGGATTGGAGACCAGATGCCCGGTACCGGTGAACGTGCCGTCGTCGTTCTTCGTCAGGGTGTCGAGCTTGAACAGGTTCGGGCTCCCTGCGCAGACGAAGGTCCAGTCGGCTGGGAGTTCCGGCGGGAGGCGTGTAGGTGTCGGTGAATGGGAGGTCGTCGGGGTTGCCGTCGGCTTCCTGGCCGACCATTTGACTGCACAGCTGTTGGGACGCTTGACGAAGCCGGTGCTGGCGGCAGGTGGGACGGCGGGGAAGTTCTGGAACCTGACCGTCCGTCCGGGGGTGATGGCGAGGGCCTGGGGTGACCGGGTCCACCACAACATCTGCGGAGTGTAGGTGGGGTTGTTGTTGATCTCCGAGGCGAAGATCCCCTGTTCCACGGTGTAGTTACCGGCCGGCAGCCAGAACTCGGCCACCGTCGGCCGCGGGTCGGCTGTCGGCCCCCAATAGGGGGTTGCGACCACGACGTCCCAGGACGGCGACACCAACAACCCCGGATTGGTGGGGTTGTAGGCCGTGAAGCAGACCAGATTCTCCCTGTGCATGGGGAGTCCCTGGCCTCCCGGGAAGCTGAGGGAGCCTCGGGCGTACGAGTTCACGACCTGGATCCAGCCGCCCGTCTTGGCCGCTTCGGCGCGTCCGCCGTAGATCCCGAACGGCGAGAGGTGATCGACGGCTGCAGAAACCGAGCTGGCCTTGAGGTCGATCGAGCTCGACACGCTGACCCACGACCCAGTGCTCGGTTCAAGCGTGAAGACCCCGAGGACGTCACCGGGGTCCAGCCCCTTGGGGATGGGCAAGGTGACGCGTGCCGGGGTGGTGAACGCCGTCCCGGCGGGACCGATGTCCCAGACGTCACCGACCAGTGTGAGGCCGGCCGGCAGCCCGGGCTGAGCGTCCGACGTGCCGAGGGAGATGTTCACGGGGCCGCTGGTGAGGGCGCCGGGCGGGATCTCGATGCTCGGCCCGCCGTCGATCGAGACGGTGCCGCCCTCGAGGCCGATGGTGGCACTGTGGCTCGCCGTCGTGGCGGTCGTGGGCGTGGAGGTGGGTGCTTGTGGGCAGCCGGTGAGAAGGCCCAAGGACAAGAGGATGACCACGAGAGGAATGAGGGGGCGACGCGTGCTGGACATGGTGACCTCCTGTCGCTGCCAGCGCTGGCCACGAAGGACGCTTCCGAGGCTACTCGGATCGCTTTGCGTCGGCCGGTGGTGGGGCTAATCCCGACCGCCAGTTGTCCGTGACGTGTGAGAGTCCCAACGTGGTCGGTGCGGCCGGGCATTCGCCAGCCGAATTCCAGTCCCGATCAGGATTCGCCGCCCCGGCTCGTCAGGATCTTCCTCCGCGGAGGCCGCCGGCGCCCGATCCGCGCCGACAAGGGATCAGGGCACCCATTGCGCTTCGATGGCGCAGATCGTGTTGTCCACGCCGGTGAAGCTGAGCCAGTAGGCGTTGGCCAGGTACAGCGCGGCATCCGGCCCGGTGATCGCATCGATCCACTCATCCAGCGGCAGGTCGTAGCCGTCGGGGTTGGTGGTCCCGTCCGGATTGACCACCACGTGCACATCGATGCCGGCCTGCACTGGGAACTCGCGCACCGTCGTGGTGTCGTTGACGATGTAGTAGTCGTTGGGCGGCGGAGACTCATCACCGCGCGCCGCCGCGGCGTCCTCGGCCTCCCATCCGGTGAGGAACAGCACGAAATCGACCGACACGTGGCGGCGGCGACGACGGAGGCGGGTGCGCTTCACGTAGGCCAGGTGCCGGGCCTCACAAGTCACGGTGCACGCGCACGCGCCCTCGGTGAACCGTGTGGTGGGCAACGGGGCGGCCCTTGTGGCCAGCTCGGCGATGGATGCGTTGGCCATGGTTCCCCCTTCTGCGGGGCGCTGCGGGTTGGCAGCAAGCCGATGGTTCCATCCTGCCCCCGCAAGCCCGGCGAGGAGCGGGATTCGGCGTGACCGGACGCCTTGAACCCTTCTTCACTGGATCCGGCGGGCTGCGGTTCAGAGGCGCAACCACTACCCGCCGGCCCAGGCAGGGGTGTTCACTGGAGGGACGAGGCGGCTGTACCCTGCACCGCCTCCCGGCGGAGGGAGGCTCGTATGAACCTGTATCCCTGGACGACGGTGTCGGACGGCGAGACGTCCGACCGGGTTGCGGTCATCCAGTACCTGCTTCGGGCCCACGGGCATGCGGTCGCTGTCGACCGTGACTTCGGACCGGCGACCGATGCTGCGGTCCGCGCCTTCCAAACCGCTGAAGGCCTCGTGCCCGATGGGGTGGTCGGCCCGTCTACGTGGCCCAAACTCGTGATCACGGTCAGCCTCGGCAGCACCGGCGATGCCGTCAGTGCGGTTCAGAGCCTCGGGCTGCTCAGGTTCCCCGGGGACGATCCGCTGCTGGTCGACGGCGATTTCGGACCCGTCACCCGCGGGCGCGTCCTTTCGTTCCAGAGCGACTGGGGACTCACCCAGGACGGCGTCGTGGGAAGACAGAGCTGGTCGTTCCTCACCCGTGGCCAGGGAGCCTGGCCGCTGGTCAAGGTCGGCGCCACCCAGGCCACGAACTGGCGGGTGCTGACCGTGCAGCACCTGCTGCGAGCCCATGGCGCGACGATCTCCGCCGACGGGGTCTTCGGCCCCCTGTCGGGCGAGGCCATGCGGCAGTTCCAGCTCGACCACCGCACGGATGAGATCAGTACGACCTGCGGCCAGCGGGACTGGCCGTACCTCATCATCACCGTCGGCCCCGGGGACAACGGCGAGGCCGTCCGTGCGGCCCAGTGCCTGCTGCAGGACGTGACTGTGGACGGGGCGTTCGGGCCGGCCACCGAGACCGCGGTGCGTGCTGTCCAGGACGTGTTCCTGCCACCGTCAGATGGGGTCGCGGGGCCGCAGACCTGGCAGGCGCTGGTCGTCCCGAAGTTCGATTGAGCCGGCCGGCTGACCGGCCGGCCACTCAGCTCATGAGTTCGGTGACCCGAGCTGAGGCCGCAGGGAGCCATCGGACGGACCTGGAGGCGCCGACCGGTCGAGGGCGTCCGGTCACCTGCTACTGCACCACCTTCGAGATGAAGGGGAGGTTGCGGTACTTGTGCTCCCAGGGGAGCCCGTAGCCGACGAGCAGGTCGTCGCTGTCCATCTCGTGGCCGTAGAACTGGTCGGCCGGGATCTCGACGCGTCCCGGCTTGACGAAGAGCGTGGCGATCGCCAACGACGCCGGCGCGTAGCTGGTCGTCAGGTACTCCACGAGACGCTTC
Organism: uncultured Propionibacteriaceae bacterium; assembly: GCA_964585085.1. GTDB lineage: Bacteria > Actinomycetota > Actinomycetes > Propionibacteriales > Propionibacteriaceae > Propionicimonas. The sequence continues at coordinate 5,577 of CAZPCM010000108.1, forward strand.
ATCGTGCCGCCGGACTCGATGGCGTCGTCAACGAGGATCACGTCGCGCCCGGCGATGCCGAGGTTGTCGTGGAAGACGATGACCGACTGGTTGTCCCGCTCCCCGGGAGTGTGGGGGCAGGAGATGTAGTCCATGCGCACGTCGAAGTCGAGCTTGCGCACCAGGTCGGCGGTGAAGAGGATCCCGCCGGGGACGACGGTGATCACGTCTGCTGCCGTGTACCGGCTGTTCAGGCGGGCTGCCACGCGGTCGGCGCCGGCCCGGATCTCGGCCTCGCTCAACACCAGCTCGCCGACGTGTTCGTGTGCCATGGCAGTGTCCCTTCTATTCGCCATCTGTGGTGCCCCCCGTTTCCGCCGGACGGTCAGGGTTGGGTGGTGTGTCGATCATGCCGCCGAACGTCCCATGGGACGCTCTCAGCCTTGGTTTCGGGTGCCGATCTTGGTGACCTTCACGTCCCCAAGCCTGCCGCCGCTTGGCGCTGTCCAGGCTACTTCGCGGACGTCCGGAACCCCGCCAGCGTGTCGGGCATTCAGCCGTTGCTGCTCGTCAGGGGGTGTGTTGCTGGTGCTCGTCGTGGACTGGCGTGGGTGGAGGTGTGCCGAGTTGGTATCGCTGGATGCTGGTGGCTCGGCTGAGGATCGGGAAGCGGCTGAACCAGGACGGCAGGCCCATCCGTGGCTCGGGGTTGTCGAAGTAGTAGAACGATTCCACGAGTCGGATCCCTGGGCTCCAGGCCTCGAGCTCGTGGGGATCGCGGACTGCCCACTGCATGCGGGCTGCTGAGCGGGTGAACAGGAGGTGAAGGTTGTTGATCCGCACTGCGTGCGGGGTGCAGAGGTCGGTGACGAGTTCGGCTCCGGGGAATTGCCGTTGCGCGGCGAGGACGAGGTTCTTGACGTGGGCCAGGTCGAAGTAGGGGAGTACGGCTTCGGCCACGAACAGCAGTGGGGTGCCGTCGGGGTGGTCCAGTTCGGCCATCCAGCCGGGTTCGAAGGCTGATCGGGCCATGTAGTGGTTGCGTTCGGTCTCGGGGATCAACTGTCGGCGCAGGGCGATGACGTCGGGCAGGTCCAGGTCGAACCAGCGGACCTGGCCGTTGTCGACCCGTTGGAAGCGGGCGTCCAGGCCACAGCCGAGGTGGACGACCGTTGCTGTGGGGTGGCGTGTCAGGAAGTCGCGGACGAAGCGATCGAACTCGCGAAGTCGGACCACGCACTGGACCAGGTCGCCGCGGGCCAGGCGGATCTGTCGCCAGTCGTAGTCGATCCGCTCGACCATCGCTGCGGCGATCGGGTCAGTGACCAGCGGTACGGGCTCGCGCTGCTCGACCGCGCGAGCCCACAGCGGGATCAGCAGGGTCAGCGATACCGGGTCGGTCGTCTCCAGCTTCAGCTTGGCCACGTTTCCTCCCCTGCCGGACAGAACCATCGTGCCCCAACGTCAGCAGACGCGGCAGCAAGCCGACCCTCGGCTCCCAGGCGACGGACGGCGTCAACTGGCTTCAGACCGTGCCGGTCGACGTGGTGTCGGTGGGAGCGGCGTGATGAGTCTCGGGCCGCGCGCGCTTCGGGCTGAGTTGGCCGGCGGGCGATAGCCAAGCACGGCAGCGGACGCCCCGTTCTGCCACGGAGTGCGGTCATGCCTGTGGTAGGAGCGCGGTCGAGAGGGCGTCCATTTGGTCGTCGAGGAATCGTCGCGACAGGGCCTTGCGGGGGAACAGTGCGTCGAAGCCGTGGCAGGCGCCTGGGATCGCCGAGAGTCGGGTGGGGACGCCGTGGGCGGTGAGCCTGCGGGCGTAGTCGGAGTCTTCGTCGTGGAACAGGTCTTCGCTGCCGACGCCGATCCAGGCCGGTGGTAGTCCGGCGAGGTGGTCACGTCGGGCGGGCACCGCATAGGGCGGAGCATGGCGACCTCCCGGTGTTGACGCCAGGTAGGACGACCAGCCGAACCGGTTGCTCGCCGGTGTCCACACCCGCAGATCCCTTGGAGGGGGCGCTGTGCGGGACACGGTCCGGTCGTCGAGCATCGGATACACCAGCAGTTGGAAGGCCAGATCGACCTGACCCTCGTCGTGGACGCGTTGGGCGAATGCGGCGGCCAACCCACCTCCCGCGCTTGCGCCGCCGACGGCGATCCGAGCGGTGTCGACGTGGTGTTGGGGGCCGTGGTCGAGGAGCCACCGCAGCGCGCTGTGTGCGTCGTCGAGTGCTGCGGGGAAGGGGTGTTCGGGGGCCAGCCGGTAGTCGAGCGACGCCACTGTCATCTGCAGGCGGCCGGCGATCGCCAGGCACGTGCGGTCGTCCTGCTCGGGCGACCCCATGACGTATCCGCCACCGTGGAACCACACCAGGACCGGGGCTGGCAGGCTCAGCTGGACTGGACGATACAACCGCACCCGGAGCTTGCCTGCCGGCCCGTCGACGTGAACGTCCTCCACGTCAAGCCCCGCCGGCACCTTGGCCGCTGGAACCGGGACCCTCCTGACCGGCCGCAGCGTGCGAGGTCCGATCGAGAACTTGGGGAGGAAACGAGCGGCAGACAGATCCGGATGGAGCACGCTGCTGATTATCGGCGACTCGCCAGCGCGATGGGACCACGGTGTTGCCACGCATGCGGATGGGCGGTCGGGACCCACCGAACGTCCCACCCACCAAGTCACCTCGGCCGATCTCACCAGGATCGACCGGCCGTGCCTGGTCGTGTACGGGTCAGCCAGCCTGCCCTGGTTCCAGCATGCTGCTGTGCGCAACGCACTCCACTTGCCGCACTTGTGCATGGACGGAGTTCCGCTTCTGAGATCGCGCTGGCCGATGCGGTGAGCCCGCTCTGACGCACCCAGAGGCCGTCTGCCACCTCATTCAGCAGGGACCGGCAGCCCCTGCAGCCAGGCCTGCCAGGCCGGCTCCTCGCGCTGCACGTAGTCCGCCGCGTCTGCGGAGAACAGGTACGCCCGCACGCCGGCAGTGGCCTGGCCGTCGCCCTGGCCGTGCGTGAAGACGCTGAGCATCCCGGGCACCGGTGCGGTGAGCCGGACCAACGCCTGCCGTTCGCCGACGCGCTCGACCGTGCCGGTGGCCCCACGCACCTGGATCGCTTCGCCCTCGCCACCCAGCTCGAGCGAGTCGTGCAGGATCGACCAGAGCACGTCCGGGTCGCCGGGATACGACGCGGTGACCTCCAGCGTCGTGGCCTCCTGGCCGGGGAAGTGCGCAAGGTAGAGACGCAGGTTGTCGAAGAACGGCCTCCAGCTCGTGCCCATGTCGTCCCAGAACTCCGACTCCCAGTCGGCGCCGGTTCCGAAGCCGCTGCTGGTGACGCGGACGACGCAGGTGCCGCCGGACTGGGCCTCGACCAGGAACTCCGATGTCAGCGGGCTGAGCGCGTCCGGGTCCATGCCCATGAGGGCGGCCCAGTCCTCCTCGTAGGCGATGCGGCGTGGCGGGTCCCAGCCTGTGACGTGGCCGTCGGAGCCCATCTCGGGGCCCATGGCGAAGTGCAGGGCGCCGCCCTCGCGTTCCTCCAGTTCGGTGGGGAGGAACCAGGCGCTGATTCCCTTGGCTGTGGCGATGGCCTGCCAGACCTGCT
>CAZPCM010000109.1:0-6234 GCA_964585085.1 uncultured Propionibacteriaceae bacterium
GTGCCCTGCCAGCGGATGACGGCGACCCAGATCTGGTCGACGATGTTGCCGTTGTCGTCGAGGACGTTCCTGATCTCGGTGGTCAACAGGAAGCCCACGAGCAGATGCGGCTTGGTCAGGGCCACGATCACCATCGGGCTCAAGGCGTCGGGCCAGAGCTTGAAGGCGACCCCGCCATCGGTCCGGGTGCCGGCGAAGTCCTGCAGGAACACCGATGCCCGCGGGTTGGAGGTACCGGGCGGGGGTGCTGGCAGGCTGACCGACGCTGTCGGGCCGTTGCCTGTCACGGCAGGGGCGCCCCAACTGGGTTCGACGCGCCAGGCCACCTTGGTCACCGAGATTGGACTGCCGTAACCGCCGAAGCCGCCCAATCGCAGCTCGAGCGTGCTTCCGGTCGGGGGCGGAGGCGGTGCGGTCACTGCGACGCTGAAACTCGCGTCGGCGTAGCGCGTCCCGCCCTTGACGACGCCCGGGACGTTGCCAACCGCCGGCGCCACCCAGGCGAAGGGCGTTCCGGTCACGCCCACCGACGTCCCGCCGAGCTGGACCGGCAAGCCCGCGACCTGGCTGCCGTTGTCGGTGCGCTTCGCGGTGACAGTCAGGCTCACGTTGCTCGCGGTGGTTGCGCCGGCCGGCGTGCAGGTCGCGGTGAGCGCACCGCGGCGGACGACGACGCCCGCCTCGGTGTTGCCGCTGGCGCCGCACAGCCGCTGGTAGGCCCCGACTCGCTGCCTTTCGGCGAGCGCTGATGGCAGTGCCAGTGTGGCGGTTCCGTCATTGGTGGTCACGGCCGCCCGGATCTGGCCGTCGACTGTCGCGATCACCCGTGCGCCCGGGAGCGCTCCGCGGACCCGGACCTCGGTGTCACCGGGGAGGGGCGTCTCGATCGTGAGGTCGGGGAGGGTCGCGGGAACGGACGTGACCGGAACCGGGCTCGTCGGCTGCGGCGCTGCACAGCCGGTGTACTCCACGACGAGCTCGTCGCCGGCGGTCAGCGGGAACCACAACTTCACCAGTGCCGGCAGTCCGACGAAGGGAGCGAAGGCGTCGGCGAGTTGCACGCCCGTCACTCGGGACCGCAGGACGCCGATGCCCCAGCCACTCGGATCGATGCGCACGGTCTGAGCGCAGGTGTACACCGGTGCGACGATCGAGGGCTGCGCCGAGGGTGCGATCCCGCTCGGCTCTCCCGGACGGATGTACTCCCGGGCGAAGCCCCTGTCACTGGTCAGGGTGCACAGTGTCTGCCGCACCATGATGTTGACGATCGGGCCGGGGCCACCGCCGACGACCTGTGGGAGGTCGAACTTCTGGGAGCCACCGGCAGCGCCGGCCACCATGAGCGGTTTTTCCGGGACCCATCCGCCGATGTTGTTGTCCCAGGACGCGACACTGAACGCGACGGTCGCTCCTGCCAGCAGGTCGTCCACCACGATGCACTGAGCCGCCGGGCAGAACGCCTGGGGCCTGGGTTGCGGGGGCTTCTGCTCGGGTCCCACGGTCACTTTGGCCTCTGGGGAGGTGACCCCGCATGCTGGAAGCTGTTGCCGGACGCGCACCGCACCGGCCCTGAGCGGGGCCAGCAGCAAGCCGCGGAACGCGTCGCCCGGTGCCTGCCACGAGTACGAGGTGCCATCGTCGAGGTCCGCAGTCACCAGGCCCGTGGCAACCACGCGACTGAAGTCCACCGTCGACAGGCAAGCCGTCAGGGGTTCACCCACAGTGGGCTTGACGATTCCGTTCTCAATATCGAGAAGGGTCACCGGATCCGACGACCCGGGGGGACTCGGATTGCTGCCGGCGAGAGACTGACTGGCGGTGAGTACGGTGCCGATCGCCATCGTCGTCCCCAGGCGGATCCACTGACGTGTCGTCTCGGCGGTCTGGGTGGCCAGCACCGTCGCACCGCGCTTGATGGTCACCGAAGCACCGGGGACGAGCCCGGAGAGGAGGCAGCTGTCGGAGCACTGGTTGAGCACCGCCTCGAAGGTTGGACGCGGAAGGTCGCGAGGCGCGGGAATCACTGGACAGCCGTGCACGGAGGGCCCCGAGGAGTCGGCCCCCCGCTCCTGGGTGGCCACCAGCGTGGTGCCCTCCCGGAGGGTCCGGGTGACGGTGAGCACGACTGTGCCGTTTGACGTCGCGGTGCCATCGGCGTGGACGGTGCCGTCCAGCGCGGTGACGGTGACCGTGGCGCCTGAGAGCACGCCGTCGACACGCACGAGCGGGCTGGTGGCCAGGAGGGGGCCGATGACGGTGGGTGGAGCCAAGACAGCCATGGTGACCTCCGCGGGGTGCCGGCATGCCGATCAGGAATCTCGCGTATCACGCTACGAGTAGGCCTTGGCACCGACAATGCGCTGAATTGCGGACCGCGTCAGATGCAGGATGACGAGGCCGCCGCCGCGGCCTCCCGTCCGTTGGTTGCCGCGGCGGCCTCCCGTCCCGCCAGCACTTTGCCGCCGATTGTCAGAGCCGCCATCGAATATTCGATGGCATGGCTGACAATCGGTGGCAAACGCGCTCATCGTGAGCGTCGGCGCCGAACCGGCCGCTGATGAGCGGATGTTCCCAGGGATGAGGAGTGAGGATGACCCAGGAAACCGACGACCTGCGACAGGTGTCACTGACCCGGCTCGAGCACGCTCGGCTGCAGGTCACCAACGTGCGCGGTGGCACGATCACGATCGGTGAGGGCAACACCGACGAGTTCACCCCCGTCGAGCTGTTGCTGGCCGGGATCGCCGGATGCACTGCGATCGACGTCGACTACCTCACCTCGCGACGTGCCGAGCCGGAGTCCTTCGAGGTCTCGGCGTCGGCGCTCAAGCTGCGCGACGACACCGGGAACCATCTGGGCCGGATCAGCGTGGAGTTCCGGGTGCGCTTTCCCGAAGGTGAAGCCGGTGACCGGGCCAGAGCCAGGCTCGGCCAGGCAATCAGCCGCTCGCACGATCGGCTGTGCACAGTCTCGCGGACGGTGGAGCGGGGGACGCCGGTGGTCTCGCGTGCGGTCGATTGAGGCCCCTCCCGCGGCCCCCTCGGCGGTCCTACGCTGGTGGTGACGACCTCAGTGAGGAGTGGAGATGAGCTTCCAGTTCGACATCGTCGATTCCCAACCACGGCCGGCGCTCGCCGTCCGTCTGACCGTACCGGTGGAACGCCTGGGTGAGGTGGTCGGGGAGTCTTTCGACAAGGTGATGGGGCATGCGGTGTCCCTTGGCGAGCAGGTCCAGGGGCCGGCCTTCATCTGCTACCACACCATGGACATGGCCGCGTTGGACGTTGAGATCGGCTTCCCGGTGGCGAGGCAACTTCCCGGGGCAGGCGAGGTGGCGGCCACGTGGATCGCCGGCGGACGGCGCGCGGTGACCCACTACAAGGGGCCTTACGAGGGTCTCAAGGAACCCTATGAAGCCTTGTGGGCGTGGATCGCCGAACACGGTGAAACCCCTAGTGGGGTGAGCTATGAGTACTACTTCAACGCACCCGACGAGGTGCCGCCCAGCGAGCTGCTGACCCGCATCGAGTTGCTGCTCGCCTGATCATTCCGCGCTGGCGCGGTACTTCTCGATCCGGCGCAGCAGTGCCTGCTGGACGCGTCGGGTCGGTTCGAGGTCCTGCGGCTGCAGGGTTCGGGCCTCGGCATCGGCGAGGATCAGCTTGGCTTGGTCGGCGATGTTGCTGAGCCTGGTCCAGTCGTGCTGGACGACGATCGCGCAGTTCTCCAGCAGCCGCAGCAGGGCGACCATGACCGTGGGTTCCGCGGCACCGTAGCGGCGCACCAGTCCGCACATGGTCCCCAGATACTCCCCGAAGCGCCGGCTCGGCACCACCACGACGGCTTCCCCCGCGTAGGCCACGAACGGGCCCAGCGGGTGCTGGGCCATCGCGGTGAAGATCACGCTCATGTGGTCGACGGCCTGGACCGCGGTGTACGGGTCGTTCACGGCGGGGGAGAGTGCCTTGCAGGCGGTGTCGACCAGTTGCCGGATCCCCATCGCGGCATCCTGCTGCCGCGTCCGCTCGAACCCGATACCGACTGCCTTGTCGAGGGCGTGCTCGAACAGCTTCAGGTCGGGCAACGCCTCCTCGGGGGAGGGCTTCCAGATCTGCGCCAGCGTCCGTCCGGCCACCACATGCTCGCCGACCCGTTTGGTCAGCGCGATCGAGACCCCGTACTCCTGGGCAAGGGGGAGGAGTAGTTCCGGGTGCGCCGTCACCACATACCCCGAACTCCTGGCCGGGATGGACGCCGCCCAGGGCCGGGGCTCCGGGGGGACCATGTCCACGTCCTTGGTGAGCTTGTCGACCACGGACAGGGATTCCCGCTCGACTCGATGCATGATCGTGTCGACCTGGATCGAGTGCGACAGATGGTCGGCGAAGAACACCACCGCGCCGAGGCTGGCGAACAACGCCACAATCGAGCCGCTCACCGCCAGCCGTGGGAAGTACTCAGGGTCGTCGCCGACGCCCACGGTGTAGAGCCCGGCCGCGGTGTAGGTGAAGGTCCCCATGAACACGCTCAGGACGAGCTGGTTTGGTCGATCCCGCAGGAAGTTGCGCAGGAGTCTCGGCGAGAACTGGGTCGAGGACAACTGAAGCGCGACCACGCTCAGGCCCAGCACCAGCGCCATCACGGTGACCACCGTGCCGGTGATCGCCGTGAGCAGGTCGCGGGCCTGGCCGGAGTTGCCGTGGAAGCTGATCGCGTCGATGAAGCTGCCAGGTTCACCATCGATCCTGGTCATGACGAACCCGGCCAGGACGGCACCCGCCCCGGCGGTGAACGGCAGCACCCAGAGTGCTCCGCTGATGTACTCCTCCACGGCCTCTCGACGGATCACCGCACCAGAGTGCACCCCTGGGCGCCCTCTCGCAGGCGGTGGCTGGGCCTGGTGTCCCGTGTCGTGTTGTCCCACGATCGTAGGAGTCCCGTCGACTCGCATCCACGGGGTGTTTGTCAGAACAAAACGGGCGCTAGTCTGGCGGTCATCACCGGTCCCGAGCGGCGTGGCCGCCGAAAGGGGAAGACATGGCTGCTATTGAGGCGCTTCCGCAACCCAGGCCCGAGGTCGCGTCCGTCCCGGCGCTGCGGTGGGGTGTGCTGGGCACCGGCTGGATCGCGACCAGGTTCTCCACCGCGCTGGCCAAGCACACCGCCCAGGTGGTCGCCTCCGTCGGATCGCGGACGCCGGAGTCGGCCCGGCGGTTCGCAACTGCCATCGGCGCCCCCCGCGCGCACGGTTCGTACGCCGAGCTGGTGTCCGACCCGGAGGTGGACGTGGTCTACGTCGCCACGCCGCACCCGTTCCACATGGCCGACGCCCTCCTTGCCATCGAGGCCGGCAAGCACGTCCTGATCGAGAAGCCGCTGGGCATCAACGCTGCACAAGCTCGGACGGTGGCCGCCGCGGCCCGCTCGGCCGGCGTGTTCTGCGCCGAGGCGCTCTGGACGCTGTACACGCCCAAGTTCGACGTGATCGCACAACTTCTCGCCGGCGGGATCCTCGGCGAGATCAGTTCGGTGCAGGCCGACATCGGTGAGTGGTTCGACCCGGGCCACCGGATCTTCGACCCGGCACTGGCCGGTGGGTGCATGCTCGACCTGGCCACCTACCCCGTCATGTTCGCGACCTGGGTGGCCGGGGCGCCGGAGTCCGTCCAGGCCGTCGGAGGCCGAGCCGGCAGCGGGGTGATGGCCACCACGTCGATGGTGGTGCGGACGGCCGAAGGCGTCGAAGCCGTCCTGCAGGCTTCGATGGCGGCCGCCACCCCGACGGCCGGCGCCGTGGGTGGCTCGGAGGCCCTTCTTCAGATCGACGGACCCTTCTACCAGCCGGGTGGGTTCAGCCTTGTCCAGCGACAGGGGGAGATGTTGCGCTACGAGGAGCCGACCATCGCCCACGAAGGCCTGTTCCACCAGGCCGTCCACGTCGCCGCCTGCATCGGCGAGGGCCGAACCGAATCGCCCAAGAGGCCGTTGGACGACACCATCACCATGCTGGACACGATGGATCGGGTGCGGGCCTGCACCGGCGACCGCTTCGCGATGGAGTGACGGGCGCGCCCAACGCACACTGAGCCTGACGGTCCCTGAGCCTGACGAAGGGTCGTCAGGAGGCACGAGGCTTCGTCAGGCTCAGCCGTCGTGGGTTTCGTCAGGCTCAGCCGTGGTGGGTTTCGTCAGGCTCAGCCGTGGTGGGTTTCGTCAGGCTCAGCCGTGGTGGG
>CAZPCM010000109.1:6334-8910 GCA_964585085.1 uncultured Propionibacteriaceae bacterium
TTCGTCAAGCTCAGCCGTCGTGGGGGCTCAGCGCGGTTGGTGGCGCCGCACCCCGGCCGCGACCTTGTCGAACCGGGCCTTGTCCAGCCGTCCGGCGACCCGGCGCACTCGGTTCGGATCCACGCGGATGATCCGATTGACCCGGACCTCGCTCACCCGTCCGGAGCCGTCCCAATCTCCGCTGCCGATCTCGACCCAGTGGCGGCCGGCTCGAGCCTCCTGCTCCCGGTCGAGGTCATGGTCCTGGCTCGTCATCGCCAGGCCGAGGAGCCAGTTCCGGTCGCGGCCGATGATCAGCACCGGACGGTCCTTGCCCGAGCTGTGGTCCTCCTCGAAGGGGACCCAGGTCCAGCAGACCTCGCCCGGGTTGGCCGTCGAGCCCTCGCGCGGGGCGTAGGTCAGGGTCGGTGTGCCGGTGAAGTCTCCGGGGTAGTCCGTCGTCGGCTGAGCGCGCTTCTTGCGGGCGGCGGGCCGCCGCCGGCGGCGCGGAGCCAGGGCGTCGGCAAGGGCGCGCCCGAGGGCGGCGAGGAAGTCCTGGAAAAGTCCCACCCGGCCACGCTAGCGGGTCAGCGATAACGCGGCAGCGGCCCGTAGTGGACGGCCGCGACTGGCGGCGCGTAGACCGGCTCCGGGTGCCGCCGGGCATGCCAGGCGGCGAAGTACCGATCGGTCGACCGCAGCCACAGCAGTCCCGCGCCGAGCACGGCCAAGGGGAGGGCTGCCCAGGCCAGCTGGTTCAGAAGCAGGGCGAGGCAGGACACGCCGAAGGCGACCAGGCCGCCTAGCCGCGTCCACCTGTAACCCGCATAGGAGTAGTAGCCCACCACCGAGGTGACGCCGGCCACGACGATGGCGACCACAGTGACCGCGATTGCCAGCAGCACCCGCCAGACCGAGCCGGGTTGGGTGTGCCACAGCCCCATCAGCACGGAGGCCTCGCCGAAGCGATCGAGCTCGACACCCAGTTCAGGTCCGGCCGCCACCCAGTACACCAGGAGCACAGCCACCCCGGTCACCGCGGCCGACAGGAACAGGGCCGTGGCGGCGCACCGCACCGCCCAGGGTGGGCGGGGTTCGCCGGTCCGCGGGTCGATCGGGTGTGGCTGGGTCGGAGGTGGAATCGCCGGGATCACCGCCACCCCTGCCGGATCCACCGGGGCAACGTTCGAGCTGGGGATTTCCCCTTGCGCTGACGTCATCGACACCTCCGGACTGTTCAGGCCGTCCAGCCTATGTCACCAGGTGTCGACCAGATAGCGCTGCATGGCCCCGCCCATCGCCTCGACCAGGACGGCGTCACCGGCCGTAACCAGCGACGGCAGTTCAAGCACGTTGCGGGTTAAGGCCAACCCCAGCACGAGGCTCACCCCCAGCTGCGCCCGGAGTTTGGCGTCGGCATGCCCCATCCGCTCGGCGACCTTGCCCAGAACCTCGCGGGACATGAACTCGCTCAGCGGGCGTCGGGCGTTGGCGTCGCTGGCTGCCCGGAGCATGGCCGTGAACCGCTCGCGTCCGCCCGGGTGGTTCCAGGCGTCGAGGAAGGCTTTCACCGTCCGAGCGCCGACCTCCTCCCGAGGGCCGGCGAGGATGTCCTCGACCAGGGCCTCTGCGTCCAGCGGCATGTCGAGCACCGAATGGGCGAACAGGTCGGGCTTGTTCTCGAAGTAGTGGTGGATCAGCGCCGGGTCGACGTCAGCGGCGCGGGCGATCGCCCGCAGCGATGTCTTCTCGTAGCCCTGTTCGGAGAATAACTGCAGCGCCACCCGCAGGATGAGGCTCTTGGTCTCGGAGTGCCCTGGCCGGCGTCCTCGCGGTCGTGTGGTCGTCACCGGAGCCCTCCCTCATGGGTCCTATGCTGGGACGGTGTCGACACCTCGCTGGCCCCTCGTCCTGTTCGACCTCGACGGGACAGTCGTCAATACCATCCCCCTCATTATCGCGTCCTATGACTACGCCGTATGCGAGGTTTTGGGGTTCCATCCCACACCTGAGGAGAGCCGGGGCTGGATCGGCCGGACGCTGATCGACACGTTCACCGAGGCGTACCCCGACCACGTCGAGGCCCTGCTCGCCGCCTACGGGCGGTTCAACGTGGCCCGGATGGACGCGCTGCTCCAGACCTATCCCGGCATGGCCGAGCTGCTGACCTCGCTGTCCGGGGCGGCGGTGAATTGCGGGATCGCGACGTCGAAGCGCCGCGCCTCCGCCGAACTCACCCTGTCCCACGCCGGACTCGAGGCACTGCTCGACGTCACCGTGACCATGGAGGACACTCCCACCCACAAGCCCGATCCGGCGCCGCTGCGACTGGCCTTGACCCGTTTGGGCGGGGACGCGGCCCGAGCCGTCTACATCGGCGATGCTGCGGTCGACGTCCGTGCCGCCCAAGCGGTCGGCATGGATTGCATCGCCGTAACCTGGGGGGCTGGAACCCGCGCCGAACTGGACGCCGCCGGCCCCGGTGCCATCGTGGACACCGTCGACGAATTGCGCGGCCTGCTGCTCCCGTCCTGATCACGCGGCTTGTTGGTGTGGTCCTGGGTCGCCCGGCCCGCTGCTCCCGTGCTGATCCCGCG
>CAZPCM010000110.1:0-8720 GCA_964585085.1 uncultured Propionibacteriaceae bacterium
AGTGACCTCTGCCTTATCAGGGCAGCGCTCTAACCGTCTGAGCTATAGGCCCGCAATGCGGGGCACCGAAGAAGAACCTTACCGGCTCTCCCCCCGACGGCTCAACTTCCCGGGGTGCTCACTCTGCCAACGGCGCATCGGCCGCTCGCGGGAGGGCGGCTGGAATTCTGCGGCGGACGCCTCCTCAGGTCGCCTCAATGCCCTTCCACCTGCGCTCAAGCGCGCAGCGGTCCACCCGGAGTGAACCCGACCTCCGCACAAAATCCTGCACTCGATGGCTCAGGGCGACGCAAATGCCGTATCTGAGGGATCGAGTGAGGGAAAAGGTGCGCGTCCGCGCGACGAGGTACTGGTCAAGCCGCGACGGGCGGCCCGGCAAGCGTGCCGTAGCGTTCCATCCGATGCCATCGCAGCCGAGTCCCGGCGACGGCGGTGGCCAGTGATTGGATCACCACTGCGTACAGCAGCTGCCGGTAGCAGAACTGGGTGACCGGCAGCGCCCAGAGCGCGCTGAGCCGCTCACCGTCCAGCCGGAAGGCGTACTGGGCGACGAAGAGATCCAGCGACTGGAAGGCCAGCCACACCGCGATGGTGCTGAGCGGATCCAGGAAGAACAGCCCGTAGATGGCGAACACGTCCACGGCCGGCGCCAGCAGGGGCAGCAGAATCTGGAAGAGGAGCATGTACGCCAGACTGCGCCGTGAGTAGGAACCACCCTTCCCACGCTCCAGGACACCGCGACGGTGCTTCCACATCGACTGCATCGTGCCGTAGCACCACCGGTAGCGCTGCCGCCACAGGGCGCGCAGGGTGGCCGGCGCCTCGGTCCAAGCGCGGGCGTCCTCCTGGTAGACGACGCGCCAGCCCGAGCGTCCGAGCGCCATCGTGAGGTCGGTGTCCTCGGCCAACGTGTCATCGCTGACGCCGCCGACCTGCTCCAGCGCCTGGCGGCGGAAGCCACCGACCGCCCCGGGCACTGTGGGCATGCATCCCGCCAGGTCGTACCAGCGACGATCCATGTTGAAGCCGATGACGTACTCGATGTGCTGCCAGCGCCCGATCAGGCCCTGCCGGTTGGCGACCTTGGCGTTCCCCGACACCGCGCCGACGCTTGGATCAGCGAACGGTTGGACGAGAGCGGCGACCGTTCCCGGTTCGAACACCGTATCGCCGTCCACCATGACGACCAGGTCGTGGCTGGCGGCGCGCAGACCTGTGTTCAAGGCCGCCGGCTTCCCCGCGTTCGGTTGCGTGATCACCTCGACCCCGTCGAGGTTCAGCTGTCGGACCAGATCGGCGGTCCCGTCGGTCGACCCGTCGTCGACCACGATCACCTCCACCGGATGGGTCGAGGCCACAAGTGAGCGGACGGCTGCCTCGATGCCGGCGGATTCGTTGTAGGCGGGAACGATCACGGTCACCGGATCGGTGACCGGGCTGGCCTCGCGTGGCGGACGGTGACGATGCCGACGCGCTGCCAAGACGAGGACGATCGCCCGGATGCAGGCGACGATCCCGCCGATGAACATGGCCATCGCGACGCCGGCCACCAGCCACGTGCTGGCCCAGAGCCCGCCGACCAGGACCGAACCGAGGACCCGATTGGCCGGCGGCGCCGGGGCCGAGGCACTGGTGAGGCCAAGGGCGGCACTCGCAGTGGTCACCTCATACCCCTGATCCTTGAGCTTCGGGATCAGGACCTCCAGGGCGGCCAACGTCTGGGAGCGGTCACCGCCGCTGTCGTGCAAGAGCGCGATCTGCCCGTCCGAGCCGGACGGGGTGAGGTTGGCGACAATAGCGGGGACACCCGGGAGCATCCAGTCACTACTGTCGCTGGTCACCAGGACGGTCAGATAGCCCTGGTCGGCGGATCGCCGGACGGTACGCCACGCCGCGTCGTCGACGGCAAGGTTCGTGGACGAGAACGGCGGCCGGAAGAGAGCAGTGCTCTCGCCCGTGACACCCTCGATGACCAACTGCGTCGCTCTCATCTCCAAGAGAGCCTGCCAGTCACCGGCCCGGGCCAGGTTCACATGCGAGAACGTGTGAACCCCTACCTCGCTGCCCTGGGCCCGGATCGCCCTCAGCAGTTCGGGGTGACGAACGGCCTGACTTCCCAGGATGAAGAAGGTGCCGTGCACCCCATTCCTGGTCAGCACATCGAGGATGCGGGGAGTCCACACCGGGTCGGGCCCGTCGTCGAAGGTGAGCGCGACCGTCAAGGGCCTCGGGGTGATGGTCGCGACACCGTCTTGCCCGGCGCCGATGCCAGGACCGCCTGACTGGATGTCCTCGGGCACGTCGCGCTCGGAGCCTCCGGGTTGCGAGCGGTACAGGTCGGGAGTGAACAGCCGCGCCGGAGCCTGGACCATCAGACCCGCGGACAACGACACGAGCAGGACGGCCAGCAGGACCCAGTGCGCCATCAGCCGCGTCTGAACACGAGCGCCCCCCTGGCGCGCAGCCGCAACCTTCATGCTCCCGCCCTTCCAGGAGGAGCCGGCGTCCTCGTCAGTCCTGGGGGCACCGACGGCTTGTGGCTGGCCAGACCGGGAGGGACGGCCGCCCTGGTCTGCGGAACCGGCGTGCTCTGGGTGGCGGTGGCAGTCGGGACGGGGGCGCTCGTCGTCGACGGCTTCGCCGACACTGTGCTCACGGTTGCAGGGGTGGCCGACCCCGCCGCGGTGGCCGACGACGCCGTGGAGGAGGTGCTCCCCCGACGCGTCGTCGCGGGGCTGGGGGAACTCGAGGGACTGGCAAGGCTGCTTACCGGCAGCCCTTCGAGCGTGGCCAGTTCGCTGGGCCTAACGCTCGAACTGGTCGGCACGGGAAGCTGCTGTGAGCCAGGTTCCGGTGCAGGGAAACCCCACGTGGCCGGCCTGCCCAATGAGCCAACGGCAAGCACCACGAGCGCCATGCCCACGAAGAGCAGGGCGGTCGTACCGCTGGACCACGCCGCGGCACGAAGGCCTCGCAAACGGCGTCCGGAATGGTCGACGAAGACAGGGACGGGACTGGGCCGACGCGGATTCACGCGCGATCGGCCCTTTCCCTCCGGTCCCCCCGACTGCACTCCTCCAGGGTAGGCAGCCGAGTCACGAAGCCCAACTCCTCGGCGCACCGCCAGGAACCACGACCCCGTCGGCCGAGTCAACGCGAGATCGTGAAGGCATCCTCGAACGACCCACCGACACCGACGAACTGGGCCGTCATCTTCTTCTGCTCCACCGTCACTTTCAGGAAACCGTGCGTGGGCACCTGATTCTTGGCCGAGGCGGCGGCGAAGTACCCGGACTCGGCATCGTCAGTCGCGATTGCCCGCAGCGGACGCCCCCCGGCGCCCACGGTGGCGTAGACCGTCCCAGAACCCGCGGCGAACGCCCCGTCGGTGTCCGCGACGCAGGACGGGTTGAAACCTCCAGGGACGATCTCCGCGCAGCCGGACGCGTCGGTCGCCAGCTGGTTCGTGCGCTGGTACAGGTGCTCATGGCCGCCGAGCACCAGGTCGACGCGCTTCTCCAGCAGCATCGAGAACAGGTCGGTCCCCATGGCGCAGGCGTACTGACCCATGCTGACGCAGGGCACATGCGCACCCACGACGACCCACGGCACCCCGGCCGCCCGCGCGGAGTCGATGGCCTGTTCGGCCCAGAGGTATTCGCTGCCCCCACGGTTGAAGTCGTCGTCGGGGCCGGGGAACTCCAACCCGGGCGAGATCATCACGAAGCGCACCAGGGGGTTCTGCTGCGGCACGTCGACGTAGTAGCGCCGTCCATAGGTTCCGACCAGCCCGGACAGCTGGTTGGGCAGGCACGCGGCGAAGTCGTTGATGTTGCCGTTCTTGCCGTTGCTCTCGTGATTCCCCGACAGCAGTTCGAACGGATGACTGGCCCCGACCCGCTCCTTGACGAAGTCGCACCACTGCTGCTCCTCGTCGTCCTGACCGTAGGAGAGGTCGCCCACGGCCAGGGTCAGGTCCGTCTCCGCCTTCCCGATCGCGGTCAGCACCGCGGACGCGTTCGCGTCACCACCGATGTCGCCCACCGCGGAGAAGGAGATGGATCGTCCCTGTGCGGGCGTAGTGGCCGGCTCCGACACCGGTGTGGCGGACGACGGCGCCTTCGGTAGGGGGGCGGCGACGGCTCCGACACCGCACGCGGTGAGGGTCGCCAGACCAATCGCAACCGCAACCGACAGGACGAGGGAACGAAGCTTCACCTGACCCAGTTTACGTCCGCTCGCCGACAGAACATCGCCGGGCTATCCCCCGGACACTCTGACCGGACGGCTCCGGACCCCGGCCGGGAGGGTGCTGAGCAATGCTGTTCCGAACGAGAGCGTGCCGGGCGGGATGAATTGCCAGGCCACCTCCGGGTCTGTCGGGGCCGACCGGCCCACGACGTGGCCGCAGCAGATCGCCCGATCCGGTGCGCCTCAGCGGGACTTGACTGTTCAGCAGGCTCCCGGAGGCGCTCCAGCCCACCACGGCACCGCTGATGTGTCGCGCGGTGACCAGTACCGGTCGGGTCACCGCCCCCCCGCCCGTCCTACCGAGCGCGGAGCCAGGCCTCGAACTTGCCGGGGTAGGCCGTCATGAGTAGATCGGGATGGAGATCGACGGCCGCCTGCCACAGGCGCGCGTCGTTGACCACCCACACCATGACGCGCACGCCCATCTTCTGAAGGTCAGAGACGTACTTCTTCGTCGCGATGGACTGCTCGACCGCCACCCCCCACAGGCCGTCGGACTTCAGCTCCGCCGCTGGGATCTGCTGACGCGAGACGAACAACATCCGCGGGACCCCGGCGTCCTGCTTGCGCATGGCCGCCAGCCAGGACCGATTGAAAGAGGTGACCACAGCCCGCTCGCGCAATCCGTTCCTGGCGAACACACCGAGGAAGGCCTTCCGCTGCGCAGCGGTCTGCTCGGTCTTGATCTCGACCAAGACCCACGCAGTCGGGCTGGCCGCCGCGATGCCCTCCATCGTGGCGTCCAACCGGGGGATCTCGTACGTCTTGCGATCACTGGCGCTCGGTTTGGAGCGGCACGTCTTGCGCAGCGTCGACCACGTGGTCTGGGAGACCTGGATCGACTTGCCGCCGCAGTCGAGGCCCTTGGTGGCCTGCTCGTCATGCACCAGCACCGCGACGCCGTCGGAGGTGTAGCGCACATCGGTCTCCACCCAGTAACCGGCGAGCGCGGCCGCCTCCATGGCCTGCTGGGTCTCGAACTGGTGCACCTCCAAGCCGCCGCGATGCGCCACGATCTGCGGACGGAGTTCGGACGCCGGAGTCTGCGTCGGCGTGGGCGAGGGGGCGCTGGTGGCGGGGGAGGCCGGCGGCTCGCTGGTGGTGGCGGGTGTGCTGGAGATCGTGGGGGCGCCGGTCGTGGGCACCACCGAGCCGACCCCGCTGGGCGCGGGCCCCGCCGACTCCCAGGGTCGCACCACGAAGACCGCAACGACAAGGGCCAATGCGACGACGGCAGCACCGACGAGCAGCCCCACCCGGACCGCTGGTGTGCGGGGGCGGGGCGGTTCTGGCCCTTGGGCGGCCGGTCCGGGAGGAACGGGGGGCACGCCCGGGGGCGGCACCTGCGGACGCTGGACCGGGCCGACGACCGGGTACGGCACCTGCGGACGCGGGTTTGAGCCGATGACCTGCCCGGGCTCGGGCGGCCCCGAATCGCCGGTGGTCACTGTCCCCTGCCTCTGGCCCGCCTCCGGACGCGCACCTGGCCACATCACGGGCCGGGACCCCGACGACGACCCCTCGCCTGGGCTCTCCTCCCCCAGCACCCCCCTGCCCGCCGAACCGGTGGCTGGCCCCGGCACGGGCCCGGGCCCGGGCCACAACGAACGTGCCTCACCCAGGGTCACCGCCCCCAGCGCCACGACCCCCTGCGGCAAGGGGACCGGTTCGACCGGTTCGACCGCGGCGCCGACGTCCGCCGGGACCGACGCCGTACGAGCCTGGGCCGGCGGCGACACCACAGTTGGCGCCGAACCTGGGAACGAGGCGAGAGGGGATCCACCCGCCGCAGGCTCGGCGATGGTCCGGCTTTCAGAAGCGGAATCGTGGGGCAGTGGGGGCGCCGCGGTGCCGCTCTTGACCAGGGGCTGGTCGGCCGGCGAGACCCCCGCAGCCGAAGCAGCCGAAGGAGGACGGTTCAAGGCCTCGGTCAACGCGGCCAGCAATCGGTCGGTGGTGAACCCGACCGGGTTGATCTCAACCGCCTGCCGCCGCGTCAACGGCACCAGCTCCGCCGGCAGCCTCGCGGCAGGCGGCATGCGCGCCCCGTCCACCAGGATGGGGATCACCAGCACGCCGCGAGTCAGTGCCGTGGTCAATTCGAGCCGGACGAAATCGTCGGGATCTTCCAGCCGGCGCGCCCCGGTCTCGTCAGCCGCGTCGAGCCACTGCGGGCCGATCAGGGCGAGCAGCACGTCGCAGGAGGCGACCGCCTCACCGATCTTCTCGACGAAGTCCTCGCCGGGCTGGATGTTGTCGACGTCCTTGAAGATCTTGTCCGCGCCAAAGCGGGTGGCCAGCAATTCGTAGAGTTGTCGCGCCGGCCACGCCGTTTCCTGGCGTCGGTAGCTGATGAAGACCCGGCCCGACGTCCCTGCTGCCATCGTCGCCCCTTCGCAGCTCACAAGCTGGGGCTCATGCTAGGTCGCGCCGCCCGACTTTTCACTGGCCAGGGCGGTGGCAATCTTCACCATTCGCGCGAAGCGCCTCAAAACTCACACTCGATGCCCGTTTTCCGCCCCACAGGCTCTCTGGACGAATCGAGCGCAAGGAATGGTGCGCGACCGTTCCCGCAGTGCGCCGACCGACGCCCGCGGAACCTCAGTCCTCGGCGAGAGTGAGCTCCAAGCCGCCCAGGATATTGGCGGACAGGTTGTAGAGGAACGCCGTCAGCGTGCCCAGCGCGGTCATCAGCACCACGTTGACCACGGCGATCAGCGCGGCGATGCCGAGCACCTTGTTGGTATTGACGTAGTCCTCGATCCGCCAGGGGTTGGTGTCGTTGGGGCTGGACAGGATGTTCTGGATGGCTTCGTTCATGGCGTCGAACAGGCCGGACGCGCCGATCGCCGACCACACCACATAGGTGGCGACCCAGAACATGATCCCGAAGGCGATCGAGAACAGGAACGACGTCTTCATCACCGACCACGGATCGATGCGGGCCAGCCTGAGCCTGGCCTTGCGCGTGCGCCGAGTCGAGGGACGCGGGGCCGCGGGCTTCGGCTTCGGCGGGATCGCCGCTGCCGGAGCACCATCGCCGGCGGGCTCTGGCGCAGGCGCGACCAGAACCGGCGCCGTGGCCGCAGCGACAACCGGCGCGGGCGCAACCGGCGCGGGCCCGGCGAAGGGGGGCGCGACCGGGCCGGACGCCACGACTGGTGCAACTGGAGCGGACGCTGCGACTGGAGGGTTCACCGGAGCCGGCGCCACCGCAGGTGACACCAGAGCAGCGGGTGCGATCGCAGTCGGCGCAGGATCGGACGGCTCCCCGGTCACGGCTTCAGTCACCGGAGGCAGTGCCCCGGTGGCGTCGACGGGCCGCCCGCCCCCGAACACCGGCGGCGGTGGCAGCACCGGCTCGGCAGGTACGGCCTCGGCCGGCGTGGGATCGACGCGGGTGACCGGTGCTGGACCGTCACCGGTGATCGGCGGCAGGCGCACCACGGTGTCGTCCAGGCCGTACGCGCCGTCGGGGTGGTAGTCCGCGGAGCCTTCGACGCGCCACTGGGCGGCCTCGGTCACACCGGATGCCGCGCCGGGCGTGCTGGGCTTGTCACTCACCGTTCTCCTCCTTCTCCTCGGCAGGCACCACCTGAGTACCCGCCATCGGATCGGGCTGCAGGCGGACAACGCTACCCTCCGGGGTCGCGCCGAGGTCAATTGGGGTTGATTCTTCCAAATCGGCGGACGCCTCCGGATAGAGCGCAATCACCGAGACGGCATCGTCCTCGGCTACCGAAACGAACTTCACCCCCATCGTGTCCCGCCCCTTGGCCGGAACCTCGGACACCGCCGAGCGCAGGATCTGTCCGCTGGTCTTGATTGCGATCACCTCATCCGCCTCCGACACGACGAGCCCGCCGACCAGCGAGCCCCGCTCGGAGTTGAGCTTCATCGCCTTGATCCCGAGCCCGCCGCGCCCCTGCTGGCGGTACTCCGAGACAGCCGTCCGCTTGGCGAAGCCGCCGTCGGTGACGGTGAACACATACCGGTCGTCCTCGGGCATGTCCGCACCGATCACTGACATGCTCAGCAGCGCGTCGCTGGCGCGGAACTTCATCCCGGTGACCCCGGAGGTGGCCCGTCCCATCGGACGCAGCTGCTCATCGTCGGCCGCGAACCGGATCGCCTGCCCCTTGCGCGAGACGAGCAGCACGTCGTCGGCGGCCGAGCAAAGGGCGGCCCCGATCAGTTCGTCGTCAGGTTCGCGGAAGCTGATGGCGATCACCCCGGCCTGGCGAGGCGAGTCGTAGGTCCGCAGTTCTGTCTTCTTGACCAGCCCGTTCCTCGTGGCCAGCAGCAGGTAGGGCGCGTCGTCATAGCTCCGCAACGTGAGCACTTCCGCGATCCGCTCCTCGGGCAGGAACGACAACAGGCCCGCGACGTGGCCGCCGCGCGCATCGCGTCCGGCTTCGGGCAGCTGCCACACCTTGGCCCGGTACACCCGGCCCAGGTTGGTGAAGAAC
>CAZPCM010000111.1:0-8594 GCA_964585085.1 uncultured Propionibacteriaceae bacterium
GCGTGGGCCCCGGCCGGCACAGGGCCCAGCGCCCGTCAGGTCATGCGACCGGAACCCTCCCACCCTCCCCTTCAAACCCGACAAGACCGAGAAGGGGCAGCGCCCGCCGGGTGTTGCGGTCGGGTTGGTGCACCGCGCTGGGCGGCTCTGGGATGCTGGCGGGGTGGTATCTCGTCGGTCACTGCTGTCCAACCTCGCGTCTGGCACCGCACTGTTGTTCGTCGGTTGCACGTCAGCTTCCGCTGACAGGTCCGCGGTTTCCACGGACAGGCCTGCGGCGTCGGGCCCTCCCGTGGTGAGCAGTCGCCGGCATGAGGTCGTGGGGCGGACGCCGACGTCCGATGTCGTGGTGCCCGCCACGTCTGATGGTGCGCTCGCCGCCAGCCGGGCCCTGCTCAGCGTGGCCACGGTGGTCGTGGTGGTCAAGCCGGCCGCCACCTCGGCGTCCGGTGCGCCAACTGTGTCGTCGGGGTCGCGTCCCTCCGCGAGGGTGACACCGCACGCGTCCGGCGGCCCGGACGGCGGGCCCCCGGACCTTTCCGTGGCTGGGAAGGTCGCGCTGGCCTTGGGGATCCCGTTGTTCGTGGAGGGCCGTGGCCTGCGTGAGGAACTCGACCGCCTGCAGACCCGGACCGTGATCGGTTACCCGGCTGAGGGTCTGGATGTCGGCTCGCGGCAGGTGATACCGGGCCCGGGGTCGGTCGACGAGATGCCTGAGTTGGACGGTCTGCCGGCGCAGGCGCAGCCGACTGCGGTCCTCGTGCTCGCCAGTACGGAGTTGTCGGCCCCGGTGGCGGCGACCGTTGCGGCCTCCGGCGCCCGGCCCGTCCCGATCGGATACCCCCACCCTGGCGTGACCGGGGAATCCACGAACTCGGTCAAGGAGCATCCCGGAGCGGTCGTCGGCCTCGGCTCAGGGTTCGGCACGAACGCGCAGTTCGCGGCCCGGCTGGCGATGACCCGTACCGCGGCCGAGTTGCCCGGCGGTGGTGTCCTGCCGTTCCCCACCCGCCGGATGATCGCTCTCTACGGGCACCCCCAGACGGCGGCAATGGGCATGTTGGGCGAGCAACCGCCGGGCAAGGCGGTCGCCCGCCTGAAGAAGCTCGTGGCTCACTACCAGTCCTTGATGCCGAACGATCTCGTCAGCGGTGCTTTCGAGATCATCACGACCGTGGCGTCGAGCAGTCCCGGTAGAGACGGCGACTACTCCTACGAGACTCCCATCGACGTGATCCTGCCGTGGATCGAGACCGCCGAGGCCAATGGGATCTACGTGGTGCTCGATCTACAGCCTGGGCGCACCGACTTCCTCACCCAAGCCAAGCGCTACAAGGCGCTGTTGAAGCGGCCCTGGGTTGGGCTCGCGCTCGACCCCGAGTGGCGGCTCAAGCCGCACCAGAAGCATCTCGTCTCCATCGGCCAAGTCCGGGTGGATGAGGTCAACAAGGTCGGCGCCTGGCTGGCCGACCTTGTCAAAGCGGAGAACCTGCCTCCCAAGGTCCTCACCCTTCACCAGTTCCAGACTCGGATGATCATCGACCGGCACCGGCTCGACACCACGCGCGACGAGGTGCAGTACTTGGTGCACTTCGACAGCCAGGACACCCAGCCGGTCAAGCAGAGCGAGTGGGCTGTCATCAAGAAGGACCTTCCCCCACGCGTGTGGCTCGGATGGAAGAACTTCGAACACGAGGACAAGCCGATGCTCACCCCCGCTCAGACGGTGAAACAGGTCAAACCCACCCCGAACTTCATCTCCTACCAGTAGACACGCCGGGTCGCCGCTCCACAGCGATCCTCACCCTAGGACGCCGGCAGCTGGTCGAGTCACTGGTCACCGGCATCGCCTGCGCCGGGGAGTCCGCCCTCTCAACCAGGCGACGACGTAGCAACGTCGCGCCGAAACCTGGCACGCTGACGCCGCCCCGCGACTGGGGACCCGCGCCAGCCGGGTCACAGGGACCGGAGCGCGTCGATCGGGTTCAGCTTGGCGGCCCGATTGGCCGGGTAGTACCCGAAGAACAGTCCGATCGAGATCGAGAAGCCCACCGCGATGGCGATCGACGCCGGTGTCGGGAGAGTCGGCATCGCGAGCAGGTTACTGCCGACGAATCCGAGCGTCCCGCCCACGATGACCCCAACGACCCCGCCGATCAGGCACAGGATGATGCTCTCCGCCAGAAACTGCGAGCGGATGTTGTTGGGAGTGGCACCCACGGCCTTGCGCAGGCCGATCTCGCGCGTGCGCTCGGTCACCGAGACAAGCATGATGTTCATCACACCGATGCCCCCCACGAGGAGGGAGATCCCGGCGATGACAGAAATCCCCATGCTCAACGAGCCCATGACGTTGCTCACCTGCTCGGCGATGCTCTTCATGCTGGTCGCCGAACAGGTGTAGTCGGGGTTGCTGGCGTAATACCTCTGGAAGAAGGTTCTCAGTTGACCGGCGAAGGCGATCGGGTCGACGTCGGTGGCGGCGGCCACCGTGATCCGGTCATAGCCAGGGGCGCTGCCGGCGAGTCGTTTCGCAGTGGTCAAGGGTAGGTAGACTACGGTGCTGACGTCACGCTCAGCCACTTGGGGTGGCGCCAGGGCGCTCTGCTCGTACTCGTACACGCCGATCACAGTGAACGAGTAGATCTGGCTGCCCGTGTGGACACGGATCTCCCGGCCCAGTCCCGACGCCGGATCCCCGGCGAACATCACGCCGACCAGCCGGTCGGACACCACCGCGACGTTGCGCACCCCTTTGACATCGGACTCGGAGAGGAACCGCCCTTTCACGAGACTGACGTTGCTGACGGTGGCCTGGTCCGCGTTCGCACCGGTCAGAGTCACATTGCTGTACCGGCGGCCGTCCTGGAACTTGCCGGCGCCGATCGACTCACTGAGCCCGACGTGGGCGACCTGCGAGGGGTAGCGCTCACGAAGCGCCCGGATCATCTCGTCGGTGATCAGGTCCTTGCTCTGCGGTCTCCTCTGGGTGCTCGCCTGCGGAAAGCCGACATTGTTCTGGTTTCGCTGCTGTAGTGCCACCACGATGTTGTTCGAACCCAGCACGCTGATCGACGACGACACCGAACCGCTGAGCGCCGCGCCGACGGTGAGGATGGCGATCACCGAGGCGATGCCGATGACGATCCCCAACATGGTCAGCAGGGCCCGAACCTTGTTGACGCGCAGGCTCTTCAGCGCCATGCGCACGGTCACGTTCAGCTTCATCGACGCTCTGCTCCTCGAATCCTCCCGCGCCTGATCGAGCTACCCGGCGATCCTGACCACCGACCCGGCAGCGTACTTCGTCGGCGTGTTCAGCACCCGGAGCCCTGGCGTGATCCCGTCGCCGGCGATGACCACGCTCAGGTCGTTCTCCAAACCGGTGGTCACCGTCAGGCTGCGGAGCTCATACGTCCCGTCCGGCCTCGGGACCGCGGCCAGCACGGATTTTGTCCCCATGGCGTTGGTGAACACCGCCTCGTAGGGGACGACCAGGACGTCGGCCTCCTCGGCGATCAGATACCGCAGCCGGACGTTCATGCCGATGCGCAACTGCGTGTCGCTGGACAGCACGTCCACCTTGGTCGCGTACTGGATGTCGGTGCCGGTGATCGTCTCTCCGCTCGGGTCCTTGTCCGATGTCGGCGCTACCGAGGCGACGGTGCCCCGGTACACGGCGTCACGGGTGGCGTCAGACTCAATCGCGACGGGGACCCCGGGCTTGACCGAGCCGACGTCGTACTCGTTGACCGAGGCGTCGATGACCAGCCGCTCAGTGTCCTCGATCACGAAGATCACCCCGGCCGGGTTGGCACCCACTTCGGCGTACACCGCGGTGACAGTCCCCGAAACCGGGGCCTTGACCGTCGTCGACTCGACATCCTTTTCGATGTTGACCAGGTCCTGGATCGCCACGGCATTCCCCGCCGAGGCCTGGCTGCTGCGCAGGCCGTCGAGGTTGAGTTGGATCTCCGTCGCTGCCGTGGCATTCGCCGCGGCCAGAGCGGCGAGTGCGCTCCGGTAGGAGTCGTAGCTGCTCTGAACCGCGAGCTTGTAGTCGGAGAGGGTGTTGTCTGCGGCCGTGGAGGCCGCCTCGTAGGCGTCTTCGGCGTTCTCGTGGGTCGTGTGCGCCGATTCCAATCCGAGCCGAGCCTTCGCCGCGACGTCCTCGGCCCCATCGACGGCCTGTTGGGCGGTGTCGCGGGCCTGGGACGCCGCCGCGAGGGCGTCCAGTTGCGCCTGGGTGACGCTCGACCCCGCCGCGTCGACCTCAGCCTGGGCGAGATCGAAGGCGCTGCTCGCGGAGTCGAGCGCCGCCCTGGCCGTGGACAGGTCGTCCTTGGCCTGGTCGTAGGTGTAGCGGGCGCTGGCCAGCGCGTTGGCAGCATTGTCCAGCGCGGCCTTGGCCGACAGCACCTGGGAGTTCTCGTCGTCGTCCAGCGTCGAGTCGTAGTCGTCGTAGGTCTTCTTTGCCTTGATCCACGCGTTGTGGGCGTTCGTCACCGCTGATTGTGCGCTCACCACAGAAGGGTTGGTCCCGGTGCGGGCGGCTTTCACCGCCGCGTCGTACTTGTCGCGGGCGGTCCGGATCGCAGCCGCCGAGGTCGCCTCGGACTGCTCGATCGAGGCCTCCTTGGACGCGATCTGCTTGTTCAGGCCAGAAGTGTCGAGCTGGCACAGCCGGTCACCCTTGCTGACCGCGTCCCCGACGGACACGTGGACGGTACGGACGCTGTAGGTCAGCGTGGAGTACACCTTGAACGTGGTGGCACTGGCCACCGTACCGGTGGCGCTGATGCTGTCCTGGATCGTGCCGCGCTCCAACACTGTCGTCTCAAGCGCGGCAACCGTGGCCACCTTCGGCGTGGCCATCTGCACGGCGATGGCCGTCCCGGCCAGCAGCGCGGCGGCAGCCGCGGCGATGAGCCACCGGCGCCTCGTCCTGCGCCGATCCGCCGTCCTGACGAGCGGTTTGGTGAGTCCTGACATCACTCTTCCTTGTTCTCAGTCAGGTTACCGTCCAGGATGGTGACGATCCTTTCCGCGTGACGTGCGATGTCCACCTCATGGGTGATCATGATCACGGTCCCGCCATCCCGGTGAATCTCCTCGAAGAGTTCCATCACCTGCGCGCCCGTCTTCTGGTCCAAGGCGCCGGTCGGCTCGTCGGCCAGCAGCACTGAGGGCGCCGTGACCAGCGCACGAGCGATGGCGACCCGCTGTTGCTGGCCGCCTGACAACTGGTCGGGCCGGTTGCCCGTCTTGTCGGCGAGGCCCACCTTCGCGAGCATCTCCATGGCGCGGCGGCGGCGCTCGTTGGCTCCGATCCCGCTGTAGATCAGCGGGAGTTCGACGTTCTCCCACGCGGTCAACTTGGGTAGCAGCTGGAAGCTCTGAAAGACGAATCCGACCTCACGGTTGCGCACGTGGGCGAGTTCGGTCTCGGTCAGGTCCTCGACGTCGTTTCCGGCCAGGACATAGGTTCCACTGGTCGGCACGTCCAGGCAGCCGAGGATGTTCATCAACGTTGATTTGCCAGACCCCGACGGCCCGAGGACCGACAGGAACTCGCCCTGCGCCACGGTCAGGTTCACACCGTGCAGTACCTCGAGTTGGTCGTCACCCAGGGTGTAGCTCTTGCGCACCTCTCGCATGCGGATGACCTCTGGTCTGGCCTGGTCCGCGTCCGTGCGCGCCCGGAGCCCAGTTCTCGCTCCGGCCCGGAACTCGGCGGTGTTGTGAGCTGACCAGCCGCTCATGCGGCCAGCCTAGTCACCGTCGATGTGTGGGGCCCATCAGGGTTCTCGGTACTGCGTGGCGATCCGTTCGAGCAGATCACCGAAGACCGCCAGGCGGGCGTCGATCCGACCCGGGAAAGTCCGGTCGAGATACGCCAGGTTGTCGAACTCTGTGTGGTAGATCGCGCCCTCGTCCCCGTAGCGGGGATCGACCTGCGTGAACCCGTCCTCGTCACCGAGGCGCCAGTTGGTGGCCTCAAGGTAGAGGAAAGGGATGCCAACCTCCGCGAAGTTGAAGTAGTCGGAGTCCTCCCACAGGTCGTCCTGCAACACCGTGGTGTCGACACGTTCGGACGGCTCCAGGCCGTCTCCATCGTTGTCCAAGCCCAGTCCCTTCGAACCCGCCTTCGTGACCCAGTCCATGAGGCTGCCGGGGCCGTAACGGGTGTTGCCGTGCACGTAGGCGATGTCGCCGACCGCAAGGGCGTCCAGGTTGATCATCGCCAGGACCCGGACTCCGGCACCGTCCTGGGTGTCGACGCAGACCGGTCCACAATTCCTCAGCTCAGGGCTCACGTAGCGGGCCACGAACGCCTTCGACCCCTCCATGTCACCCACCTCTTCCGCGCCGAACGCAATGAACTTGATGGCGTAGTGCGTGGGTGTGTCGCGGAGTTGCGCCGCCAGTTCGAGCAGCACGGCTACGCCGGAAGCGTTGTCGTCCACCCCGTCGGCGCCACCGTCGGAGGCGTCAACAGAGTCGTAGTGCGCCCCGATGATGAGCTCGGGTGAGTCCGGTTCTGCCCCTGGCCGGACCGCGATGACGTTGGCAGAGTGTCCGCGTCTGGTGTCGAAGGGCTGAGTGGAGACGGTGTAGCCGCATCCCTCCAGGGCCGAGGTGATGTAGTCCCTGGCCTGTGTCTCCTTCGCCGTGAAAGCCGGACGCCCGCCGATGGCGGCCAGGTCCTCCAGATAGCGTCGGGCTAGCCCGACCCCCGGTTCGGCACACACGGGCGTCCGCGTGACAGGCCCGAGGTTCGGGTTTGTTGCCCCACTCGCCGCGGCACAGGCCGTCACCAGCGGCGCGATCAGCAGGGCCGCCAGGACGGTGCGCGCTGCAGCCAACGACGGTGACCTCGATCCTCAGGGACTGGAGAACCATTTCCCACCCGGGTCGGACCGACTGTCAAGCGTCCGTGGTCCACACAGCAGGGCAATCGCCGGAGGAGGCCGCGGGCGGTCCGGTTGTCACGTGCGCGGCTGCGCGTTCCGCCCCCCTCTCCGGAGCAGGTCCAGCGGGAGCTCGACGGCGCTTCCGCCAGGACGAGGGCGGCTCCCCTGGCCGCCAGGGCGCAATGCCGTCTGAAGGACAGCGCCTCACAGGCGGTTTGGCTCCGGCGCACCGCGCGTGTCGGCCTTCCGCTAGGCGACCCGTCGTCCAGCAGCGCCGTCTCCGGCGCTGCTATTGCCCGTCGACTTCGAGCGACACCACATCGTGGTCAGGGCCGGAAGTCGCTGACCCGACCGGAGCGCCGAACACGGCGGCGAGAAGCAGGAAGATCGCCATGACGGCGGCGGCTGCCTTGGCGTTGATGGGTGCGGGGTTGCTGTTCATGATGAATCCTCCTGTGGTGTGTGGGCACGGCGCGGCCGGACCCGGTTGTTGGTTCTGCTGGTTCACCCTGGTGCGGGCGTGAGAGGTGGGGCGATCAGCGGGGGGTTTCGGCGATCGCCACGGACAATCGGTCGGCCACGGACCTGACCTGTGCGGCGAGCTCGTCGACGGTACCTTCGTGGATCCGCTGGATCGGGCCGCCGATGCCGATGCAGCCGATCGGAGGACCATCGCGGCCCTCGAACACGGGTGCCGAAATGCCGCAGCCGCCGGTGTGGTTCTCCTCGGCGTCGACGGCGTAGCCGAGTGCTCGGACTCGGGCGAGGTGGGCCCGCAGCCGGACGGCGTCGGTGATCGTCCGCCCGGTGCGGGCCGGCAGGTCGGCGGTGAGAGGGGCCAGCCCCCAGGCGAGCAGGCATTTGCCGACCGACGTCGAGTGCAGGGGCAGCAGGCGGCCCTTCTCGAGCACCACCCGCAACGACTGGGCGGTCTCGAAAGCGTCGACGACCAGCGCCGCCCCCTCGGCCGCTACTGCGCCGTGCGCGCACTCGCCGGTGAGCCCGACGAGTTCCTGGAGAAAGGGCGAGGCAAGGTCACGGAACCGCTGCTGCGCCGGGGTCAGGCCGAACCTTGAGCGGAGCGCCGGACCGAGCCGGTATCCGCGGCGGGACCGTGCCGGCTGGACGGCGAACCCCTCGTCAGCAAGAGTCCGCAGAATCCTCGATGCGGTGCTCTTGTGCACCCCAAGCTCGTAGGAAACTTGCTGGACCGACAACCCCCCGTGCTGCAGCGCCGGGTCGCTCTCCAGCTCGATCAACAGACGGATGACCTTGAGCCCGCGCTCCAAGGAGCTGCGCTCCGTGCCCTGCTCAGCCATCGTCGTCCCCGTCACTGCGCCGGCACTTCCGGCCTTGCTCAAGACGTTAGGCTCCTGACGCGCCGGCAGCAACCGGCAGGATCCCCCAGGTTGCTTTGGGCGCAACTTTCCAATCCTGCATCAGCCAGAAGCTGGGCTAGTTGCGCTGAATGCAACTCCCAGTCACTTCCGCCGTAGACATGGAGCACCGCGACGCTCCCTTCGCCGCGTCGAAGTCAACGCGGCGGTGGAGCAGGTGTTCAGTGTGGGCGGAGTGCTAAAGTCGAAGCGGATCAAGAAGCACGGTCACAAGCCCTCCGGCCGACCGTCTGGCAACCGCGCGACGCGCACGGTGCCCCCGGAGGAAGATCCGCCCCGGACG
>CAZPCM010000112.1:0-8575 GCA_964585085.1 uncultured Propionibacteriaceae bacterium
TGACCACGGCCTCGACGCCCATCTGGGCCATCTTCAGCGGGTACTGCTGCGAGGTGGCGGCGATGGCGCCGTCCTTGATCCCCTGGACGCCCTGGCAGCCACCGTCGACCGAGACGATGATGACGTCCTTCTCCTTGCCCGCGTTCTTCAAAGCGGTGTAGGCACCGAAAGCGGCCGGCTCGTTGATCGTGTACACCAGATTGATGTTGGCGTTCTTGCTCAGGCAGTTCTCCATCGCGGTCTGGCCCTCAGTCTGGTCGCCGTGGGTGTCCTGGGCGCAGACGACCTCCTTGGCGTTGGCTAGGTCAGTGGTGGTGCCGCTGGTGTCGGGAGCCAGCCCGAAACCGTTGAGGAAGCCGTTGTGGCGCTGCGCGCCGACGGTGATGCCGGGCGCAAGGTCGAGGGTGGCGATCACCGGGGTCTTGCCAGCCATCGCCTTGACCGCCCACTGCCCGATGAGCTGCCCGGCCTTGAAGTTGTCGGTGGCGAACAGCGCGTCGACCGCGGTGGAGGGGTCGGTGGGGGTGTCGAGAGCGATGACGACGACGCCCTGACCGCGCGCCTTCTCGATGGAGGGGACGATTGCCTTGGTGTCGCTCGGGGTGATCAGGATGCCCTTGGCGCCGGCGTTGATCATGTTCTCCATGGCGGTGACCTGGCCCTCGTTGTCGCCATCCTTGGCGCCGGCGCCGGTCATCAGCTTGGCGCCGAGTTCAGTGGCCTTGGCCTGGGCGCCTTCCTTCATCTTGACGAAGAAGGGGTTGGTTTCGGTCTTGGTGATCAGTCCGACCACTACCTGACCTGAGCCCCCACCGGCCGGGGCGGAGGAGGTGGCCGTGCCGCCCGAGCTGCAGGACGCGATCAACGGCAGGATCAGGGCCGTTGCCGCAACGTGAATGAACTTCATTGTTCTCCCTTTCAGGAAGCGATGATGGCGTCTGGCCAACGCCACCAGGAATCTACCTCCAAAGGCCGTCTGATTAGGGAGAACAGACAACTCGGACATGATTTGTTGCATGTTATGTCTTCTTTACCAAAGCGGGCTCACCGCACCTGCGTCCCGGCGGCGAACCCCCCAGTCGCGGGGCATTCCGTGGAGTTGGCGAAAGCAACGCGGATGTGGGTGGTTCTGTGGGTTTCCGGTCGCCTATCCCAACAACTCCAACAGGGTGTGCCCCACGCCGGACTCGGCATTCCCGCCGATCACCGTGAAGCCGGCCCCGAGCAGGGACGGGTGGGCGTTGGCGACGACGAACGGGCGCCCTGCCCAGGTCAGCATGGCCAGGTCGTTGGGCATGTCGCCGAAGGCGGCGACGTCGCGAGCGTGGACGCCGAGTTCGGCACACAGCAGCGCGAGCGTGCTGGCCTTGGTGACACGCGGCGCAGACAACTCCACCAAGCCGTACGGATCCCCGGTGGCCGCGTAGGTGAGGGTGAGGCGCTCGCCCACGGTCTCACGGGCCAGGTGGTACAGCGCTTCTGAGGTCAGGTCGGCGTGGAATCCCAACAGCTTCACCACCGGACGATGGCTGGCCAACAATTCCTCGCCGGAGCCCTGCGGCACGGTGTCCCGGCCTGAGCTGCGTGCCGGCACGGCCGGCTCGCAGGCGAAGACCGTTCCGGTCTCGATGCCGAAGGTGATCCCGGGGACGGCGCGGCGCAGGTCCACGACAACAGCCGAAGCCACCTCAGGGTCGAGGGGGAAGCTGCGGACGATGCGGCGTTCTGCCAGGTCGAAGACCACCGCGCCATTGCCGGCGATGACCTGGGGATGGGCGGTCCTCAAGCTGTCCAACACGCCGAGCCACCGAGTGGGGCGTCCGGTGGCGATCACCAGGGGGATCCGCAGGTCCGCAGCCCGGCGGGCGGCGGCCACGTTCACCTCCGACACCGTCCGATCCGGGCTCAGGAACGTGCCGTCCAGATCGGTGACGACCAGCCGGGGACGCGTCACAGCTTGGAGTTCGGGGTCGGCGAACCGCCGCCGGACGGTGAAGCCGATGCCGGCGACGGAGAGGCCGAACCCGGCGAAGGGGAACCCGACTGGGGTGACGGCGACCCCGAGGCTGGGGAGGGCGAGCCGGACTGCGGGGAAGGGGACGTCGACTGCGGGGACCCCGTGGTGGGCACCGGCGGGGGCGGGCTGACCGGGGGAGCGCCCTGGAAGATCAGGATGGCGATCAGGACAGCGAGCGCTGCCAGCAAGAGCATCAGCAGCCAGGACGCCAGGATGGACAGCCAGCCGGCGCGGTCGTGCCGGCCCGGCCAGGGCAGAGGCCACAGCCGAGCGGCCCCCGGGCGGACGCGGTCGATCCAGTGCAGGCGGTAGTCCGGACCGGCCGGGGCGCCGGCCCGGGCGAGACGGGAGAGGTCGACCTCGGCCAGCACCCGATCGGCTTCGGCGACCGCGGCGCCACTGCCGTCGTAGGCCAGGGCCACCCAGGGTGCTGCAGGCTCACGATCGGAGACGTCGGGGTGGTTCGACTCCCCGCGGTGCTTGCCCCCCAGCCGGCCCTCTGATTGACCCGGTCCGCCGCGGGCCACCACGGTGTCGATGTGCATCTTGTTGACCGCACCTGCGAGACGGTCGCGGGCCGCGGCGTCCGCAGCCGCCCCCTGGGAGAGCAGGATGAGCATCACCGAGCGGTTCTCGGAGTCGTGAGCGGCGTAGGCGACCCCGGAGGGGGCTGCCGTCAGGCGTGCGTCGAGCCAGAAGTCCGCGACCCGAGGCGGATCGTCGGGCAGAAGCGGGGACAGGGGTGCGAACTGCCGCCCCGCAGAGGGATCGGTGCCCTCGGGCGGTTGCGGCGTCGTCATCTCGTCCCATCTCTCCACGTCCGATCCGGGCGTTGTCCCATTGTGCCCCACGCATCCGGTGACCCGGTCGAGCGAGCCCGGCCGGTATCGTGGTCGGCGAACCCTGGCAGCAGCCCTCGACCGTGACCAGCAGGAGACCCGCGTGACCATCCCGAGCCAGCCGAGCGTCACCCCGACCCCCACCTCCCAAGCGGCCACGCTGCTCGGCGAGGCCATCGCCCAGGTGCAGCGCGTCATCGTCGGTCAGGAGCACATGGTCGAACAGCTCATGGTTGCCCTGCTGGCCAATGGACACTGCCTCCTCGAGGGCGTGCCGGGCGTAGCCAAGACCCTGGCGGTGCGCAGCTTCGCCACCGTGGTGGGCGGCGACTTCGCCCGCATCCAGTTCACCCCCGACCTGGTGCCCTCCGACATCGTCGGCACTCGCATCTACTCGGCACGCCAGGAGAAATTCGACATCGCGCTCGGGCCCGTCTTCGTCAACTTCGTCCTCGCCGACGAGATCAACCGTGCCCCGGCCAAGGTGCAGTCGGCCATGTTGGAGTTGATGGCCGAGCGCCAGGTCTCCATCGGCGGCGTCACCTACCCGGTGCCCCATCCCTTCATCGTCATCGCCACCCAGAACCCGATCGAGTCCGAGGGCGTCTATCCGCTGCCCGAGGCGCAGCGGGACCGGTTCCTGCTGAAGGTCGACGTCCCGTACCCGCGCGGCAACGAGGAGTTCGAGATCCTCCGACGGATGAGCGTGAAGCCGCCCGTGCCCAACCCGGTGCTCGATCCAGCCACCGTGAAGCAGTTGCAGGACCAGGCGTCCAATGTGTTCGTGCACAACCTCGTCGCGGAGTACGTCGTGCGCTTGGTGCTGGCCACCCGGACGCCGGCCGAGTTCGGCATGCCCGACCTCGTCCCGGTCATCCAGATCGGCTGCAGTCCGCGGGCCACGCTCGGTCTTGTCGCCGCCGCCCGCGCGCTCGCGCTGATCCACGGGCGGGATTACGTCCTGCCCACCGACGTGCAGGCCGTGGCGAGAGACGTCATGTCGCACCGGTTGGTGCTCGGGTTCGACGCCGTCGCCGACAACGTCACCCCTGCCCAGGTGATCGAGCGGATCGTGGCCATGGTGCCTCCGCCGACCCCGGTCTGGAACCAGCAGCAGCGCCAGGTCGCCCACACCCAGCACCGCCATACTCCCGAGTTCCGCGGTTGAGTCCATCGTGACCCGGCCCGTCAGCTTCCAGCCACCCCCGGATCTCGGGGCGGTCGCGTCGGTGCTCGCCGAGCCCACCGCGCCGACCCTGCCGCTGCACCGGCTTGCCCCGGAGGCGGCGTTGCGCCGGCTGGAACTCACCATCGTGAGACGGCTCGAGGGCTACCTCCACGGCGACCACCAGGGCCTCATGCCCGGACCGGGCTCGGAGGCAAACGATGCCCGGGTGTACGTCCCGGGACAGGACGACGTCCGCGCCATCGACTGGGCGGTGACGGCGCGGACGACCATCCCGCACGTCCGGGACACGATCGCCGACCGCGAACTCGAGGTCTGGGCGTTGATGGACGTCACGCCGTCGATGAACTGGGGCACCGAAGGGGTCACCAAACGCGATCTCGGAATCGCGGCCGTGGCCACGATCGGGTTCCTGTCTCAGCGCATGGGGGACCGGTTCGGCGGCCTGCTCATGCGTCCCGACAGCATCCGTCGGCTGCCGGCACGCTCAGGACGGACCGCCCTGTACGGGTTGCTGCGCCGCATGCTCACTGAGCCGATCGTCCACGACCACACCACCGGGCCGTTCTCGTTGGCGGTGGGGATCGACCGACTGGCGGCGACCGAACGCCGTCGCGGGCTGCGCCTGGTGGTCTCGGACTTCCTCACCGCGGGCGATTTCGAACTCGACCCCAACGTCGCGCCCGAATGGGAGCGCCCGCTGCGGCAGCTGGCCGTCCGCAACCAGGTGCTCGCGGTGGAGGTGGTCGACCGGCACGAGGTCGAGTTCGCCGACGTCGGTGACCTGCTGATCCGTGACCCGGAGACCAACTTCGAGCGCTACGTCAACACCAGCGACGACGCCGCCCGGGCTCGGATGGACGCCGCCAGCGCAGCCCAGCGGGAGCGGATCAGGATCGCCCTGCGGAGGGCCGGGGTGGCCCACATCCAGTTGCGCACCGACAGAGACTGGGTGCATGACATCGCCCGTTTCGTGCTCGCTTACCGGAGGGTGGCCGGCATGCTGCACGCACCCCCGCAAGGGGTGAAGCGGTGATGTTCGGGATGTCCTTCCTCAATCCGGACCGGCTATGGGTGCTCCTGGTCATCCCCCTTCTCGTGGTCGTCTACATCTGGGCCGTGCGACGCAGGAACAAGTCCGGGATGCGTTTCACCAACACCGGGGTCCTCGGTGCCGTGGTGCCGAAGCAGTCCCAGTGGCGCCGCCACCTGGCGGTGGCCCTTTCGCTGGCCAGCCTGTTCACCCTCGTGCTGGCCTGGGCGCGTCCGAATGGGGTCGAGAAGGTTCCCCGCGAGCGCGCGACCGTGGTTCTGGTCATCGACGTGTCGCTGTCGATGCAAGCCACCGACGTCAAGCCCAACCGACTGGCGGGCGCCAAGGAAGCGGCGTTGGATTTCATCAATCAGCTGCCCGCTCCGTACAACGTGTCGCTGGTCAGCCTGTCGGGCAACCCGTCGGTGCGACTGCCCCCGACGACCGACCGGGTGATGGCGCGGCAGGCGATCAACAGTCTGAAGTACCAGGAGTCCACCTCCATCGGGGAGGCGCTCTACGTGGCCTTGTCCGCGCTGACGATGGCGCCCAAGGGGGAGGACGGCAGTGTGGCACCGGGCGCGGTCGTGCTGCTGTCAGACGGCCAGAACACCGGCGGTCGCGCTCCGTCCCAGGGAGCCGACCAGGCCCGGAAGGCAGGCGTCCCCGTCTACACGATCGCCTACGGCACTGAGAACGGCTACGTCGACCTGGATGGGAAGCGGGAACGCGTTCCGCCGGATGCGGAGTTGCTGCGTCGGATCGCCTCTGCCACCCAGGGCCAGTCCTACACCGCCGAGAACCTCGGCCAGTTGGATCGCGTCTACACCAACATCCGCAGTGAGGTCGGTTTCACGGAGGCGAAGAAGGAGATCACGGCGATCTGGGCGGGCTATGGCCTCGCCTTCGCCGTGGTGGCCGCCCTTGCCGCGGTGTCCCTGGGAGCGAGGTGGCCCTGATGGTGTCGATGGTGGCTTTCCTTCGTCCGGATCGGCTGTGGTGGCTCCTGCTCATCCCCGCCCTCGTGCTGATCTACCTGGCTCTGTTGTGGCGCAAGCGAGCCAAAGCGCGTCCGCGCTCGATCACCAACCTCGATCGCGTGCTGCCGAGGCAACAGGCCTGGAAACGGCACCTCGCGGTCGGTGCCGCGGTGCTCAGCCTGGCCTCGCTGACCGTCGCCTTCGCGCAACCCAAGGGGGAGGTCGACGTCCCGCGCGACCGCGCGACCATCGTGTTGACCCTGGACGTGTCGCGCTCGATGATCGCCGAGGACGTGTCTCCCAACCGGCTGGCGGCAGCGAAGGCGGCGGCCAAGGAATTCCTCAATCTGCTGCCTCCGCGGTTCAACGTCGCCCTGGTCAGCTTCGCCGGCGCCGCGGCCGTGGTCGTCCCGCCGACGATCGACAGGGGAGCGGTGGCGGCGGCCGTGGAGAATCTGGCCGTGGCGCCGTCCACCGCGATCGGGGAGGGCATCTACTCCTCGCTGGACGCGATCGCCCAGGCCCCGCCTGACCCCGACAAGCCCGACGAACCCGCCCCCGGGGCGATCGTGCTGCTCAGCGACGGGTACACCAACATCGGACGGCCCTCCGCCACCGCGGCACGAGCGGCGAAGGCGATGAAGATCCCCGTCTACACCATCGCGTACGGCACGCCGGGCGGTTACGTGGAGACCAACGGACGCCGCGAACCGGTCCCTGTCAACCACGCAGAGCTCGCCGAGATCGCGCAGATCTCCGGCGGCAAGAAGTTCGCGGCCGGCTCCAGCGGTGAACTCAAAGACGTCTACTCGGCGATCGCAAAGTCGGTGGGCTACGTGAAGGTGGATCAGGAGGTCACCGAGCAGTACGCCGGCTACGCGCTCGCGTTCGCGATCCTGGCTTCGCTGGCGGTGATGTCCCTCGGCGCGCGCTGGCCCTGACCCGGGCGCGGTCGTCATCTGATTAGGTTGGGCCATGGATGAGATCGCGGCCAACATCGCTTCGGTGCGGGCCCGGATCGCAGTGGCCTGCGCCGACGCGGGACGTGACCCGGCCGAGGTGCGCCTGCTGCCGGTGTCCAAGACCAAGCCGGCCGCCGACGTGCGGGCCGCCTACGCCGCGGGTTGCCACCGGTTCGGGGAGAACCGGGCCCAGGAGGCCGCGGCCAAGGCCGCCGAGCTCGCCGACCTGCCCGACCTGTCCTGGGCGATGATCGGTCACCTTCAGACCAACAAGGCGCGGCTGGTGGCGCGCTTCGCCGCCGAGTTCCAGGCTCTCGACTCCCTCGCGCTGGCGGCGGAACTGGACCGTCGGCTGCAGGCCGAAGGACGCCGGCTCGACGTCCTCATCGAGGTGAATTCGTCGGGTGAGCCGTCCAAGTTCGGGTTGCCGCCCGCTGAGGTAGCCGGCTTCGCCCGCCGACTGGGCGCGTTCGACGCGCTTCAGGTCCGCGGCCTGATGACCCTGGCGCTGCCCTCGGACGACGAAGCCGCCGTCGCTGCTTGCTTCGAGATCATGGCGCACCTTCGCCGAAGCCTGCGCGACCTGGCCCTGGACGGGCTGACCTGGGATGAGCTGTCGATGGGGATGTCGAGCGACTTCGAACTGGCGATTCGACACGGGGCCACCGTGGTGCGCATCGGCCGGGCGATTTTCGGGGCAAGATAGCGCTCCCCTTCAGTAGGGGGCGTCAGGCTCGTGGCAGTGCCGACACGCCGAGCGTCCGGACTTCGTCAGGGCACGGCGCCCTGCCCGCTGGCTCGCGAGCCAGAGTCCCCCGATCCCAAGACACGACTGGTGCTGGTGTGCCGCGTGGGGCAGAATGAAGCATCCCCGACGGGCTGAGGTTGCTGGGGAAGGCACATCTCAGCGAAGGGGATTCACATGAATACGACGCGCGGGATCGTCCAGGTCCACTCGGCGCCGGCCGCGCTGTGCCCGCACATCGAGTGGGCCATCGGCGGCGTGTTCGGCGCGCCCGTGCGACTGCACTGGACGCCGCAACCCGCCGAGCGGAACTGCCAGCGCGCCGAGTACTCCTGGGCCGGGCCGGTCGGGACGGGCGCGAAGCTCGCCAGCGCTCTGCGCGGCTGCCAACGGCTCCGGTTCGAAGTGACCGAGGAAGCCTGCGCAACCGCCGAAGGCACGCGCTGGGCCTACACCCCCACGCTCGGGATCTTCTCCGCGACCATGGGGCGCCATGGCGACATCATGATCCACGAGGAGCGGCTCAAGCAGGCGATCCTGGCCGACGCTCTGGGGACCAAGCCGCTACTGGTCGCCCTCCAAGACCTCCTCGGCACTCCCTGGGACGACGAACTCGAAACCTTCCGGCACGCCGGGGACGGCGCCCCCGTCCGCTGGCTCCACCAGGTGGTCTGACCAAAGTCGGAGTTCTTACCATCGCAAGTCGGCATCGCCACCGAATCTTCGATGATAGGAACGCGTTTCGCTGGCAACGAGGTCGGGCCGGCCTCCCGTCCGCCACCTGACGTTGGCGTTACAGCGGGATGTTCGTGT
>CAZPCM010000113.1:0-8568 GCA_964585085.1 uncultured Propionibacteriaceae bacterium
TCGGTGAAGATGAACCGCTTCATCTTGGGGTTCCAGCGACGGGTCTGGTGCCCGAAGTGGACGCCGCTGTCAAGCAGTTGGCGCGTGGTCACGACGGCCATGGCCGTTCCTTTCTCTGCGGGGACGCGTCTGCCGCGTTCACCCGCTTGGGTTGTTCCGGGCCGAACCCTTCGACCCGCCTGATGCCGTCGCCCCCGATTCCCACCCAACAGGGACCTCGGGAAGGGGCCCGCCGCAACGGCGGTGAGACTGCATGCGAAGTCGATCCGGATCTTCCGGACCGCTGGCGTGATTCTACGTCGCCCTCAGCATCGGGCGCCAACCAGAGACCGGTCATGCACAGGGCAAGGGGTTATCCACAGGGTCGGACTGGCCTTGACACCTCCGCTCAGAATCGGCCGACACTTCCCTGCGACGAGAGGAGGCCGAGCGTGCGACGGGTTCGGGGGTGGGTGGCGCTCATCGGTGCCCTGGTCCTGTGGGTAGGGACGGCCGGTGTGGCGTTCGCGCTGGACGGCGTGGCACCGGTGCCCGGTCCGGTGGCGCGCGGCTTCGACCCACCCGACGAGCCGTGGCTCGGCGGCCATCGAGGCGTCGACCTACGCGCCGAGCCTGGCGACGCGGTGCGGGCGGCCGCCGCCGGGAGGGTGGTCTACGCAGGCGCGCTGGCCGGCCGGGGCGTCGTGGTCGTCGAGCACGGCGACTTGCGGACCACCTACCTCCCAGTGGGAGCCGCGGTGGCCGTCGGCGCAATGGTGGAGCCGGGCCAGGTGATCGGAACCCTCACCCCTGGGCACTACTGCCCAGGCGGAAGCTGTCTGCACTGGGGACTGAAGCGGGGAGACACCTACCTCGATCCACTCAGCCTCCTGCCGGGGACCGACCTCAAGCTCCTGCCGGCGGCCTCCGTGGCCGAGGCTCGCCAGCGGGAGGCGGCCCGTGCGGAGGCGTTCGACTCCGGCGCGGCGGCTCCCGGCGTCCTGCTCCGCCCGGTGACAGCGCCCATAGGCTCGCGATTCGGCATGCGCCTCCATCCGATCTTCCACGAATGGCGCATGCACAACGGCATCGACCTGTCCGCGCCCTGCGGCACCCCGATCCTGGCCGCCGCTGCCGGACGGGTGCTCTCGGTCACCTACGACTCCTCCGGCGGCCATCGGCTGGTGATCGACCACGGCGTCGTGGGTGGTCGTCGCCTGACGACCAGCTACCTGCACGCCAGCGGGTACCTCGTGCGC
Source organism: uncultured Propionibacteriaceae bacterium (assembly GCA_964585085.1). Classification (GTDB taxonomy): domain Bacteria; phylum Actinomycetota; class Actinomycetes; order Propionibacteriales; family Propionibacteriaceae; genus Propionicimonas. Next base: position 1,239 of record CAZPCM010000113.1, read on the forward strand.
ACGGGCCAGCAGGTTCGGCGGGGCACGGTGGTGGGTTCGGTTGGGAGCACCGGCTGGAGCACCGGGTGCCACCTGCACCTGACGGTGAAACTGGACGGGCAGTACGTCGATCCGGAGCGCTTCCTGTGAGCCTGGACGCGCCGATCAGGCCCGGGGGTGAGCCTGGGCGAAAGCCTGACGCAGCCGATCGTTGGAGACGTGGGTATAGATCTGCGTGGTTGCCAGGGACGCGTGGCCGAGGATCTCCTGGACCGACCGCAGGTCGGCGCCCCCCTCCAGCAGATGGGTGGCCATGGCATGACGCAGACCGTGTGGCCCCAGGTCGGGCGTGCCCGGCACCGCCCGGAGGGCGCGGTGAACGACACGTCTCACCACCCGAGGGTCGATCCGCCCGCCCCGGTCGCCCACGAAGAGCGCGTCGCCGGCCTGCGGGCGGGCGAGGAGGCCGCGCGAGCCGAGCCAGGAGTCCACGGCGCGCAGCGCCGGACCGCCCACGGGTACGCTGCGCTCCTTGTCGCCCTTGCCGGTCACCCTCACCAACTGCCGATCGAGGTCGATGTCGCCCAGGTCGAGACCGCAGAGTTCTGCGACCCTGACGCCGCTGGAATAGAGGACCTCGACCATGGCGAGGTCACGGCAGGCCGCAGCTCGCTGGATCGGGTCGTCTGCTGCGCCGGCGCGGGTGGCCGCGGCGCCAAGGACGGCGTCCGCCTCGTCGGCCTCCAGGGTGGGAGGCAACCTGCGGTCGACGCGAGGCGCGCGCAGAGTGGAAGCGGGGTCGGCCGGCACCCGTCCGGTGCGGTGGGCCCACCCGAAGAAGGCGCGGAGCGCGGCCGTCCGTCGCTGTAGGGTGGCCCGCCCGGCTCCGGCAGCACGTTGATTGGCCAGCCAGGAGCGCAGGTCCGCGACTCCGACCTCGTCGAGTCGCCCGGGTCCGACCCGGGTCAGGTGACCCAGCAGACCCCGAAGATCTCCGAGGTAGGCACGAATGGTGTGAGGGGACAGGTTGCGCTGCGCGGTCAGGTGTTCGGCGAACGCTGCGACAGCCTGCTCCAGGTGAGCGTTCAGATCCGGCGCGGCCTGCGGAGTCATACCGTGCAACCCAGGTCCGTCCGCACCGCCACCCATCGGCGTCGGCGGCAGTTCCCGTTCATGCCACCCAGCGTCGCCGCGGGGCTCGGTCCGCGCAAGCGACCATCCGCACCTTCCGTAAGATGTCGCCGAAAGAGCAGAGAGCGGGAGTTGCCCAATGAGGATCGAAGACCTGATGAGCGGTGGCTCGTTACTGCCGATCACGCGCTGGGGCCAACCGGTGATGCACGCGCCGACCCGTCGGGTGACCGCCTTCGGCGACGAGCTTCACCAGCTGATCCGAGACATGTTCGCCACTATGGAAGCCGCCCACGGGGTGGGACTGGCAGCGACTCAGGTCGGCCGCGACCTCGCCGTGTTCATCTTCGACTGCCCCGACGAAGACGAGGTCCACCAGCGCGGCGCGGTCTGCAATCCCGTGGTGAGCCTGCCCGTGGGCGACGAACGCCGCCTGGAATCCACCGAGGAGGGTTGCCTGTCCCTGCCCGGTGGCTACCAGCCGCTGGCTCGCCCGGACAAGGCCACCTGCACGGGCGTCGACCCGCTGGGCAACCCCGTCACGATCGTCGGCACGGGCCTGTTGGCCCGCTGCCTGCAACATGAGACTGACCACCTCAATGGCATCGTCTTCGGCGATCGGCTGTCCAACCGGCTTCGCAAGAAGCTCCACGCCCAACACGAGGAGTTGGCTCATCTCTATCCGGCGGACTGGCCGGTGTCACCCCGTCGAACCTCTGCGTGAGGCTGGGGGCGCAGGGGTTGCCGACCGGGGAGCCGGGCCGATCCCGTCCGGCGCCTGGTCGGCCAGCGCGTAGCAGGCGATCGCGCTGGCCGCAGCCACGTTGAGAGAGTCGACGCCGGGGCGCATGGGGATCGTGACGACGACGTCGGCATCCTCCAGCCATCGCCGGCTCAGTCCTGAGCCTTCCGTGCCCAGCAGCAGGGCCAGTCGGGACGAGCGACTCCGCAGCGAGGACGCGAATCTCTCCAGCGGCACCGCGTCGTCGGCGAGGGCCAGAGCGGCGACCAGGAAACCGGCCTGGCGCAGAGCCGGGATGGCTGCACTCCAATCAGGCAGTCGCGCCCAGGGCAGCGAGAACACCGTGCCCATGGAGACCTTGATCGAGCGGCGGTACAGCGGATCAGCACAGCGGGGGCTGAGCAGCAGACCGTCCCACCCCAGCCCGGCGGCGTTTCGAATGATGGCGCCGACGTTGCTGTGGTCGACGATGTCCTCGGCCACGACCAGCCGCTGCCCTTCGAGCAGGTCGGCGACCTGATGACGCGCCTCGCGGTGCATGGACGCGAGGGCCCCCCGGTGCACGTGGAAACCGGTCACCTCTTCGGCGAGCTTCTCCCCGACCAGGAACACCGGGACGGTCGATTCCAAAGCCAGCAGATCGGACAACTCACCGAGCCAGCGTTCGGCCAGCAGGAAGGAACGTGGCCGATACCCGGCCTCGACCGCTCGGCGGATCACCTTGCTCCCCTCGGCGATGAACAGCCCCTGACCGGTCTCCAGGTATCGACGCAGCGTGGCGTCGCGGAGCGCCACATAGTCGGCCAGGCGCGGGTCTGCCGGATCCTCGATCGGGATCAGCTGGGCCATTCGGGCATGGTAGCGGGAGACTGCCCGAACCGATCCGCCCGGGCGCTTCGCGGGAGTGACCAGCGCCCGTGGGCGCGCGTAGGCTGAGCGCGATGTCCTGGCTCACACGAATCCCTATCGACCGATTCCTGCTCGCCATCGTTGCGGCAGCCCTCGTCGCCGGGATCTTCCCCGCGAGCGGGCCGATGGTGCCCATCGTCGAGGGCGCGGTCAAGGTGGCGATCGCGGCCTTGTTCTTCCTCTACGGTGCGAGGCTGCATCCGCGCCAGGCGCTCGCCGGCCTGGCGCACTGGCGCCTGCACCTGACCATCCTGGCGTTCACCTATGTCGTGTTCCCGATCATTGGGCTGGCCCTGCGTGTGGCCGTGCCGACACCGATCAGCCCGGCGCTCTACCTCGGCATCCTGTACCTGACACTCGTTCCTTCAACGGTGCAGTCATCGATCGCGTTCACCTCCATCGCCGGCGGCAATGTCGCCGGCGCGATCGTCAGTGCGTCCGCGTCCAACCTGCTGGGCGTGGCCCTGACGCCCCTGCTGGCCTGGGGTCTGATGAGCACCACCGGCCAGGTCTCCATCGGCCCCGACGCCGTGGTCGACATCGTCGCCCAACTGCTCCTCCCGTTCGCCGCCGGCCAACTGTCGCGGCGCTGGACGGCCACCTTCGTGGCGCAGCACAGTTGGCTGAAACTCTTCGACCGCGGCTCGATCGTGCTGGTGGTCTACTCGGCCTTCTCCGCCGGGATGCGCGAGCACATGTGGTCACAGGTCTCCGCCGCCGACCTGGTCGTGCTGCTGGTGGTCTGCCTCGTCCTGTTGGCCGGGATGCTGGGGTTCACCTGGTGGACCGCCCGGCGCTTGGGCTTCGACCGCGCAGACATCATCGCGATCCAGTTCTGCGGGACGAAGAAGTCCCTGGCCAGCGGCCTGCCGATGGCGACGGTCCTGTTCGCGGGCCAGCCCCTAGGCTTGCTGATGCTGCCGCTGATGGTCTTTCACCAGGCCCAACTGATGGCGTGCTCGGCCCTCGCGGCCCGCTACGCCAGGGGGGCGATCACGACCGCTCAGGCTCGATCGACCCAGTGACCGGGGCGGCCAGCATCGGTGGCGCGGGCTCGGACCGGCCGAGGCTGGCCAGCCGCCGTCCCTCCAGAGCCTCGGCCTCGGCGATCGCCTGCTGCACCGAGCGCTGGGACTGCTCCTCGTCCGCAGCCTTCTGGGCCTCTATCTCGGCGAACACGTCGACCTTCGCCGGTGGCCGGAACTCACCTTCGGCCACGGCGTACCCCGATGGTGCCGCGGCGGCCACCCCGGCCAGACTCCCGAGCCCTCTCAGAGCCTCGGTCACTTCGGTCGGGATGAACCAGACCTTGTTCGCCTCCCCCTTTGCCAAGGCCGGCAGCATCTGGAGGTACTGGTAGGCCATGACTGCCTGGTCCGGCTTGCCTGCATGGACGGCCGAAAACACCGTCGTGATGGCCTGGGCTTCGCCCTCGGCGCGCAGCATCGACGCCTGGCGGTCGGCCTGGGCCCTCAACACCGCGGACTCCCGATCGCCCTGGGCGCGCAGGATCGACGACTCCCGGTCGCCGCTGGCGGACAGGATCTGCGACTGGCGCTGCCCCTCCGCCAGCAGGATCGCGGCCCGCTTGTCCCGTTCGGCGCGCGCACCCTTCTCCATCGCGTCGCGGATCGTCGCCGGTGGCTCGATCGAACGCAACTCGACCCGGTTCACCTTGATGCCCCACTTGCCGGTGGCCTCATCCAGAACCGATCGAAGCTTCTGGTTGATCTCCTCGCGGCTGGTCAGGGTCTGCTCCAGGTCCAGGCCGCCGATGATGTTGCGCAGAGTCGTCATGGTCAGCTGCTCAATGGCCTGAATGTAGTTCTGGGCCTCGTACGCCGCACGAACCGGGTCGACGACCTGGAAGTAGATCACCGAGTCGATGTTCACCATCAGGTTGTCCTTGGTGATCACACCCTGCGGAGGGAAGGGGAGCACCGCTTCGCGCATGTCCATGGTGTAACGGACGGTGTCGATCAGCGGCATCAGCAGGTGTGGGCCGGGCTCGAGGGTGCGGCGGAACTTGCCCAGCCGCTCGACCACCGCCACTTGCTGCTGGCGGATCACCCGCACCGAACGCAGGATCAGCGCCATCACGACGACGCCCAGCAGGGCCCAGCCAATGATCGCGAACGGCATGTGTTCCTCCTTGTCGAATCGGCCACCACGATAGCCGGGCCGGGATCTCGACCCGGGCGAGTCAGGGCAGCGCGTGGTGACGCGGGTAGACCACAGCCACGACCCCGTCGATCTCATACACCTCGACCTGCGTCCCGGCCGGGATCGCTGTCCCGTCCAGGCTGCGCGCCGACCACACCTCGCCGGCGACCTTGACCTCGCCCTCGGTGGCAGTGATCTCGGACGTGGCCACGCCGCTGGAACCGACCATCTTGTCCAGCGCGGACCGGTAGCCCGGCATCGACCGGATCCGCCTGAGCAGGGTCGGACGCAGCAGTCCCAACATGGCCAGGGCCACCACCACCGCGGCGAGGATCTGCAGCCAGCCCGCAGCGGGCAGGACCAGGGCTATCCCCGCGCCGGCCAGGGCTCCGGCGGCCAGCATCAGCAGCGTGAAGTCGAGGGTGGCCATCTCGGTGAGGGCGAGCAGGGCGGCAGCGGCCAGCCAGATCACCCAGACGTTCTCACCCAGCCACTCCAGCACGGCACTCCCCTGTCGCTGTCCGACCTCTCCATCATGCCAAGCGCGCCGGCGGACGCCTGGTCGCGCGATGCGCGGCCCGAGCCGACCAGCGGCCATCGACCTGCGACACGTCCAGAAGCACGTCGAAGGTCGCGCTCAGCAAGGGGCCCGTGAGCGTGGTTGCGATTGGCCCGGCGGCAACCACCTTCCCGTGCTTGAGCAGCAGGACGTGGGTCACACCGCGTGGGATCTCTTCGACGTGGTGCGTCACCAGCACGGTCGCCGGCGCGAACGGGTCCTCGCAGATCTCACTGAGCGTGCCGACCAGCGCCTCCCGCCCGGACAGGTCAAGACCAGCGGCCGGCTCGTCGAGCAGGAGCAGTTCGGGGTCGGTCATCAACGCCCGCGCGATCTGGACGCGCTTGCGTTCGCCTTCGCTCAAGGTGCCGAAGGTGCGATCGGCAAGGTGATCGACCTGCAGTTGCACCATGAGCTCGCGCGCACGCGCGTGGTCGAACTCGTCGTAGGCCTCCCGCCAGCGACCCATCACCGCGTAGGCAGCCGAGATGACCACATCGGACACCCGCTCCGCGCGCGGGATGCGATCGGCGAACGCGGCGGAGGCGACACCGATCCTGGGTCGCAACTCGAACACGTCAACCGCGCCGAGGGTCTCTCCCAGGATGGTCGCCTGCCCGAGAGAAGGGTGCGACTGCGCAGCGACCACCTGGAGGAGGGTTGTCTTGCCGGCCCCGTTGGGTCCGATGATCACCCAGCGGTCGTTGTCCTCAACCGTCCAGGTGATCGCGTCCAGCAGCGTCGCGCCGGAACGGATGATCGACACACCCGAGAGTTCAACGACCGTCATGGCACCAACCTACAAGCTCAGCCCAGAAGCGCCGCGGGCCGACGCGCACGCGGCGCACACGCGACTGCTGCTACGAACCGGTGGAGTGGAGCCCGCCGTCGACGTGGAGCATCTCCCCGGTCGTGGCCGGGAACCAGTCACTAAGCAGGGCGACAACAGCCTTCGCGGTCGGGGTCAAGTCCTTCGGATCCCAGCCGAGCGGCGCCCGGCGGCCCCAGATGTTGTTGAACTCCTCCGAGCCGGGAATCGCCTTCTTCGCGATGGTCTCCAGCGGTCCCGCGGCGACCAGATTGCAGCGCACGCCTTCCGGCCCGAGGTAGCGGGCCAGGTAGCGCGAGGCGCTCTCCAGAGCGGCCTTGGACACACCCATCCAGTCGTAGATCGGCCAGGACTGCCGTGCATCGAAGGTGAGTCCGACCACCGACGCGGTTTCGCCGAACAGCGGCTTGCAGGCCATCGTCAGGCTGACCAGCGAGTAGGCGGACACGTGGACCGCCTGGCCCACATCCTCGAACGGTGTGCTGAGGAACTTGCCGCCAAGGGCAGTCTCCGGGTTGGCGAACGCGATCGAGTGGACCACACCGTCGAGCCGATCGACATGCTCGCGCACCCGATCGGCCAGGGTGGCCAAGTGCTCGGAGTCGGTGACGTCGAGTTCGATCAGCGGCGGCTCCGGGTCGAGCCGCTTCAGCACCCGAGAAGTCAGGCTCATCGCCCGGCCGAAGTTGGACACCAGCACGGTGGCGCCTTCGGCCTGCGCTATCTCGGCCACTCGGTAGCCGATCGACGTGTTCATCGTCACGCCCGCGACGAGGATGTTCTTGCCGTCGAGGATTCCCATCACGACCCTTTCTTTGCCGCAGCGTCAGTGGCCCATGCCCAGGCCACCGTCAACCGGGATGACCGCCCCGCTGATGAACCCGGACTCCTCACCGGCCAGGAAGGCCACCGCGGCGGCCACCTCGCTCGGCTGGCCCAAACGACCGGCCGGGATGGCCTTCTTGTAGCCGGCCACCACTTCCTCGGGCAGCACGGCGGTCATGTCGGTCTCGATGAA
>CAZPCM010000114.1:0-8414 GCA_964585085.1 uncultured Propionibacteriaceae bacterium
CCTGGACTGGGACGGCAAGATCCGGATGGACTGCTCCAGCCCGTACGCGATGGCCAGCCTGATCGCCAACAAGAGCGCTTTCGACATCTCCACCGGCAACGACGCCGACGCCGACCGGCACGGGATTGTCACCTCCGACTTCGGACTGATGAACCCCAACGCCTACCTGGCCGTGGCGATCCAGTACCTGTTCGGCCACCGGGCGAATTGGCGTCCCGACGCCGGCGTCGGCAAGACGCTGGTCTCGTCCTCCCTGATCGACAAGGTTGCCGCCGATCTTGGCCGTCGGCTGGTCGAGGTGCCGGTCGGCTTCAAGTGGTTCGTTCCCGGTCTCATGAACGGCGACATCGGCTTCGGCGGGGAGGAGTCCGCGGGCGCGTCCTTCCTGGCCAAGGACGGCTCGACCTGGACGACCGACAAGGACGGGATCCTGCTGGCGCTGCTCGCGAGCGAGATCAAGGCCGTGACGGGCAAGTCGCCCAGCCAGTTGTACGCAGAACTCGAGGCCCGGCATGGCGCTTCGACCTACGCCAGGGTCGATGCCCCCGCCAACCGCGAACAGAAGGCCAAGCTGGCCAGGCTCTCCCCCAGCGACGTCACCGCGACGGAGTTGGCCGGCGAGCCGATCGTGGCCACCCTGACCAACGCACCCGGGAACGGCGCACCCATCGGCGGACTGAAGGTGGCCACCGCCTCGGCGTGGTTCGCGGCTCGGCCCTCGGGGACCGAGAACGTCTACAAGATCTACGCCGAGTCGCTCAAGGGCCCCGAGCACCTCAAGCTGGTGCAGGAACAGGCCCGCGAGGTCGTCAACGGGGTGCTGGGCTGAGGGTGGGCACGGGTGGGCGCCACCGCATGGGCGCCCACCCGTGCCAACTTCCCACCTTCGCCAAACCTGTGCGAAGGGGAGGTCGGTGTGGAAAGGTTGGAGCATGAATGACGATCTCTTCGTGTGCATCGACCACGTCGGCCTTGCCGTCCCCAACCTGGACGAGGCCATCAAGTTCCACACCGAGGTTCTGGGCTGGCGGGTGCTGCACCGCGAGACCAACGAGGAGCAGGGTGTCGAGGAGGCCATGATCGGCACCGGCGACCAGGGGCCCGAGAACGCCCAGATCCAGTTGCTGGCCCCCCTGCGTGAGGACTCCGCGATCGGCAAGTTCCTGGCTCGCAGCGGCCCCGGCATGCAGCAGATGGCCTACCGGGTCAAGGACATCGACGCCGTGAGCGCGATCCTCAAGGAGCGTGGGGTTCGCCTGCTTTACCCTGCACCCAAGATCGGCACCGGTGGCTCGCGCATCAATTTCGCCCATCCCAAGGATGTCGGCGGCGTTCTGCTGGAGATCGTCGAACCGGCCGCCCACCACTAGCACGTCCTGACTCGGCCCGGTCCCGTGTGGACCGGGCCGAGTCATGCCCAGTCCAGGCAGCGGCAGCGAGTAGCATCAAGAAGCGATGTCGCCCACCTGAGCGCCGTGCCGGCGCACAGAAAGGAACCGCTGTGACTCCCCCCGCTGAAGACACCACCGGCCTGGAACTCTTCGACGAAACTGCGACCGCCGCCGGCAACTTCCCGGTCACCCTACGCGGCTACGAGCGTGGTGCGGTCGACGCCTACGTCCGCGACGTTGAAGCCCAACTCGCCCAGACCAAGCGCCAGGTCCGCCATCTCCAGCGCCGGCTCACCGAGGCGAACCTGCGCGTGGACGACACCGACTTCTCCCGGCTCGGCGCGCACACGCGCGGCCTGCTGAGGGCCGCGGAGGCCCAGGCGGCCGAGTTGGTGGCCTCCGCCGACGCGAAGGCGCGACAGATGGTCGCTGAGGCTGAGGCCTCTGTGGAACGGGCGTCGATCGACGCGCGGCTGGCCCTAGACGCATCGCAGGCCTCGACGCGCGCCGACATCACCCGGATCCGCGAGCAACTCAGCGCACAGACGGCCGCGGAGTTGCAGGCCGCCCGCGACGAGGCCGCCGCGCTCCGCGCCGCCGCTGAGCGGGACCGCGAACAACTGGCGCAAGAGGCTCACAACTCCGCTCAGGCCCTCGTCGAGAGCGGACGGCTTGAGGGTGAACAGCTTCGGCAGAGCGCCGAGCGTGAGGCGGCGGAGGCCAGGCTCGCCCTGGCACAGGAGCGGGAAGCGGCGCTCGCAGACCTCAGGGCAGCGCAGGACGCGGCCACCAGGTCCATCGAGGAGCTGGTCTCGCAGGCCAGGCAGCAATCGGAGGACTACCAGGCGAGGTTGGCAGCGGACTCGCAGACCTGGGACGCGCGGCGACAAACCGCGCTCGCCGAGGCAGCCGAGGTCCGAATGGCCGCCCAGGACGAGGCCCGTGGCCTGGTAGAGACGGCCCAGGGCCAGGCCTCCCGGATCCTCGCCGAGGCCGGCGCGGCCGGCGCCGATCGGCGCGCCCAACTGGAGCGCGACATCGAGCGGCTGACGCTCCGCAAGCAGGCCATTGTGGCCCAGTTGTCCAGCCTGTCCTCGCTGGCTGAGCGCAGTGCCACGGAGTTCCCTGATCCGTCCGAGGAGACGACGGCAACCGGACCCGATCCAGAGCCGGTGACCCTGTCGTGACAGGTCCGGCCCGTCCATGATCGAGCCGGCCGACGCGACGCAGACAAGTGCGGCCGAGCCGGCCGGGGAGCCGTCCGGCGTCCCGGCAGCGCGAGGTTGGCTGCGGATCTGGCGGCGCACCACGCAGCCAACACCCCCGGACGTCCTGGACCTGGTCGCGCCACCCAGGGAGGAGCCGCGCTCGCTGCTGTCCCGCAAGCCCTTCCCGATCGGCTTCTTCCTCACCGCCGGAGCCATGGCCGCCTACGGGCTGGTGGTCATGGTCGTTCAGCTCAGGACCGTCCTGATCCTGGTCATGCTCGCCCTGGCTTTGGCTCTGGGACTCAATCCCATCGTCGAGTGGCTGCACCGCCGGGGCGTGCGCCGCGGCTTCTGTGTACTTCTGGTGGCGCTGGGCTTCATGGCACTGCTCGGGTTGGCCGGGTGGGCGGTGTTCCCGGTGGCCTCGGAGCAGGTCAACGGCCTGATCATCGCCGCGCCGCACTATCTGGACAACCTGCGCCAGAACCCCCAGATCGCCGCGTTCGACGCCCAGTTCCACGTGATCGATCGGATCATCGCCTTCCTCACCTCTGGGGAGCTCATCGCCCTGGGCTTCGGTGGCATCGTCGGGGCCGGTGCCGCTGTGGCCAATGTGGTGTTCTCGGTCATCATGACCGTTGTCCTGACGGTCTACTTCCTGGCCTCCTTACCCGCCATCAAAGAGGTGGTCTACCAGCTTTCGCCGGCATCACGGCGGCCCCGGGTGCGCTCCCTGGCCAACGAGATGTTCAACCGGGTGGGCGGCTACGTCAGCGGCATGTTCCTGGTCGTCATGCTCTCTTCCTCGGTGGCGTTCCTGTTCCTCAACATCGTGGGCCTGACCGAGTACGCCTTGGCGCTGGCCGTGGTGGTGGCTCTCTTCGCGTTCGTGCCTCTGGTGGGGACGACGATCTCGATGATCATCGTCTCCATCGTGGCGTACGCGACCTCGCCCACGATCGGCCTGGTGACCCTGATCTTCTTCCTCTGCTACCAGCAGGTGGACGCCTATTTCATCCAGCCGAGGATCTTCTCGTCGTCGGTCAAGGTGCCCGGCGTGATGGTGATCCTGGCCGCGATGTCCGGCGGCTTCCTGCTGGGGATCATCGGCGCGGTGCTGGCGATCCCGGTGATGGCGGCGCTGCTGCTGCTTTATCGAGAGGTGTTGGTCCCGCACCTGGACGGCAGGTGAGGCCTCAGAAGAGACGGTCCTCGACGTTGTCCAGGCCACGCAGCGCGTCGTAGTCGACCAACAAGCAGTCGATCCCCCTTGTGCCGGCCAGCACGCGGGCCTGCGGTTTGATCTGCTGTGCCGCGAAGACGCCCCGGACCGCACCCAGGCGCGGATCGGCGTTCATCACCGCAAGGTAGCGAGTCAACTGCTCGACCCCGTCGATCTCGCCACGTCGCTTCACCTCCACCGCCACGTACGCTCCGCGGTGATCCCGGAACAGCAGATCGACTGGGCCGATCGGAGTCTGGTACTCGCGCTGCACCAACGTCCAGCCATCCCCGAAGGTAGCTGGATGCTCGGCCAGCAGTGCCTGCAGGTGAGCCTCGACGCCGTCCTTGCGCAGCCCGGGATCGATTCCCAATTCGTGGGAGCTGTCGTGCAAGATCTCGCCGATGGCGATCTGGAGAGTGTCACCGTCGGTATTGCGGACGTGCCAGACCTGGGTCAGCAGTGACTCCCCCGCCGCGGTCGTCGGTTCGCCGATGACGACGGTGCAGGGGGCGCTCATCCAGTTCAGGGGTTTGTAGGCACGATCGTCGGCGTGGACGGAGACAGATCCGTCGGCCTTGACCATGATCAGGCGCGTCGCCATCGGCAGGTGCGCGCTGAGCCGACCGGCGTAGTCCACCTGGCATTGGGCGATGAGCAAGCGCACCCGGATAACCTACCCCAAGTCCACCGTCACTCGACTCTAGGCTGGTCCCATGGCCAAGCGTCCGTCGAAGCACCTGCGACCACCCCGTCCCCTGGCGACCACTCACGCAGAAGTCGCCGTGAAGTCGGACGGCCGCTGGATGGTGCAGTCGATGCCCGCGAACCGGGCGGGCAAGACCTACCTGTGTCCGGGATGCCAGCAGACGGTTCCGCAAGGCGTGGGCCACCTTGTCGTCTGGCCGGTCGAGCCGAGCCTCGGATCGACGTCACCGGTCGAGGAACGCCGACACTGGCACACGGCGTGCTGGAACCGGAGGCGATGATGTCCGCCCTGCACACCGAGCTCGTGGGACAGGGGCGTCCCCGCTTCGCTTTCCTGCACGGGCTCTTCGGCCGCGGTCGGAACTGGGCCGGCATCGCCCAGGCCCTGGCTGAGGCCGGCCATGGCAGCGTCCTGTTCGACCTGCCGAACCACGGACGCAGTCACTGGACCGACAGCTTCGATTACGTCGCCATGGCCGGCGAGATCGCCGCTGAGATCGAGCTGCGACTCGGTTCAGCCGCCTCGATGATCCTCGTGGGCCATTCGATGGGTGGCAAGGTGGCCATGTTGACCGCGCTGACCCATCCGGGATTGGTGTCCGGCCTAGCGGTCATCGACATCGCGCCCGGGCCCTCGGATCAGGTCGGCACCTTCGGGCCCCTCGTGCGGGCGATGCAGTCGCTGGACCTGCGCTCGATCACGTCGCGAGCCGAGGCCGAAGTCGCGATGGCGGTGACGATTCCCGACCCGGTCGTACGGCACTTCCTCCTGCAGAACCTGCGTCGCCGTCCGCAGTGGCATTGGCAGCCGCACCTGGCACTTCTCGGTTCTTCGCTGGCGGAGATCGCTGGGTGGCCGGAGACCGGGGCCGCGCGCTACGGCGGTCCGGTCCGGTGGATCACCGGCGGCCGATCGGACTACGTACGGCCTGAGCACGCCCCCGCGATGCTCCGTCTCTTCCCGGCCACCCGGCGGATCGTTGTCGAGGGCGCGGGCCATTGGGTCCACGCCGACCATCCAGAAGCGGTGATCGCAGCGCTGCTCGACCTCGCCGACGAGGTTGACCCTCTGGTCACTCCGCGACTACAGCGTTGATCGCGGCTTGGCCCAGCGGCTTTCCGCCACCGGCCGTGCCGAAACTCCCATCGTTGCCTTTGGCGGCGACCCCGGCGACCACGCCGATGCCGGCCGCGTCGGTGTGCCCGAAGACCGTGTAGTCGGGGGACAGTTGGCTGTCGGCGTAGACCAGGAAGAACTGCGAACCGTTGGTGTCTGGTCCAGCGTTCGCCATGGCGACGGTTCCAGCCGGATATCCAGTGGTCTTGGCCAACTCGTCGTCGAACTGGTACCCAGGTCCGCCCGAGCCGCTTCCGCTCGGGTCGCCACACTGCAGCACGAACAGGCCGCCGTCATCGGTGACCCGATGGCACGTCGTCTTGTCGAAGTAGCCCTGTGCGGCCAGTGCCTCGAAGGAGTTGACCGTGCAAGGTGCGGCCGCTCGATCCAGCGTGAGCGAGACGTCTCCGGCTGCCATCTTCAGCGTGTAACTCACTGTCCCCGAGTTGGCGACGCCAGTGCTGGGCGGCGGATCGACGGTGCGGGCCGGGGTGCCGAATGGTCGATAGTCGCACGTGATACCCGACGGAGCGCTGGGCGTGAGGGAGGACGGGGTGGCCGAGGGGGAGGCGGCGGACGGCGTTTCGCTCGTCACCGGCGCGGTGGACGGGGCGACGGCGCACGAGGCCAGGCTCAGCAGGACCAGGGGGAGAACCAGGGGACTGATGTTCACGTGCCCTACCTTGCCAGAACCGTGGGCGGCCACCGCCTAGGCTGTGCGGCATGGTCAACCTCACCCGGATCTACACCAGGACCGGCGATGCCGGCCGCACTCGTCTCTCGGACATGTCGGAGGTCGAGAAGACCGATCCGCGGGTCGAGGCGTACGGGCAGGTGGACGAGGCGAACTCGATTCTGGGGATCATCACCGCGCGAGCGGACCTGCCCGGGCCGGTGCTCGCAGCCCTGCGCCACATCCAGAACGAGATGTTCGACCTGGGTGCGGATCTGTCGACGCCTCTCGCGGCAGACCCGCCGTGGGAACCGCTGCGCATCATCCAGTCAAGCGTGGACCGACTTGAGGGCTGGTGCGACGAGTTCGGAGACCAGCTGCCGAACCTTCGATCGTTCATTCTGCCCGGCGGTTCGGAGACGGCGGCCTTCTGCCATCTGGCCCGGACGGTGGTGCGCCGAGCCGAGCGCGCGGCGTGGCGTGCGATCGAGGCCTACGGCACCGCTCCGGCGACGGAGTCGACGCCGGGCGGACTGAACCCGCTGGCCCTTCACTACCTGAATCGGCTCTCGGACCTGATGTTCGTGCTCAGCCGCGTCGCCAACAGCGCCCACGGGGATGTGCTGTGGATCCCGGGGACCGACCGCGTCCCCACCGAACCCCGCGCCGCAGCGCGCCGTAAGCGTCTCGTGGGCGAGCCGGACGGACTCAGCGGCGATACCCCATCCCCGGGGGAGCAGATTCCAACCAGCTGAGCAGGCCGGTCAGCGAATCGGGCTGCATCGCCAATTCCCAACAGCGCCCGTCGGTGAGGTCGAGTCGGACGATCCGCTGGTCGTCGTAGAGCAGCACGGCCTCGATCGGGTCGGGGTCCCGTTGGGGCCCCGCTTTCGTGGCGCCGCGCCGGAAGATCATCCGTGGTCGCAGTGAGAAGGAGAAGGAGCGGAACCACTCCAGCCGCTCGCCAGTGTAACGCGCGACTCCGAGCACCCAGCCGGTACCCGGAGTCGTGGTGGACAAGCGCAGGCTACAGTCGAACAGCCCGCCCTGGCGGGAGAGCCATCGCCGACGGGCGATCAGCCAGAACACCGGGATGAGCAGGAGGACCAGCAGCGTGATCGCGACCGTCTCGGTCACCGTCAGCCAGTCCATCCTCCCTCCCGTGCAGCGCTCGCGACCGGTTCAACGACCGGCTTGCGCCCTTCGTGCGGCCCTGACCTGCGCCTGGGCCCGGCGGTAATGCTGCATCGTTTCCAGGTCGGTGTCGCCCTGGTTGAGCCGCTTCTCCGCATCGGCCAGTTCGCGCTCCGCCGCCGCCAGGTCGATCTCGCGGGCCACGCGGGCGAATTGGCTGAGCAGTGAGACGCGGTTGTCGGCGATCGAGATGAACCCTTCGTCGATGGCCAGCACTTCGCGGAGACCGTCCGATGTCAGCACTTCCGCCACGCACGGCACCAAGGCCGCCAGGAACGGCTCGTGATGCGGCAGGATGCCGATGTCGCCCTCCGTGGTCCGTGCGATGACCGAGAGGGCCTCGCCCTCCCACGCGATCCCGGACGCGGAGACGACCTCGACCCGAATGGAATCGACCATTCTCAGCCTTCCTTCTGGATCCTGGCCCAGTTCTCCATCACCATGTCCATGCCGCCAACGTTGAAGAACGCCTGCTCGGCGATGTGGTCGACCTCGCCGTCACAGATCATCCGGAACGATTCGATCGTCTCCGCAAGCGGAACCGTGGAACCGGGGACGTTGGTGAACTTCTCCGCC
Source organism: uncultured Propionibacteriaceae bacterium (assembly GCA_964585085.1). GTDB lineage: Bacteria > Actinomycetota > Actinomycetes > Propionibacteriales > Propionibacteriaceae > Propionicimonas. The sequence goes on from CAZPCM010000114.1 coordinate 8,090, forward strand.
ATGTAGGTGTTCTGGCTCAGGAACTGCTGGGTGCGGCGGGCTCGGGCGACGATGATCTTGTCCTCCTCGCTGAGTTCGTCGACGCCGAGGATGGCGATGATGTCCTGGAGCTCCTTGTTGCGCTGCAGGATCTGCTTCACGCGCACCGCGGTGTCGTAGTGATCGCGACCGATGAACTGGGGGTCGAGGATCCGGGAGGACGAGGTGAGCGGGTCGACGGCCGGGTACAGGCCGCGCGAGGCCACCTCGCGGGAGAGCTCGGTGGTGGCGTCCAGGTGGGCGAAGGTGGTCGCCGGCGCCGGGTCGGTGTAGTCGTCGGCCGGCA
>CAZPCM010000115.1:0-8375 GCA_964585085.1 uncultured Propionibacteriaceae bacterium
CCCTGACAAGCACAAACGAAGCCGAACTCGGCATAACCAAGACGTCGGGATAATGACGGCGTCACTGTAGTCGAGTGACGCGCAGTGTCCGCCCGAAGTGCGTCCGCCAGGCGCGCCACGCAGCGCCTCAGCGCTCTAGAACCGCCATCGAGGCAAGATTCCAGGCCATGGCGCTGCGCCAGATCGCTTTCAGCAGTGAGTCAGCATGGGTGCGCATTGTGGGGCTTCGGCGGGCCGCGCGTGGTGCCACCGCTTAGCCCAGCAGCTGTGAAGGGTGGGCTGGTCAGTCATCCGCGTCCTCACTGCTCGACTGCCCGCGCGCTGGCCCAGCCCGACGCCCGCCCGGACCGGCAAGCATGGGTCATCCCAGTCACGGAGCGGCCCGGGCACCCGCTACGCGCAGGCGTCCGTGTTCGTGCCCGGACGGTGAACCGAACGCCCCGAACGCGGCCGCGCCGGCGACAGCGGCCCAACACAGGCCGGCCTCCGTGAGGTGCAGCACGAGGCGCTGAAGGTCGTCGACGGGCGACGTCAGAATGAACGTCGTGAACGCGGTCAGGCTGCCGTGCATGATCATGGCGAGCAGCAGGCTGTCGGTCCGGGCGAACACCCACACCATGAGGATCCGGTAGGCCGGTAGGACGCCGAAGTAGAACGCCAGCTGATTGGCCAGGATCAGCGGGGACAGCTGCCCATCAGCCGTCCCCGCACCCCAGTAGGCGACGCCGACGTGCCACAGCCCCCAGAGGAGGCCGGCGGTCAAGCCGGTGACCAGGATGCCGTGACGGGACAGCAGTCGGGGCACCGCGAAGGCCGTCCAGCCCGTCTCTTCACAGAGCCCGGCAGCGAGCCCGGCGATCAGACCCGAGGTCACGATGGACGTCGCGTCCGTGGCGGTGAACAGACTGGGGAGGAAGCTCGCTGACCAGGTCGAGAGTGGAAGGGCGGCTGCCAGAACCATTGCGGGCGCAGCGAGCAGGGCCACGGCATACCAGCCCGGGTGCACCCGCCACGCCCGGAGGCGGATCCCGAGCTCCCGGAAGCCAGTTCGGCCGGAGGTCAAAGCGGTGAGCAGCGGCCCGGCGATCAGTGGGCCCACCACCATGGCCGACACGACCGCGGGCAGGAGCCGGCTGAGCTCCTCCGCGTCGGCCGGCAGCCCGGACAACCCACCGGCCGCGAGCAGGACGGCGCCCCAAGAGAGGCCGAAGGCGAGCAGGTAGAAGGCGGACAGGGGATGGCGCCGAAGAGGGATGAGGATGCGCGTCATCGTGGTTCTTCAGATCCGGGCTCGCGGACGCCCAGAAGGCGCAGGGCGGCGCGGCGGAGTTCCTCGTCGGAGATGGCCCCCATCGCGTCGCCGAGGGTCATGGACATTCCGTTGAAGTAGCCGAAGAAGTGGACGGCCAGGGTGTCGGGATCGGCGTCGGTGGTCAGCGCCCCTTCCTCCTGGGCGTCGCGCAGGATGCTGCTCAGCGCCGACACCCAGCCGCTGATCAGCCGCGGGGCGTCGAACCCGAGCTCGGTGAGTCGTCCCGGACCGCCCCGGAGGAGGCTGTACACGATGATGGTGGCGTCCGCTCCGCCGCCAGAGCGTCCGAGCGCGATGTACTGGTCGATCACTCGCAGGAGGCGCTCGCGACCGGAGTCGCCAGCGCCCAGCGCCCGCTCGAAAAGCGCATTCAGGGCGTCGAACGCGGAGGTGAGTACGGCCTTCAGGACCTCTTGCTTGGACGCGAAGTACCAGTAGATGTTGCCGTGGCTCATTCCGGCCTCACGGGCCACGTCGCCGACGGCGCAACGGTCGTAGCCCACGCGGGCGAACAAGTGCCCGGCCGCGGCCACGATCCTTGCCCGCCCCTCGGTGCGCAGCTGTTCGGAGAGCTGCTTGCTACGAGGCATGGTCAGGTCCGGTTGACATGACACCCATGCTATTCATTGACTGACGAGTCAGTCAATCTTCCGTGTGCGCAGGACCCGCCGGAACGGCGCCCTCGATCCGTGAGGGCCGCTGCGGTCACGAGTGACGAGACATCCGTCGACCCTGAACGCTACCTGTCGGTCGGGTCGTTCGGCGGGCGCAGTGTGCCCCAGTCGCCGAGCGAGCCCTGCAGTGCGCCGAGCGCGGCCTCGACCATGGGGCCGCGGTCGGCGGCGGGGCAGCCGTCTTCGACCCATTGTTGGGCGGTCGCGCCGAGGTGGCCGAGGAAGCCCACGATGGCGAGCCGCGCACGGCGATGGTCCGGGTTCTTCAGTTGGGCGGTGAGGCCTGTCACGAACGCTTGCCGGTACCGCTGTCGCAGTTCCTGGACGGCGACGGGCTCGTACGCCGCGGTGAAGAACGGCGATGCCCACGCCGCCGGCTGGTCGCGCACGTGGTCGAGCACGGCCTCGATGGTCACGCGCACCCCGTCACGGGCGCTGGTGTGGGACGGTAGCGCCCCGATGGCGGCGGCCTGCCGGGTTGCCAGCTTGTCGAGTTGGGCGCGCACGACGGCTGAGTACAGGCCAGCCTTGTTATCGAAGTACTTGTAGACCAGCGCCTCCGACGCCCCGGCAGCGGCTGCGATCGCGGCCATCGAGACCTGGTCGTAGCTGCTGTGGGTGAATGCGGCGCTGGCGCCGGCGAGGATGGCGTCGGTCCGTTGCTGAGGGGTCAGGCGCTGCCTGGCGTGTCGGTCCCCGGCTCTCACGGTGGACATCCTAGCGTCTAGTGAGCTACGCTCAATACGGTATTGAGCATGACTCACTAGGAGGCTGTGATGGGCTGGGCGGACACCGTGATCTGGTGGCACTGCTATCCGCTGCGTTTCGTGGATGCCGAGCGTGAAGCGATCGACCATGTCGAGCACAGGTTGTGGCGGCTCACCAACTGGGTCGACTACGTAGTCGAGTTGGGTGCGAACGGGCTGCTGCTGGCGCCCGTCCTTTCCTCCGCCACCCACGGGTACGACACTCTCGACCACTATCGCATCGACCTGCGGCTGGGTGATGAGGACGACTTCGCCGATTTGGTGTCGAGGGCGAAGGAACGCGGGGTCCGGCTGCTGCTGGACGGGGTGTTCAACCACGTCTCGCACGAGCACGAGATCGTGCGCCGCGCGTTGGCCGATGGCCCGTCCTCCGAAGCCGGCGGCTGGATCCGCTGGGTCGGTGAGTACCCCCGCGGGTTCGAGGGCAACCTCAACCTGGTCGAGTTGAACCTGGCAAATCCGGCCGTCCAGGCCTACGTGGCGGACGTGATGGGCCACTGGCTTGACCGGGGCGTGGACGGGTGGCGGCTCGACGCCGCCTACGCTGCAGGCGCCGATGCGTGGCGTCCGATCATCGAGAAGGTACTGGAGGCGCACCCGGACGCGTGGATCCTGGCCGAGGTGATCCACGGCGACTACGCCGACTTCGCCGCTCGTTCCGGGGTGCAGTCGGTGACCCAGTACGAGTTGTGGAAGTCGGTCTGGAGCACGCTCAACGACCGCAACCCGCACGAGTTGGCGTGGACGCTGAGCCGACACGCACAGTTCGCGAGCCGGTTCCGTCCGCTGAACTTCGTGGGCAACCACGACACCACCAGGATCGCCACGAAGGTCGCGGACCCGCGGGACCTCCCACTGGCGTACGCGTTGCTGATGCTGCTGCCCGGGGTGCCGGCGATCTATGCCGGTGACGAGCAGGGTTTCACCGGTGAGAAGACCGACGGACCCACTGGCGACGACGCGGTCCGTCCACCGTTCCCTGTGAACCCGGCCGGGTTGGCGCCTTTCGGCAGACCCACCTATGAACTGCACCAGCGACTGATCCACGTGCGCCGCACGCACCCGTGGCTGGCGTGGGCGGGCCTCTGGGTCGGGAAGGTCACCGACCAGGCGATCGCCATCAACCTCGACGGCGGAGCCCAGCGCCTCACACTCGGTCTCAACCTGGGTGACGAGCCCGTCGAGTTGCCCGGGCTCAACGGCCCCGTGCGCGTCCAGCCGCACAGCTGGGCGCTCGCCTGACCCATCACCCCCGCGGAAAGCCGACCAGTGCCGGCCGCTGAACCGGCGGAGAGTCCGCTGACCTGGCGGCTCGGCTTCCCCTATATTCCACACATGCAGAATAGCGGGAGGTCACAGGTCAGCCTCCAAGGTAGAAACCAGCATGCAGTCAACTGTTCACGCGGGTCAGCAACTCGTCGGTATCGAAGAGACCTGATGCCCAGACCTCCTCTGCCTTCCTGAGCGGAAGCGCACCCAGGAGCCTCCCCGCCTCCGTGCCACTCGATCCGTATCCGGATGGTTATGACGCGACCACCGCCGGTGGGGCGAACAACCGATGGTGGTCCAGGCGTTCAGGCGCGACCACGACCACAACCACGCCACGGTGATCCCGCTCACCACCCATCAGGGCTCCGGATGGGGAACTCGCTGCAGGTGCTGCGGGCCCGCCTATCCGAGAGCGGAACTGGTGAACAACTACGCCGAGCGGGGCAGCAGAGTCCCCAGTGTCACCGAATCACCGGGTGATGATCGGCAGGATCAGCCGTGAGGGGTGCTCGGCGTCGTGGTGGATGGTGTTGGTCGCGGGCAAGTAAGCGGACGCGGGTTCGGAGGCGATCTCTGCGCCGGTGTTGGAGTTGCGGCCGAACGCGGGGAAGTTGCTGCTCGACACTTCCAGGCGCAGCCGGTGGCCCGGCAGGAACACGTTGGACGTGGCCCACAGGTCGAGGCGAACCTCGTACACCTGGCCCGGGGTCATCAGTTGCGGGTCGGTGCGTGAGGAGCGGTAGCGGACGCGTTGGATGCCGTCGGTCAGGTTGATGGCGCGGCCGTCGGGGAACACGTCGACGAGCTTGCCGGTGAGGTCTGTGTCGGGTGCGGTCGAGGTCAGGTACAGCACCAGGGTGATCGGGCCGGTCACCTCCAGCGGCTCTTCCAGCACGGGGGTGGAGTAGACGAGCACGTCGGGGCGGTCCTCGACGGCAGCCTGGTCGCGGGGGCCGTGGCCGAGCGGGCCGGGCATCAGCATCTGCCCACCGATCGAGGGGACCGGGTTGTGGGGGTCGTAGGTGAAGGTGTCGGCCGGTTCGGATCCCGGCGGGTCGATCGACACGGTGCCGTCCCCGCTGCGGGTGTTCGCCGCTCCGCCGCTGTGGAGGTAGTAGTCGGTGTATTGGGTGTCGGGGAGTGGCCAGTCCGGCTCGGAGCGCCAGATGTCGATGCCCATGACGAAGATCGTGACGGGCGGCTCGTCCTCGACGTGGTTGTCGAGGTCGCGGACCCACCGGTTGAACCAGCGCAGCTGCCGGCCGTCGTGGTCGATGGCCTGCTTGCTGGCCTGCGGGCCGAAGTCTCGTTCGGGGAAGGCTCCGGTCATGTCGGCGTGGCTCCAGGGCCCGATCAGCAGCTGGCTGTGCCGGGCCGCTGGGCTTGCGCCGTGGTCGCGCACGCCGCGGTAGTTCTCGATCGCGGGGCCGAGGAAGATGTCGTACCAGCCGCCGATGTTGAGCACCGGGACGCTGATCTGGTTGTAGTGGGCGTTGGGCGAGATGGATTGCCAGTACGGCCCGTCGCTGGGGCGGCTCACCCAGGCCGGCCAGAACGGGGCGACCTCGGGGTAGGCCGGATGGTCGTCCAGCGGCAGGTGTCGTAGCGCGGTGTCGAGGTCGAGGTCGGCCTGCCATTCGGGTGGAATCGCCTCGCCGCGCTGCAGCCGTCTGCTGGCCTCGGCCGAGCCCAGCCCGACCGCCCAGCGGACCACGTGCATCACCGTTGCTCCGCCGTGGGTGGCCATGCCCTCGTAGGCGTCGGACGGGGTCATCGACGCGGCCATCGCCCGCAGGCCGGGTGGCTGCGCGGGGGCGAGCTGCCATTGGGTGCAGCCCAGATACGACTTCCCGAAGGTGCCCACCCTTGCGTCGGACCACGGCTGGGCGACGATCCAGGCGAGCGTGTCGACACCGTCGGCCTCCTCCTGGAAGTAGGCGTCGAACTCGCCCTCGGAGCCGAAGGTGCCGCGGACGTCCTGGACGACGACGTTGTAGCCCGCCCGCAGGGCGGCGAAGATGTCCAGCTCGTTGCAGACGCCTGCCACCGCGTCCTTGCCGTACGGGCTACGGGTCACCAGGGTGGGGCCACTACCAGCGACCGGCCGATAGATGTCGGTGGCCAGGTGGACACCGTCCCGCATCCGAACCGGGACACCTGTCTCCACCACGAATGACGAGACCATGATTGACTCCTTCTAGTTTCAGTACTGCCGACGCACGGCGTGCGGCGTTGAGGGCACCATGCCCAGCGGTTGCGATTCATCGTTTCCCGAGGCCAGCCGGACGTCTGCCGCCAGCGTCCAGAAACGGGTGTCTCCTAGAGCCTGCTGAACAATCATGTCCCGGCTGCGGCGCACCGGATCGGGCGAGCTGCGGCGGCCACATCTTGGGCCAGTAGGCCCACTACAGACCCTAGATGTGGCCTTGCAGTTCCTCCCGCCCGGCACGTCCTCGCTCGGAACAGCATTGTCCAGCACACTCCTAGTCGACGTTGGTGTCGATCTGGCTGCGGTCTGGGTGCGGTTCGTGGCCCTCGGCTTGGCTGGCGGCCCAGCTGCCCAACAGGGCGAGGCGTTCGGCGGTATCTGTTCCGGGTTGGGCGGAGTAGATCAGGAATTGCAGGCCGGGGTCTTCGGTGACTTCGAGCCCTTCGAAGGTGAAGGTGAGGTCTCCGACGATCGCGTGGTGGAAGGCTTTCGTGCCGGTGCCGTGGCGGCGGACGTTCTGGGCGGCCCACTTGGCCCGGAACTCGTCACTGCGGGTGGACAGCTCACCGATGAGGTCGTGGAGGTCCTTGTCGTGGGGGTCGCGGCCGGCTTCGGCCCGCAGGACCGCGACCGTGACCGCAGCGGCGGCATCCCAGTCGGGGTAGAAGTCGCGCGCGGCTGGGCTGAGGAAGCAGAACCTCGCCAGGTTCGGCACCGGGTCTCCCATCGCGTACAACTCCTCGTAGAACGCCCGGCCGAGCAGGTTCGCACCGAGCACGTCCATCCGGCCGTTGCGGACGAACGCCGGCCCACCCGCGACAGCGTCCAGCGCCGCCTGCAGACTCGGACGCAACGTCAAAGCCCGCGAGCCGCGGGTGCGTCGTCGGACCACCGAGCCGCCGCTCGCGGCGCGAGCGAGGTCGAGCAGGTGGCCGCGCTCGGCCTCGTCCAACTGCAGGGCCCCCGAGATGGCCTCCAGCACGCTGTCGGACACGCCGGTGAGGTTGCCGCGTTCGAGTCGGGTGTAGTACTCGACACTGACCCCTGCCAGGGTCGCGACCTCGGAGCGGCGCAGGCCGGGCACCCGCCGATCAGCGCCCGGAGCGATCCCGGCCATCTCTGGCGTCAGCTTCGCCCTGCGACTGACGAGGAACGCCTTGACCTCGCTGTGGTTGTCCATAACCAACACGCTACGGTCCCCGACCAGTCTGCTGGGAGTCCCTGACAGGACACCTCAGGACAGGGACTCCCGCTCGCATGAGTGGGCGGCTTCACTGGAGAAGGAAGCCATTCCGATCGAGGAGACAACCAATGGACGAACCCACATCCGGCGCCCGCCGGTCGTACGGCGACTTCGCGCCTGCCCTGGTCGACTTCACCGACCAGGTGCTGTTCGGGGACGTGTGGAAGCGACCCGGACTCTCGCCGCGGGACCGCAGCTTGGCCACGGTCGCTGCCCTGATCGCGGGCGGGAACACCGAGCAGTTGGCGTTCCACCTGCCCTACGCGGTCGCGAACGGGGTGACCCGGGACGAGCTGGTCGAGGCGATCACTCACCTGGCGTTCTACGCCGGCTGGCCCAGGGCCATGTCCGCGCTCGCCGTCGCGAAGCAGGCCTTCACCACCGACACTCAGGAGATCTGAAGCCTCATGCGAGCTGTTCTGCTCAACGCTGCCCGCGACGTCACCGTCGAGGACCTTCCCGCCCCAGCCATCCAGGCGCCGACCGATGCGATCATCAGGATCACCGCCGCCTGTGTGTGCGGCTCCGATCTGTGGGACTACCGGGGCATCAACCCGGTCGCCGAGCCGCACCAGATGGGCCACGAGTACTGCGGAACCGTGGTCGAGGTGGGGCCGGCGGTCACCACGATCAAGCCCGGCCAGTTCGTGATCGGGTCGTTCTTCGCCTCGGACAACACCTGCCCGAACTGCGTGAACGGATACCAGACGTCCTGCCAGCACCGCGAGTTCGTCGGCGAGGCCCAGGCGGAGTTCCTGCGGGTCCCGCTCGCGGACGGCACCCTGGTCGCCACTCCCGAACTTCCGGAAGACGACCTGATCCCGAGCCTGCTGGCCGCCTCCGACGTGCTCGGCACCGGCTGGTTCGCCGCGGTCGCCGCCGAGGCCGGCCCCGGCAAGAC
>CAZPCM010000116.1:0-8195 GCA_964585085.1 uncultured Propionibacteriaceae bacterium
AGGGCTGGCGTCCGGCGCTGGACTGGGCGGCGGGGGAGTACCCCGGCCTGCCGCTGTGGGTCGGCGGACGCAGCGCCGGCGCCCGGGTCGCCTGCCGGTGCTTCGACGAACGGCAGGCCGGGGTGGTCTGCCTGGCGTTCCCGCTGCACCCGCCGGGCAAGCCGGAGGCGTCCCGGGTCGCCGAGCTGGCCGGGGTCGCCGGCCCGGTGCTGGTGCTCCAGGGCGAGCGGGACCCGTTCGGTTCGCCGGACGAGGTGCGCGCCGCCGCCGAGAAGCTCCGATCGGTCGATGCCCCGTCGGTCGAACTGGTCGAGACCAGCGGCGCCGTCAGGCCGACTTCAGCATCTTCGACCAGTGATCCACAACGCCTGATGCAGATCGTCACCATGCCGGGGACGCACTCGTTCAACCGCCGAGCAGACGTTGGGAAGCGGATCGTCGAGGCGGTCGCCGGGTTCGTCGGCGTGTGAGGGTCCAGCCGACGGTCACCAACCCGCGCCGTAGCACTGGAAGGTCGAGAGCAGGTCCGGGTGGGCGGCGGTCGCCGCGGCCAGGGCGTCCGCGGGCGGCAACCCCTTTGCCAGCTGGGCGTGCATGTCGGGCAGGATCGCGGCCGCGACCTCGTCCGACACGCTCGCCGGCGATGCGATCACGCAGCGCGCGCCGGCATGCAGCCAGGCGGTGGTCAGGCCGAGCAACTCGTCCCCCCGGCGGATCGTGGTCGCACCCAACTCACAGGCCGACAGGATCACGGTCTCCGGTATCTGCGGCAACTGGTCGAGGTCGTAGCCGAACCACGGGCCGTCCACCAGTTCGAGATTGGAGAACAGCGGGTTCTCCGCGACATGATGCCCGTGCGCCGCCAGGTGCAACAGGTCGACCCGTCCGGCGAGTTCACTGACGCTCGCGGCAGAGGCCTCGGTCCCGGTCAGCGTGGTCGCACCGGTCCAATGCCTCGACGCCGCGGCGACCTCGTCCGCGGCACGGGCCAGCCTCGGCCCCGCCACGAAGCCGGCCGTCGCATACTCGTGGACACGTGTGCTTTGGCTCACCCACTCCGAAGCACTCCGCGGAATGGTGACGGCCCTTCCTCGCAGGCTGGGCAGCAGCGTCCACGCGATGCCGGAGAACAGGCCGGTCGGATTGATCACCACGCGTTCGCCCCGGAGTTGGTTCGCGAGCGGGGCAAGGACCAGATCGTCGAGGTGCGCCAACCGGTCCCGAAGGCTGTCACGCACGCTGGCGGCGATGACCGGCGGCAGGTCGGCGGCCGCCATGTCCAGGTCTGCAGCGAGGCCTGACAGCGCCGCACGGATGCCCTCCGTGGGTCCGAGTTCGACCAGACCCGCTCGCGTCGGGGTGATGACGAGCGCCCAGGCCGTGTGGCCGACGGCCAGGAGTGCGAGGAGTGTGGCTGCAGTGGCCGCCAACTCTGCCTGCAACCGATCGAGGCCGACGATCGGCTGCACGCTGGCCGAACCCCGGTCGGTCCAGGCACGCCTGCGCACCCTGTCGAGCAGCTCGACCTGTCGCTCGGCGTCGGGCGTCCCCGGTTCGGGGCGTCGCTGGGCGAGCACCCGCAGTTCGGTCAGATCGGCGGCCGCTTCGGGGTCGGCCGGAGGCCGCAGCGGGACGATCCGGGTCGACACGGCATCCAGCCACTCGACCCACTCGTAGACCAGAGCCGGCTGGCCGCTCTGAACGGCCAACTCGAGACCGCGCTGCGCCAGGCGTTCACCATGACTGACCGTCGCGGTCTGCAGATCGAGGCTACCGAAGGTGGCCTGCCACTGATGCAACTCGTCCAGTCCCGCGCGAAGCACCCGCAGGGCATCACCCGGACGTCGTCGTGCCCGGGCGCGCACTTCGTGAGCGAGCAGCCGGGTGCTGAGTCCCGCGCTGCGTGGAACCCGCAGCCGGACGGGAGTGCCATCCTCCGCCAATGCCGCCTGGGCGGCGTAGACCCTCATCCAGGTGGAGTCCCGACGGAGGCCTTGCCGGGCGAGGCGGCTAGCCAAGTGGGCAGTCTGTTTGCTGGAGCCTCGGCCGCGCTCGATGTTGCTGGCCATCTCGACCGCCTCACACTGCAGGGTGCGGGCGGGCGCCCCGGTCTGGACGAATCGGCGACCGGCGCGCCGCGCGAGCCTGGCGGCGAGCGTGGGGTCGTCGACGACCCAGGTCCGAGCGAGCGCCAACTCGGCTTCCGCCTGCGCACGGCGCCATCTCTTGCGACCGAAGAGCTCGGCGGCCTGCCGCAGATTTCGCCTGCCCTCGTCATGCATGCCTGCGGCCAGCAAGGCCTCGCCGCGATCCTGATCGGAGACGGCGGCGCTCTCCACTGAGACCGGTCGCAGCAGTGCCGCCTCGGCGTCCATCACCTGCAATGCACGGGCAAGCTGACCGGTCATCATCGCCGCGTAGCCGAGGTTGTGGCGAGCCTTGGCTGCTGAAACGGACAGCCCGGCGTCGTCCAAGGCCGCGGAAGCCACCTCGAAATCTGCGATCGCCTCCATCATCGAACCCAGCTGCAAGTGCAGGCTCCCCCGGTTCAGCCGTGCTCTCCCGAGTTCGTCGGCACGGTCCGCCAATAATGGGATCGCTTGGTTGTAGTCACCCAGTGCTTGGCGGGCTTGCCCGAGGCGAGTGCGAATGAGTGCCCGCTGGGCCAAGAGTTTGCCGACCTCGAAGGCGGGCAGGGCGTCCCGAACTGACAAGGCATTGTCGATCAGCGCGAGCCCGGCACGACGATCGCCCAGTTCGGCTTCAACGAATCCAAGGGTGCCTTCGACGATGGCGCGCGTGGGGGCATCGTTGGCGCGTTCACGCGCTTTCAGGAGAAGTCGGCGTGCCAACCGGAAGCGCCAGGCGTTGTTTGCTGCGCGGGCCTGCTCGTGGAGTTCGAGGGCCGTCAGCATCCCCTCATGGTGCCATGATGTCGGAGACCATAGATACGGCGTTCCAGGCGCGGTTCAGCACGGTCGCCCGATGCTCCTCCTCGCTCTCGGGCATGCTGTCGAGCAGGTGCTTCGCGACTCGGCCGGCCACCAGCGGCGCGGAGAACGAGGTTCCGCTCCAGACGGCGAACTGACCCGTGTAGTCATCCGGATCGATGCTCTCGCGGATGTGGCCGTCGTACTTGATCCTGGCTCGCGGCAAGTAGCCGCCCTGCAGCGATGGCATCGTGCTGACCACCGAGGCCCCGGATGCCCATGACCGAACCCATGGACCGGTGTTGCTGAACAGCGCTTCGGTGTCGTTCGGGTTGAGCGCGCCCACGGAGACGATGGGTAGCCGGAAGGAGTCGACCTTCTCGAGCCCACCCTCTGCGGGACGCCATGGCCCCAGCGCCGCCGGGTACTGCGGACGAGCGGTCGACTCGTTTCCGGCTGCGCACACCACCGTGGTGCCCATCACGCCGAGAGACCCCAACAGGCTACCCAGCAGATATTCGGTGAGGGTGTCTTCATCCGACTCGTGGAAGAACCCGAGCGAAAGGCTGAGTACGTCGATCCGCAGTCCGCCCGGCTCCTTGTCGTAGTACTTCTGCACAAGACCGACGACTCCGATCAGTGCGGTCATCACCCGGGTCTCTGGGATCGGTCCTTCCGAGTCGACGATGCGCCAGGAGTAGATGTCCGCGTCGGGGCAGGCTTGATGGATCAGGCCGGCGATGAAGGTGCCGTGGCCCGAGTTGGTGTCGAGGGCGCCATCGAGCGGGCCGGCGAGATCGCCGAACTCCTCTGGGTCAGTCGCCGGGTCGAGGGGCACCAGCAAAGGCGCGTCCTCCGTCACCGCGCGATCGAGCCACGGGTGTTGGCCAACCCCCGTGTCGAGGATCGCGACGTGCGGGCGCACCTTGCAGTCCGAGTGGCGGGTCGGGGGTTCTCCGACGTACCTGACCGGCTGGCGTCCGCCGGTCCCTTGACGGGCGTAGCTGGACGTACCACCGTGCGGTTCCCACATGGGATGCGGCTCCCACATGGGGTGCGGCTCCCACATGGGATGGGGCTCCCACATCGGGGAGGTCATCATCAGGTGGTCGAGGCCGACGCCGATCATGGCCTGGACGCCGGCCTCGGCTCGCGCGAGTTGCAGCAGCACCCAGGCGTCCGGTGACGAGGCAGCCACGCCAGGGCTGACCCCCAACACCAGCCGGGCCAGCCCGAGCGTGATGCGGTTCTTCGGGTCCTTCGGGTCGGGCACGGTCACCCGAGGCGAACGGAAGGCGTCGTCGACGCGCACGGTCCAGCCCTTGAGCTCGCCCACCTTCTGCAGGATCGGCAGGACGTCATCGAGCCGATCCAGGGCGACCATCAGCGACGTCCCCACATATACGGTGGGTCGCGGAGTGATCCCTTCGACCGTCATGGCCGTGCCCGGATCGAGCACACGTCCCGACAGCGGCTCGATCATCGAGCGGGGCGGCACCACAGGATCGCGGTCCATCGGGTCGCGGGGCGACTGCGCGACCTTCTGGGGCTCGGTCGGCTCGGGCTTGGAATAGTCGGTCACGATCGTTCCTCGGGGGTAGGGCAGCTGGTTTCTTGGAAGCTCCGACGACTCGCTCAGATCTCGAAGAGCGTGGTTCGGAAGGCGGAGTCGTTATCGGCGGCCAGGTCGAGACGGGTGAGCCCATGCGGGATGCTGCCGAACTCGAAGCGACCGTGGGCGCCGACCGGCGCGGTGTGGGTGCCGTGCTCCTGCCACAGCGAGGCGGTCAGCTCGGGCGCATCCGCCTTCGCGTCCGCGGTGCGGGTCACCCAGCCGTCGATCCGGCGATGTCCGGCGTCCACCGGGCTGATCCGCAGCATCACGGTGACGCCGGGGGCGGTGAACTCCATCACCAGCTTCTGGTCGTCTCCGCTGCGGACGCCGGCCAGCTGCTGCGAGCGGTGCACCATGGTGAGCAGTTCGTACTCCAGGTCGAGGTCGTCCACGGCGAGCGCGACCAGCACCCGTTCGGTCAGACCCGCCGGTGGCGGGTCGAGTTCGGAGTACATCTTCTTGATGGCGACCAACAGCGGGTCACGTTCCTCGGCGTTCACAGTTGGCCACCTTTCTCCAGCGAGCTGCGCAGTTTGTCGAGGCAGCGGCGCCGGGTCGGGCCGATGCTGCCGATGGGCATTCCCAGGTTCTGGGCGAGGCCCGCGTAATCGGGACGGTCGTCGAAGGCGACGATGCGCAGCAGCCGCTGGCACCGCTCGTCGAGCGCCCGGACGTGCTCCCACAGGACCGATCCGCTGAGCTCCTCCAGGGCGCTGGTCTCGGCGGCGACGGACGGCGGCAGCCCGGCGGCGAGCTGGGTGTCCTCGACCGCCGTCGTCTTGCCGTCCGTGGACTTCGTCCGCCACGCCGTCCGGCGGGCGGTGGTCAGCAGCCAACCGCCGATCGCGGCCGGCTCGGCGACCTGATGCCCGTTGCGGACCAGCGCCAGCCAGGTGTTCTGGACGGCGTCCTCCGCCGCTGCCTGGCTCAGACCGTAGGCCCGCACCGTGTGCCACAGCACGGGCGTCATCAGCCGGACGAGCTCGTCCAGGCCGGCGGACTCGCCGGCCTGCCAGCGCTGGAAGCACGCGGCGGCGCGCACCCAGACCGAGGCCTCCGCCGCGTCCGAGTTTCCCGCCACTGTCGATGCAGCCATCAGCGTCCTTGTTCCCACATTCGTCAGGAGACCCCCGATGTCCCGGTGATACTGCGCAGCACGGGAAACCGTGCTGCCCACCAAAGGGTGTAGTCAGAAACCTACCGCCTTCGGGTGGTGCGGTGGCAGGGCAAACTGGACGCCATGAGCGAGACTCCACGCGTCCGACTGTCGTCGATCAGCTCGCGGGCCTGGGAGCACCCGGCCGATCGCGGCGCCCTGGTGGCGCTGCGCAAGCTGCGCGGCTTCGATGTGATCCTCAAGCAACTGTCCGGCTTCCTCAACGAACGAGCCATCCGGATGCTGCTGCTCGGCTCCGCCGTGCGCGCCGACGAGCGCCAGTTCGCGCGGGTGTACCGGCTCTACCGCGAGGCCGGGGAGGCCCTGGACGCCGGGCCGTTGCCCGAGTTGTTCATCCGGGCCGACCCGATCATCAACGCCATGGCGATCGGCCTGGACAAGCCGGTGATCGTGCTCAACTCCGGCCTGGTCGACGTGATGGACGACGACGAGCTGCGCTTCGTGCTGGGCCACGAACTCGGTCACGTGCTCAGCGGGCATGCCGTCTACCGCACCATGCTGGGCGTGCTGCTGGCGCTGTCCAACACGGCGCTCATCATCCCCTTCGGGGCGCTCGGCGTCCGTGCCCTGGTCGCCGCGCTGCTGGAGTGGCAGCGCAAGTCCGAACTGTCGGGGGATCGCGCCGGGCTGCTGGCCGGCCAGCAGCCGGAGGCCGCGCTGCGTGCCCACATGAAGATGGCCTCCGGCGGGAAGATCGACGAGCTCGACGCCGAGGCGTTCCTGGCGCAGGCCGTCGAGTACCAGGCCAACGACGACGTCCGGGACGTGCTGCTGCGGGTGCTGATGGTGGAGACGATGACCCATCCGTTCGCCGTCGTCCGGGCCGGTGATCTCGATCGGTGGGTGGCCTCCGGCGGCTACCGGGCCATCCTGGACGGCGACTACCCGCGGCGCGAGGACGACGCGGCCGCCAGCATGTCGGCCGAGGCGGCGGCCGCGGCGCGGCACTACTCCGAGGAGTTCGCCCGCTTCGACGAGAGCCTCGGGCGGATCTTCTCCGACCTCGGCCACGGGCTCGGTCAGGCCCGCGACTGGCTGGCCGACCGGATCCGCGGCTTCACCGACTCGGGCCGTCCCGGCGGCGACGATCGGCGCCGGTCCGACCCCCAGGGGTGGTGACCCGGCCACCGATTTCGCCAACCGCTGAATACGGATTGCACACACTCGATGACGAGCTGAAACGATTTCGCAGCGGGGTGCCCGTCATCAAGTGTGCCAAGCGGTATTTCTCGTGGTGGTGATATCGCCGCGGCGCGGATCACTGCCCGAGCTGGCGGGCCAGGAAGGCGAGTGTCCGGGTCCAGGCCAGGCCGGACGCCGCGGGGTGGAAGAACAGCGGGTGCGGATTGTCGAAGGCATGTTCGGCGCCCTCGTAGGTGTGGAACTCGACCGCGGGGCCGCTGACCGCTTCGCGAACCTGCTCGACCACCGCGGGCGGGAAGAAGCTGTCGCCCAGCCCCCAGTGATGCAGGCTCGGGCAGGTCACCTGCGGCGCCAGCGCGAGCAGGCCCGGAATGGCCGACCCGTAGTAGGAGACCAGGGCGTCCGGGGGGTTCCGGGCCGCCACCTGGAAACCGAGCCCGCCGCCGAAGCAGAAGCCCAGGATCGCGACCTTCCCGGTGACCCCGGACGCCGCCCGGAGCGCATCGAGGGTGGCGGAGGCGTCCGCGGTGGTCTGCTCCCAGTCCAGCCGCTGCGCGGCGCCCATGCCCTCCTGGACGTAGCTGGGGCTGTTCTCGTCGAAGGTCATCCGGCCCAGCCGGAAGTACAGCTCGGGCGCGTAGACCAGATAGCCGGCCTCGGCCAGGTCGGCGCAGCGCCGCTCGATGTAGGGGCTCACCCCGAAGATCTCCTGCAGTACCAGGATTCCCGGCCCGCCGCCGGATGCGGGCAACCAGCGGCGCACCGGCAGATTCCCGTCGGGACGCATGACATGGACGACATCGCTCACCCGCCCATCCTGCCGCACCGCCCGGGACGCCCGAGCCGGCCGGCGCCACTCTGGTGTTCGCTCGGCGTCCGGTCCTACGATGACAACGGACGATGGTCGTCCGACGCGGTGTGGACAGGAGTACCGATGGCAGGCAAGTTCGAGGTCTACCAGGACGCGGGCGGCAAATTCCGGTTCCGGTTGAAGGCCGGCAACGGTGAGGTGGTCGCGACCGGCCAGGCATACACCAGCCTGGCGGGCGCCAAGCAGGGCTGCGCGGCGGTGCAGCGCGCGGCCGAGGGCGCGAGCGTCGTCGAGGTGACCACCGAGTAGGCCCTCTTGCTTCGGTCTCGCCGGCACCTGGCCGCCGGAGGCGCCGGCGTCCCGGCGGCTCGGTATCTCCGCCCTGTGGTGCGGGGGACACGAGCGAGGCCGGGAAGCCCGGAGCCCGGACTCGGAGAGCGCCGTTGGGACTCGGTTTGACCCGTTTCCGGCTGGGCACGTAGTCTTGACCCTCGGTGCCCGTGGGCCTGTCGGCTGATG
>CAZPCM010000117.1:0-8076 GCA_964585085.1 uncultured Propionibacteriaceae bacterium
AGATCTACTTCAACCACCGCTCCGGCAAGGCCGAGAAGTGCACCTTCTGCTACCCCCGGGTCGAGGTCGGACTGCCGACGGTGTGCTCGGAGACCTGCGTCGGCCGGCTCCGCTACCTCGGGATCATCCTCTACGACGCCGATGCGGTGACCCGAGCCGCTGCGACGAAGGACGAGAAGGCCCTCTACCAGGCCCAGTTGGACCTCATGCTCGACCCGAACGACCCGGTCGTGGCCAGGGCCGCCTCGGCGTCCGGGATTCCGGCCGACTGGATGGACGCCGCGAGGCGCTCTCCGGTGTACGCCCTGATCAAGGAGTACCAGGTCGCCCTGCCGCTGCACCCTGAGTACCGGACGATGCCGATGGTCTGGTACATCCCGCCGCTGTCGCCCGTCATCGACCACCTGAGGTCCCAGGGTCATGACGGTGAACAGGCCAACAACCTGTTCGGTGCCATCGACGCTCTGCGGATCCCCGTGGAGTACCTCGCCGAGCTGTTCACGGCCGGGGACGTCGACGTGGTGACCCGGGTGCTGCAGAAGCTGGCGGCGATGCGCTCCTACATGCGTGGGGTCACCCTCGACCTTGGACGCGAGGAGGACCTGGCCGCCGCGGTCGGGATGACGGGCTCGGACATCGAGAAGATGTACCGGCTGTTGGCCATCGCCAAATACAACGAGCGGTACGTCATCCCGAAGGCGCACGTCGAGGTGGCGCACAACCTGGAGGAGATCGGCTGTTCCCTCGACTTCGAGGAGGGGCCCGGCATGTTCGAGTCCGGCCCGTTCGGTGAGGCCAGCGGACGCCCGATCCCGATCGCCATCGAGACCTACCAGGCACTGAAGGCCCGGCAGCGGGCCGAGTCCTTCGGTGCGGACGGACAGCCCGAGGTGTCGGCCCGATGACCACCGAGACCGCCCTGATCCACCAGGCGGCGGCGCTGGTCCTGGACTACCCCGACGCGACTCTGCTGGCGAGGCTGCCGACGCTGCGGGAGGCGGTCGGAGCCACCTGGGCCGCGTCGCTGTTCGCGCCCGTGTTGGACCACCTCGTCGGCGACCTGTACCAACTGCAGGCCTTCCACGTCGCCGAGTTCGACCTCTCCCGGCGGCACGCGCTGCACCTGACGTACTGGACCGACGGTGACACCCGGCGTCGCGGCGAGGTGTTGGCGGCGATCAAGGGCGTCTACCGGGCGTCCGGGCTGGTGGTCGACACCGGCGGAGAGCTGCCCGACTACCTGCCGATGGTGCTGGAGTTCGCCGTCCGGGATCCCGGACGCGGGATCCCGCTGCTGCAGCGCTACCGGCCGAGCCTGGAACTGCTCCGGCTCGGTCTGGCCGACGACCACCTGCCGCACGCCGGCGTCCTGGCCGCCGTCTGCCGGACCCTGCCCGGTCCCGCGCCGAAGACGCGCGCCGACGTCCACGCGATGGTCGCCGCCATCGCCCCCGTCGAAACCGTCGGCTTGGAGCCGTACGGGAGCCACCGGACGATCCCTGAGCCTGACGAAGGGTCGTCCCGGATGGGGTCTGGCGGCGCACGTGAGTACACCCGCATCCCAATGCCGAGGAGATGACCATGGACTTCCTGCTTTGGGGCGTGCTGCCCTACGTCACGGTCGCTGTCCTTGTCGGGGGCCTGATCTGGCGCTACCGCTACGACCAGTTCGGCTGGACCACCCGCTCGTCGCAGCTCTACGAATCCAAGCTGTTGCGGATCGCGTCTCCGCTGTTCCACTACGCCATCTTCGCCGTGCTGGCCGGGCACATCATCGGGCTGTTGATCCCGAAGGCCTGGACGGACCTGGTGATCACCCAGGAGATGTACCACGCCGGAGCGCTGTACGGGGGTGGTCTGGCCGGCCTGGCCACGGTGATCGGCATCGGCATGCTGATCTACCGCCGGCGCACCACCGGCCCGGTGTTCATGGCGACCACGGTCAACGACAAAGTCATGTACGTCGTCCTCGGCGGGGTGATCCTCCTCGGGCTGTGGGCCACCTTCACCGGTGGCCAGACTCCCACCGGGGAGGAACACAACTACCGAGAGACGGTGTCGATCTGGTTCCGTTCGCTGCTGGTGTTCTCTCCGGACGTGGAGGCGATGGCCGAGTCGACGCTGCAGTTCAAGGTGCACATCCTGGTCGGTTTCACCCTGTTCATGTTGTTGCCGTTCACCCGGCTGGTGCATGCGTTCACCGTGCCGTTCCACTACCTGTTCCGTCCGTACGTGGTCTACCGCAGCCGCGACCGACGCCCGCCCGCGCCGACGGCAGGGCCGCGTCGCGGCTGGGAGCCGATCGGCACCCAGGATCGCGAGCGGGGACGCCGGTGAGCACGGAGGCAACGCCGCCCAAGCCCCACGGCCACCACGACGAGGTCATCGCCGCCGTCCACGACACCGGACGGGGGGCCAATCGCGTCCTAGTGATGTCGAGCGTCGATTTCACCGTCATGTTCGCGGTCTGGATGATGTTCGGCATCCTGGGCATCGAGATCCAGAAGGAACTCCACCTCTCCGATGTCGAGTTGTCCTGGATCAGCGCGGTGGCGGTGCTGAACGGCTCGCTGTGGCGGTTGCCCGCCGGCATGCTCGCCGAACGGATCGGCGGGCGCAAGGTGACCCTGTTCATGCTGGCCACCACGGCGATCCCGGCCTACCTGGTCTCCGTCTCCCAGGGTTACGTCTGGCTGCTGGTGTTGGCCTTCCTGGTCGGCTTCGCCGGCAACTTGTTCAGCGTCGGCATCGCGTGGAACGCGGCCTGGTTCGGCCGTGAGCGACAGGGCTTCGCCCTGGGCCTGTTCGGCGCAGGCAACGTCGGGGCCTCGGTGACGAAGTTCATCGGCCCGCCGTTGATCGCGGGCACCGCCGGGATGACCTTCGCGTTCGGCCTCCAGGGCGGCTGGCGGCTCGTCCCGGTGATCTACGCCGTCCTGCTCGTGGTGCTGGCGGTGCTGACCTGGCTGATCGTGCCGCGTCACGACCGTCTGGCAGGTGAGAGCAAGCCGATTCGCGCCATGCTCGCGCCGCTCAAGCACGTCCGGGTTTGGCGGTTCAGCCTGTACTACGTGGCAGTCTTCGGGGCCTATGTGGCCTTGTCGTCGTGGCTCCCCAAGTACTACGTGGACAACTTCAAGGTCGACCTCTACACGGCGGCGCTGTTGACGGCAACATTCATCTTCCCGGCCTCGCTGCTGCGGCCGCTCGGTGGCTGGATCTCCGACCGCATCGGCGCTCGCAAGGTCATGTACGCCACCTTTGCGATGATGCTGCTCACGACCGGCATCCTCATGATGCCCAACGGGCACATCGTGATCGTCCATCCCGACGGCAGCCAGACCCAGCACCTGGGCTACGAGATCGGAGTGGTCGGGTTCGCCATCCTGGTCTTCCTGCTCGGCTGCGCGATGGGCGTCGGCAAGGCGGCGGTCTACAAACACATCCCGGAGTACTTCCCCGACAACGTCGGCTCGGTCGGCGGTCTGGTCGGCATGCTCGGAGGCCTGGGCGGCTTCATCCTGCCGCCGTTGTTCGCCTACACCAAGCTCTGGTCGGGCTTCCCGTCCAGCACCTTCTTCGTCCTGTTCGTCCTCACCGTCATCTGTGCTGTGTGGATGCACCTCACCATCGTCCGGATGCTTCACCAGCAGGCTCCGGACCTGGCCGATCATTTCGACACCGATCACGTCTCCACCGCCACCACAGGAGCAGCCTCATGAGCACCACCGACCAACCAGTCCGCTCCTCCGAGTGGCTCACCTCCTGGGACCCGGAGAACGAGGCCACCTGGGACAAGGCCCTGGCCTGGCGGACGCTATGGATCACGACCTTCACCCTGACGATGTGCTTCGCGGCCTGGTTCCTCCCCAGCGCCCTGGTGCCCAAGCTGAACGCCCTGGGTTTCGCCTGGACCAAGGATCAGTTGTACTGGATGGCGGCCATTCCCGGCCTGTCGGGCGGCCTCATGCGCCTGGTGTGGATGGTGCTGCCACCCATCATGGGCACCCGGAAGATGGTCACCCTGACCACCCTGCTGCTGATCTTCCCCGTCCTCGGGTGGGGCGTCCGAGTGCAGGACCCGACCGCGCCCTACTGGGAACTGCTGACACTGGCCTTCCTGGCTGGCATCGGCGGCGGCGCGTTCTCCGGCTTCATGCCGTCCACGTCGTACTTCTTCCCGCGCAAGATGCAGGGCACGGCGCTCGGCCTGCAGGCTGGCATCGGCAACTTCGGGGTCTCGCTGGTGCAGTTGCTCACCCCGTGGCTGGTCGGCTTTGGGATGATGGGCTTCCTGGGCGCGTCCCAGCAGATGAAGGTGGCCGGCAAGCCGGACGTCACCGTGTGGTACCAGAGCGCTGCGTTCTTCTACATCCCGTTCATCATCATCGGGGCGATCCTGGCCTGGATGATGCTGAAGTCGGTGCCGATCAAGGCCAACATTTCCCAGCAGTTCGACATCTTCAGCAACCAGGACACCTGGTGGATGACGGTGCTCTACATCATGACCTTCGGCACCTTCTCCGGACTGTCGGCGCAGTTCGGGCTGCTGATGGCCAACCTGTACGGCGCGGGCAACCCGGCGATCGTCCAGGGTGCCGGCGCCACGGCCAAACTGCTGATCGAAGGGTACGCCGTCCCGGATCCGGTGAAGTTCGTCTTCCTCGGCCCGCTCGTCGGCGCGGGGGCACGCGTGCTGTTCTCCCCGCTCACCGACAAGATGGGCGGGGCCATCTGGACCCTGGTCTCCGGCCTCGGACTGATCGTGTCGATCGCTTGGACGATCCCGTCGCTGACCCCGGACACCTCTTCGGCGGCCGCGCTTCAGGGCGGTTTCGACAACTTCCTGTGGGGGATGCTGGCGATCTTCCTCTTCTCCGGGATCGGTAACGCCTCGACGTTCAAGCAGATGCCGATGATCTTCGAGCGCCGGCAAGCCGGTGGTGTGATCGGCTGGACGGGCGCCATCGCCGCGTTCGGGCCGTTCCTGTTCGGGGTGGGGCTCACCCTCATGCCGGCACCGGTCTTCTACGGGATCGGCGTCGCCTGGGCTGCGATGTGCGTGGCGATCACGTGGTGGCGCTATGCGCGTCCGGGAGCCCCGAAGAAGTCCTAACAGGTGCGCCGGCACGGGGGCCGAGGGGCGAGGAGCGCGTCCTTCGGCCCCCGTGCCGCGCTCAGGGGCAGTTCGTCCACTCGTGCGACCCGTCGGGGAACACCTGCCGCTTCCAGATCGGGAGTTCGGCCTTGACCTGGTCCACCAGTGCGGACGCGGCGGCGAACGCTTCCGCGCGGTGGGCCGCCGACACGCTGGCGGCCATGGCCACGTCCCCGACGCCCAGCGTCCCGACCCGGTGCGCCACCGCGAGCGCCTCGACCCCCGGACGGGCGGCCACCTCGGAGGCGATGCGAGCCAGGATCGCTTCGGCGTCGGGGTGGCCGACGTACTCGATCTCGGTGACCGACCGGCCGTGGTCGTGGTTCCGGACGACCCCGAGGAAGCTGACCACGGCCCCCGTCCGGTCATCGGCGACCTGGGTGCGCAGCGCGTCCGGGTCGAGCGGGGTGTCGCTGATCAGGGCTGACATGCGTCCCGGGGCTTCGGCCATTCGCCTAGGGTAACCCCATGACGCTGCCGCCGCTGGCCGCCCTGAGCCCGGAACTGACCGCCGACCAGCGGGTCCGCTACCGACGCAACATCGACGTCGTCGGCCTCGGCGAGGACGGACAGCGCCGCCTGCTCGGGGCCCGCGTCCTCGTCATCGGCGCCGGAGGGCTCGGGTCCGCGGTGCTGCCCTACCTGGCCGCGGCGGGTGTCGGCCTGATCGGGATCGCCGACGGTGACGTCGTCGAGGTGGCCAATCTCCAGCGGCAGGTGCTGCACGACACCCCGGGCGTCGGCACCAACAAGGCCGTCTCGGCCGCCGCGCGGCTCACCGCGCTGAACCCGGACGTGAGCGTGCGCGTATTCCCGCAGATGATGACGGCGGCTGCCGTGGAGGATCTGGCGCCCGGGTACGACGTGGTCCTGGACTGCTGCGACACGTTCGCCGCCAAGCTGATGCTGGCCGATGCCACCGAGCGGGCCGGCGTACCGATCGTCTGGGGCGCCGCGGTCGGTATGCAGGGCCAGGTGTCGGTGTTCGGTCTCCCCGGGGAGGACGGACGGGTGCTGCGGCTCCGGCACCTGTTCGCCGAGGAGCCCTCCCCAGGCAGCTACCCGCTGGCGGTCGAGATAGGGGTGCTCGGGGCCATGGTCGGCCAGGTCGGCTCGCTGATGGCAACCGAGACGATCAAGCTGTTGGCCGGCTTCGGCGAGTCGCTGGTGGGACGGCTGTGGATCCTGGACGCCGCCCGCGGCCGGTGGGACGTTCTCGCGATCGGAGGCCGCCGTTGATCGCCGTCGAGGAGCACCTGGCCTCGGTCCTCGCCCTGGCCGGGCCGTTGCGCGCTGTACGACTGCCGCTGGCGGACTGCCTGGGGCTGGTGCTGGCCGAGGACGTCGTGTCTCGGCTGGCCGTGCCACCCTTCACCAACTCGGCCATGGATGGTTTCGCGGTCCGCGCTGCCGATGTTGCCGCTGCTGCCGCGGGGACGCCGGTGGAACTCCGGGTCATCGCCGACGTGCCGGCGGGGACGTTTCCGAACCGGAAGATCGGGCCGGGCGAGGCGGCGCGGGTGATGACGGGTGCGCCCGTCCCGGCCGGAGCGGACGCGGTCATCCCCACCGAACTGACCGACCAGCCGCTGGGGGACGCGCCTCTGCCGCCGGTGGTCGCGGTGGCGGCCGGGCTCAGGCCGGGTCAGCACGTCCGGGAGGTCGGCGAGGACGTCCCCGTCGGCGCTGCCGTTCTCGACGTCGGAAGCGTGCTCACCCCTGCCGCGCTGGCGGCGGCGGCGTCGGTCGGCTGGGGAGACTTGCTCGTGCGCCCGCCGGTACGGGTGGCCGTCCTGGCCACCGGCTCGGAACTCGTCCCTCCGGGCGTGGTCCCCGGGCCGGGGCAGATCCCCGATTCCAATTCCGTGCTGGTCGGTGGCATGGTCGGCCAGGCGGGAGCCGTCGTCACGTCGGTCGAGCGCACCTGCGACGAGGTGGACGCGTTCTCCGCCGCCCTCGACCGTGCGCTGGCCGCCGATCTGGTCATCACCACCGGTGGGGTTTCGGTCGGGGCCTTCGACGTCGTCAGGCAGGTGCGTGCCAGGGGTCGGCTCGACTTCCGCAACGTCGCGATGCAGCCCGGCAAACCGCAGGGTGTGGGCCTGCTGGACGCGCCTGACGGGCGCGCTGTCGGGTTGCTCGCGTTCCCGGGCAACCCGGTGAGCGTCTTCGTCTCGTTCGCGCTGTTCGCCCGGCCGCTGCTCGCGGTCATGTCCGGGCGGCCCGGATCTGCGGCGCCGGTCCGGGCGACCGCCGGCGTCGGCTGGCGCTCGCCCGCGGGCCGACGGCAGTACGTCCCCGTGCGGTTCGAGGCCGGACGGGCGGTACCGAGCCACCGGTTGGGCTCGGGTTCGCATCTGGTGGCGTCCCTGCCCGCCGCGAACGCGCTCGCGATCGTGCCGGAGGACGTGCTGGTGATCGAGGCCGGCGACGAGCTGGACGTGATGGGAGTCTGACCATGGCCGAGTTCACCCACCTCGACGCCCGTGGCCAGGCCCGGATGGTCGACGTGACCGGCAAGCAGCCGTCCGTTCGAGAGGCGACAGCGACCGGAAAGGTCACCTGCTCGGCCACCGTCGTGGCAGCACTGCGTGACGGCACGGTGCCCAAGGGGGACGTTCTCGCCGTTGCTCGGGTCGCGGGGATCGCCGCCGCCAAGAAGGTGCCCGATCTGCTGCCTCTTGCGCACACCATCGGGATCCACGGTGTGGTGGTCGACCTCGCCGTCGTCGACGACGGGGTGGTGATCACCGCCACCGTCCGAACCGCCGACCGGACGGGTGTTGAAATGGAGGCCCTGACCGCTGTGACCGTGGCCGCGCTGGCGATCGTCGACATGGTCAAGGGCGTGGACCGCTCTGCGGCGATCACCGACTGCAGGGTCGTGGCCAAGTCGGGTGGGAGATCGGGCCAGTGGC
>CAZPCM010000118.1:0-8047 GCA_964585085.1 uncultured Propionibacteriaceae bacterium
GCCGCGTGTCGTTCTGGGGCCGCTACACCGAGGATCCCAGCGAGCCCGCCCCCCGGGACGCGCTCCGCGACTTCCTGGTGCGGGCCTTCCTGCCCTCTGTCGCGCTCGCCCTGGTGAACGTGGCGCTGGGACGCACGTTGGTGCGCCACACCGATCTGCGCGAGCGCGAGACCGCCGTGATCGCGCGGCTCCAGTCGCGCCAAACACGTCGTAAGGACCGGGTGGCCCGGGCGACCTCCACCGCGTCCGACGTCCCGGCCAGCATCGTCCACGGGCTTGTCGCCGCGGCGCTTCTTCAGCGGCGGACGCACCAGTGGTGGTTGGCGGCCGTCCCGGCCATCGCGCTCGTCCTGGAGGCCTGGACGTACCTGGCCGTCGGGGTGCTGGTCAACCGCGAGCGTCCTGATGTGCCCAAGCTCGACCGAGAGCAGCCGACCTCGTCGTTCCCGTCCGGGCACCAGGGCGCGACCGTCGCGCTGATGGTGATTCACGCGCTCCTCGCGCGTCGCGTGAGTTCGCCGCACGCCCGCGCGGCGATCACCGCCTTCGCCCTGGCCTACCCGGCAACCCTGGCCTGGTCACGCGTCTACGTCGGAATGCACTACCCCTCCGACGTGGCCGCCGGCACAGCCAACGGCGTGGCCACCGGCCTGCTCGCCTGGAACTACCTGCGCCGCGCCGCACCAACGCAGGCTCCTGACTCTTGAGGACGTGAGGAGACCCAACGCTCCAGTCGCGCCCTCGCGGCGGCGGTCTCGCCCGTCCCCACCTGGTCCACGTCCCCGGGGCATGGCAGGATCACCCCATGGCGACGAGGAACGACGGCCTCTCCGCAGAGGAGAAGGCAGCAGTCAGGCAGGCGGCTGCCGAGCGGAAGCGCTCGCAGGCAGGCAAGAACGGCGAGGCCGAGGTCCTGGCGGCGATCGCGGCGATGGACGAGCACGACCGTCCGATCGCCGAGGGTCTGCACGCCCTGGTCCAGCGCGAACTCCCCGAGTTGACCTGCAAGACCTGGTACGGCTTTCCGGCCTATTGCAAGGACGGCAAGCCAGTGTTCTTCTACCAGTTCGCCGGCAAGTTCAAGACCCGCTATGGACACATCGGGTTCCAGGACGTCGCGCAGCTCGACGAGGGCACCATGTGGCCGACCGCGTTCGCGGTCACGGCGTGGAACGACGAGGTCGAAGCCCGGGTGGCCGGCCTCATCAAGCGCGCAGTCGGCTAGGACGCGCCGGGCCATATCGAAGGGAGATCTGATGGGCGAGGAACCGCTGGAGATCCACCTGCTCGCCGACTCCTCGGGAGAGTCGGGAGCACGCCTGGCGCGGGCTGCGGTGGCGCAGTTCCCGAGCCAGCAGTTCACGTTGGTCCGCCATCGTCGGATCAGCTCCAACGGTCGGTTGAAGAAGGCCCTGGAGGCGGTCCGCGCCCGGGCCGGGAAGCCGACGGCGGTCTTCCTCACGCTGGTCAACGGGGAGCGCGCCGACCAGGTGAAGGCTGCCTGCCGTGAGTTGGATGTGCCGTTTGCCGACTTGATGACGGACGCGATGCGCGCCCTGCAGCGGATCAGCGGCACCGAGCCGGATCAGGTCGCGTCACGGCCGGTCGGTGTCGAAGCTGACTACTTCACGCGGATCTCGGCGATCGATTTCGCGGTGCGCAACGACGACGGGGTGGCGCCGGCGTCCCTGGCCGAGTGTGACATCTGCCTGGTGGGGCCGTCACGCTCGGGGAAGACGCCGCTGTCGATCTACCTGGGGTACATGGGGTACAAGGCCGCGAATGTCCCGATCGTGCCCGGCATCGCGCCGCCTCCCCAACTGTTCGCTGTCGCCCCCTGGCGCATCGTCGGTCTCACGATGAACGCCCAGCTACTGCAACGGATCCGGTCCGAGCGGGTCAAGGGGCTCGGTGTGCGCGCGATGAAGGACGGCTACGCCGATCTCGGTCAGATCTACGACGAACTCGACGAGGTGGCTCTGCTCCACCGCAAGCTGGGCTGCCCGGTGCTCGACACCACGAGCATGGCGTTGGAGGAGTCCGCCGCTCGGGTCATCGACCTGGTCGAGGAACGGGCCCGCCGGTCGGGGGAACGCCTGCGGCGTCCGCCGAACGTGTCGAGCGACCTGCCTGCCCGCTGAAACACCGGACGCCGCGCGGCAGCCTGCAGGAAGCGCTTCAGTGCCCACTCCGTCGCCCGGCGATCGCAGGGCGACCGCGATTCAGCCTCAGCCCGCGAAGCGCGCGTCCAAGGTGATCTCGATGGCCAGGGCCTTCGAAATGGGGCAGTTGGCCTTGGCGCCCTGGGCGAAGGTGAGGAACTCCTCAGCGGTCAGGCCGGGCACGTTCCCCACGACGGTGATCTTGCTCCCGGTGACCCCGACGCCGGGCTGGAAGCCCACCTCGACGGTGGTGTCGAGCGCGGCGGGAGGCGTCCCGTTGCCGGCCAGCGCATGCGAGAGCGCCATCGAGAAGCAGGTTGCGTGCGCGGCGGCGAGGAGTTCTTCGGGATTGGTGGTCCCCGCGCCTGCCTCGACCCGCTTGGCCCACTTGACGTCGAACGAGGCCAGGCCGGACGTGGCGAGTTGGACGGTGCCGCCGCCCTCGATCAGGCTGCCTTCCCAATGGGCCTTGGCGGTGCTCACGGTTGCCATCTGTACTCCTTCATCAGATCCGGGACGCCGCCGGCGGCGTCCTGCGACCAGTGCAACGCCAGGAAGCCTCCGACTCTTCCGTTGTGGCGAGGAACCCGGCCGATCCCGACCAAGGGGGACGTCAGCGTCCCGCGCGAGCCGGGACCATCGCCGGCGACCCGTGCCGGCCGGCAGGCCAGGCGTCGCGTCCGGAGCGCCACGGGCGGAGCCTTGACTGCACGACGATCCCCGCCAGCGCGGTGAGGAGGAAGAGCAGGCTCCAGCCCCATTCGGTCCCGATGGCCGCCGGGAGGGCCAGGGTCGGCAGGGCGCGCGCCGGCGCAGCACCGGTCAGCACCATCAGCCCTCCGACCAGCGCCGCAGCGCCGGCCACCGCGCTCAGCACCGTCAGCAGCAGGCCCGGGACGTTGGCGGCGAGCGCGACCGCGACCAGCAGGACGGCCCCCGCCACGCCGGCCCACGGCGCCCCGCCCGAGGCCAGACCCAAGGCCCGCCCGGCAGCGGCGCCCAAGCCGAAGCCGATGGAGCCGACCACGATCACCACTCCCAGGACGTACACCGAGTACGCCAGGCGGGCACACAGCAGCGCGGCGAGGATCGCCACGATCCAGCCGATGGGTCCACCGAGGAAACCCTCGCGGGTGAAGGCAGCGGCCAGGGAAGCCCCCAGCCCGAAGCCGACCAGCCCTCCCCAGAGAGCCATGATGGCGCGGACGGCCAGCCGACCGCGGAAGCACAGAAGCGCGCCGACCACGATGGCCACCGCGCCGACCCAGAGATCCGACATGGGCTCGACCATAGCTCGCCGTTCTGTGTGCCATCCGACCGACGATGGCAGGACGCGGATGCCCGCCACCATCGGCATACCGGCCCCAGGCCGAGCCGCTCAGTTCCTCGGCCCGTCCGAATCCGGCGGAACCTGGCAGGCCTGTTTGCCGGGCGCCAGCCTCCGGTGGCAGGTGAGACTCCGGCGCGATCCCCCGCCGGCGCCTTCAGCGGGTCGAAGCCGGCATGGAACAATGGCCGTCGAGTCGACCAGGACAGGAGGGAACGCGTGGCGATCAGAACCGGGCGGGCCAAAAACCCCGCCTCGATGGGTGCTCCCGACGAAGCCACGCGAACCACCGCACCCCGATCCAAGGGCGCCCGTTGGCACGCCGCCATCGCGCTGGTCCTGGCCGCCGGCCTCGCGGGCTGCTCGGCCGCACCGGACGCCGCGCGGCCGCTGGTCGGGACCGACACCCGGTCAGCGGGCCAGGCCGTCCCATCGCAGCCCTCCAGCCCCTCAGCCACGACGAGCCCCACCGGGGCCCCGGTCGCGACGCTGCTGGCGTCCGGTGCCCTGTCCGGAATGCGACCTGCGGCGGGCGCCAAAGCGGTGCCCAGCCGGGGCGGAGCCGAACTTCCCCCCACCGCCGCCGGATCGCTGTCCGGCCGGGTGATCGTGGTCGATCCGGGCCACAACGGCGTGTACCGCGCGGCGGTGAACCTGCGCCAGGTACCGGCGGGCAACGGAGGGTCGAAGGCGTGCAACTCTTCCGGGACCGCCTCGCTCACCGGAGTGGCCGAGCACACCCTCACCTGGCGGATCTCCCTCCGGCTGGTCGCGCTGCTGCGCGCCGAAGGTGCGACCGTGCTGCTCACCCGGCCCGACGACGCCGGCATCGGTCCGTGCGTCGACGAACGGGCCAGAATCGCCAACCGCGCCCGGGCCGACCTGCTGCTGTCGATCCACGGGGACGGCAACACCAAGGCCAACGCCCGCGGATTCCACGTCATCGTGTCCTCAACCATGGCCGGCGGAAAGACCCTCACGGCGAAGTCGAAGACGGTCGCCGGAACGCTCGTCGGTGAACTCGGACGCCGCACCGGCCTGCCACGCTCGAACTACATCGGCGGCGGCACCGGGCTGTCGGTGCGCCGCGACATCGCCGGGCTCAACCTGCTCTCCCGCACACCCGGGGTCATGGCCGAGGTCGGCAATCTCCGCAACCGCGCCGACTGGAAGCTTCTGGCCCAAGCGGACACCCAGCAGCGGATCGCCACCGCCCTCGCCGCGACGGCTCGCCGGTACCTGAGCCGCTGAGCCGCTGAGCCTCGTCTCAGGCCAGACCGGACGCCTCCAGCAGCGCCAACGCCCGGTCGGCCGGGTCCAGCTTCAGCACCAGCAGCGCCCGGTCCTCGTGCCCGGCGAGCTCGGCGTAGAGGTATTCCACGCTCACCTCGGTGCCGTCGAAGACGTCCAGGATGTCGGCCAGGGCACCCGGACGGTCAGGCACTTCGACGCCGATCACCTCTGAGATGCGGGCGGTGTTCCCGAGTTCCTGGACGGCGGCCAGCGCCCGGACCGCGTCATCGGGGATGAAACGCAGGATGCCGAACCGGTCGGTCTCGGCCAGCATCAGGGCCCGCAGGTTCACCCCGCGATCGGCCAGATGTCTCACGACCGGGGCCAACCGGCCCTTCTCGCTCTCCAGGAACACCGATACCTGCTGCAGGATCACGTCCGGCTCCTCACGCGCCCGTCGGGACGGACCGCCGGTCGACGATCCGTTTGGCCTTGCCTTCGCTGCGTTCGATGGTCTTGGGGTTGACCAGGCGCACCGTGGTCTGGATGCCGAGGCTGGCCCGCAGCTCGTGCTCGATCCGGCGCTCCAGCGCGAGCACCACCCGCACCTCGTCGGAGAACAGCGCCTCGGCCATCTCCACCTCGACCTCGAGGGAGTCCATGGCACCCTCGCGGTCCACGATCAGCCGGTAGTGCGGCTCGACCCCTTCGACCCGCAGGAGGACCTCCTCGACCTGCTGGGGGAAGACGTTGACGCCCCGGATGATGAGCATGTCGTCGTTGCGTCCCATCAAGCGGTGGATGCGCCGCGACGTCCGTCCGCACCCGCAGGGCTCGTCGATGAGGAAGGTGATGTCACGGGTGCGGTAGCGCAGGACCGGCGTCCCCTGGCGGGTCAGCGTGGTGAGCACCAGCTCGCCCTTCTCCCCCGCCGGCAGCACGCCGCCGGTGTCGGGATCGATGATCTCGGGGTAGAAGTGGTCCTCGAAGATGTGCAGGCCGTCCTGCTCGACGCACTCGGCACCCACCCCGGGGCCGATGATCTCGGTCAGTCCGTAGATGTCGTAGGCCTTGATGCCCAGCTTGGCCTCGATGTCGGCGCGCATCCCCTCGCTCCACGGCTCAGCCCCGAAGAAGCCGGCCCGCAGCGGTCCGGAAGGCAGGTCGACGCCGTGCTCACGGGCGTACTCGGCCAGGAACAGCGAGTAGGACGGGGTGCAGGTGAGCACCGTGCTGCCCATGTCCTGCATGGTCGCCAGCTGGCGGAAGGTGTTGCCCGAGGACATCGGAAGCACCGTGGCCCCCAGCGTCGTGGCCCCGTAGTGGACGCCGATGCCGCCGGTGAACAGGCCGTAGCCGTAGGCGTTCTGGACGACGTCGCCCGGGCCGGCGCCACCGGCGTCCAGGGTGCGGGCCATGACGTCGCCCCACAGCGCCACATCGGCCCTGGTGTAGGCGCCGACCACCGGCTTGCCGGTGGTGCCCGAGGACATGTGCACCTCGATGATCTCGGCCCGGTCCGCCGCGCACAGCCCGTAGGGGAAGACCTCGCGCATGTCGTATTTGGAGGTGAACGGCAACCGGGCCAGGTCGTCCAGCACCGTCACCGTCTCAGGACGGACGCCGGCGTCGTCCAGTCGCGCCCGGTAGAACGGCACCCGGTCGTACACGCGGGCGACCAGGGCCCGCAGCCGTTCGGCCTGCACCGCCCGGAGTTGGTCGCGGGGCATCGTCTGGGCCGGTTCATTCCACATCGGTGACCTCCATCATCTGCTGGGTCGCCAGATCGCGTCCGGCGTTGAAGGCGGCCTGGTTGGCCTCGTACGTGCCCTTCGGCGACAACGCGCGCAGGGCCTCCTCGAAGCTCAACACGCACAGCGGGACGAACACCGACGCCGCCCCCAGCAGCGCGGTGTTGCGTACCTTCAGCGGGACGGAACGGCGGATCGCGGCGAGCTCAACACGGACGACCGGCCTGAACAGCCGGGCGATCTCCGCGTCGACGCTCTCGGGGTATTCATCGACCCCGACCGGCAGGATCGGCGCGGCCAGGTAGGTGGCGGCGGCGTCGGGGGCGGCCCACGCGGCCCAGCGCAGCAGTTCCATCGGTTCGAGGGCGAGGATGACGTCGGCCTGCCCCTGCGGGATCACCGGGGAATGGACGCCTTCGCCGAACCGGACGTGGCTGAACACCGGCCCGCCGCGGCGCGACATGCCGTGGATCTCGCTCTTCTTGACGTCGTAGCGCTCGACGGCGGCCGCCTCGGCGAGGATGTCGCTGGACAGCACGATGCCCTGGCCGCCCACGCCGACCATGAGCACGTTGAAGATGTCAGCCATGGACCGCCCCCACCGGGTTCTGGGTGATCAGCTGCCGGCGCGTGGTCTTCTTCAGGCCCAGCTTGTCGATCCGCTTCAGCTTCTGGCCCTCGATCAGGCACAGTCCCACGACGACCAGCAGGCGGACGCCGGAGCGGTCGGCCAGGGTGTCGATGGCCGCCGAGATCGCCGCGGTGTCGTAGGCGTCCACCATGCCGACGTTCTCGTCCGGGATCCTGAACGCCCTTGCCAGCAGCTGGTAGTCGACCGCCGGCGCGTCCTCGCGTCCGAGCCGCTCGCCGCTCATCGGGTTGGGCTGCATGCCCGTCATCGCGGTCGTGCCGTTGTCCAGGACGATGTACAGGCCGTCCCGCTTGTTCCAGGCCGCGTTCAGCAGCCCGGTGATCCCGGAGTGGGCGAAGGTGGAGTCCCCGATCACCGCGGCGATCCGCCCCTTCTGGCCCGCAGGGACGACGACGTCCATGCCCTGGGCCATGGTCAGGGAGGCACCCATGTCGAGGAGGGTGTCCATCGCGTCGTAGGGCGGCAGGACGCCGAGGGAGTAGCAACCGATGTCGCCGGAGACGATCATGCCCTTGCGGCGGAGCTCGTTGAAGACGTGGTCGTGCGGGCAGCCCGAGCACAGCGCCGGACGCCGCGGCGGGACCGGGAAGGACGGTCGCTTGGTGGCCTCAGGCATCGAGCGACCCAGGCTCGCGGCGACGATGGCCGGGGTGAACTCGCCGATCGCCGGGAAGGCGTCCTTGCCGATGCAGGCGATCCCCCAGGCCTTGACCTGGGTCTCGATGACCGGATCCAGTTCCTCCACCACGTAGAGGGTGTCCACGCTCGCGGCGAACGCCTCGATCATCCGGCGCGGGAGCGGGTGGACCACGCCCAGCTTGAGCACGGCCGCGTCCGGTGCCGCCTCCTTGACATAGGTGTAGGGGATGCCGGAGGTGATGATGCCGAGGCGGGGACGCGGCGGGGTAACGATGGCTGAGCT
>CAZPCM010000119.1:0-8016 GCA_964585085.1 uncultured Propionibacteriaceae bacterium
CAGCAGGCCAACGCGTACGGATTGTTGAAGTCGATCCTGCGGGAGGCGGTCGAGGAGGAGTTGATTCCCCGCAATCCGTGCCGGGTGAAGGCAGGGACGCAGAAGCGGCGATCTCGGCAGATCGAGGTCTTGTCCGTGGAGCAGTTGACGCGCTACTTGGAGGCGGTGCCGCCAGCGCGTCGAGTGCCGTTGCTGCTGGCCGGGTGGTGCGGGCTGCGTTCGGGTGAGGTCCGGGGGCTGCGGGTGCGTGACCTGGATCTGGACGCTGGTGTGGTCCGGGTCCGTCAGGCGGTGGTCCGGTTGAAGGGCCGGTTGATCATCCAGCCGCCGAAGACTGCTGCAGGGGTTCGCGACGTCGCGATCCCTCCCCACCTCTTGCCAGCGCTTCGCCAGTGGTGGGTCGGCGAGCCGAAGCGGACACCCCATGCGTTGCTGTTCCCCGCACGAGATGGAGTCCGGCCGCTCAATGACAGTGTGCTGCGTGACGCGCACTACAAGGCACGGGCGGCGATCAACATGCCGGGGTTGACGATTCACGGTCTGCGTCACACCAGTGCCACGATGGCCGCCCAGCAGGGCGCGACGATCGCGGAGTTGCAGGCCCGGATCGGGCACAGCACCCCGAACATGGCAATGCGCTACCAGCACGTTGCCGCCGAGAGGGACAAGCAGTTGGCCGCCCGGATCTCAAGGATGGCCCTTGGCGCGGACAGCGACGCACGAGCGTCCCGGGGTCGCGGCCGCCGATGATGCGAGTGGGTCACCACTCTGTCGGGTCGACTCGCGGCCTCCGCACGCAGGAGCCAATGCTCGCCCATGCCGAGGAGCGCTCGGTCATCTGGGATGTGCACGTGATCTCGCGACTCTGCCGATGAGCGCGTGTTCTCAGTTGGGTACCTGGCGGTACTTGGCCAACTCATCCTGGGGAAGTCTCTGTTGTCAACGGTCAACGGCCTGTGGGAACTAGCGAGGGCGGTTCCGTGATTGTCGCTGGACAAACCCCTCAAGGGCCGACCCTCGAGGCGGGGGGCTGGGCAGGCTCCGCACCTATATGAGCAGGACAGGGGCGATCACCCGCCGAAGCCCACCGCACCGGCCAGCGGCAGCAGTTCACCCTTGGCCAGCCGAACCTTGGGGTTGCGGCGGCTGAGTCGCAGTGTCACCAGCCCGAGCCCGGACCCGCTGTACGGCAGCCCCGCCAGCATCCATGGGGACACCTCTCCCAGGACAGTTTGGCGACGGGGGTCCCGGCCCCGAACAATGCGGCCGACAGCAGCGCGGCCTGGACGCCGCTGTGCCTCAGCGCCGAACTCCTCGGGTCGCCCCGACCGTGGACGGGCGCCGGACAACGACGCGACCCTGCCCGGCCGGGCGCGCGCTGATGCGCGATGGCACCGGGCGGGCCAGCGCGGCCTGGACGCCGCTGTGCCTCAGCGCCGAACTCCTCGGGTCGCCCCGACCGTGGACGGGCGCCGGACAACGACGCGACCCTGCCCGGCCGGGCGCGCGCTGATGCGCGATGGCACCGGGCGGGCCAGCGCGCCGTGTGGGCCAGTCATGGCAGGCTCTTTGCTCATGGCCTGAGTGTGTCGCGGCCGGTCAGGCATGAGTGTCGTGTTCGTGGTTGGCGTGGCCGGCTGCTTCGAGTTGGAAGGTGGAGTGCACGACGCTGACGTGGAAGTGCTCGCGGACGCAGTCCTGGAGGTTGTCCAGGAGGTCGTGGGTGTGGCCGTCGTGGAAGCATGCGTCGTCGAGGACGACGTGGGCGGTGAGGACGGGCAGCCCGCTGCCGATCTGGGAGGCGTGCAGGTCGTGGACGTCTTGGACGTGGGGGAGGTCGAGGATGTGCGTGCGTACCTGGTCGAGGTCGAGGCCGGGTGGGACTGTTTCCAGTAGGACGCTGCCGGCGTGGCGCAGGATGGTGATGGCTCTGGGGATGATCAGGATGCTGATCAGCATGCCGGCCAGGGCGTCGGCCTGGGTCCAGCCGGCGGCCCCGATGACCAGGGCGGCGACAATGACCGCTACTGAGCCGAGGGCGTCGTTGACGACTTCGAGGAACGCTGCTCGCAGGTTGAGGTTGTGGTCGCGGCTGGCTGAGAGCACGGCGACGGAGGCGATGTTGGCGAGCAGGCCGGTCACGCCCATGGCGAGCATCCCGGGTGCGGCGACGTCGGGCGGAGCGAGGAGCCGTTGGACGCCCTCGACGAGGGCGTAGATGCCCACGGCGAGCAGGATTGCGGCTTGGATGCCGGCGGCGAGGATCTCCAGGCGGGCGTATCCCCAGGTCCGGCGGGGGGTGGGCGGACGGTTCATGGCCCGGGCGGCGAGCAGGGCCATCAGCAGCCCGCCAGCGTCGGTGAGCATGTGTCCGGCGTCGACCAGCAGGGCAAGGCTGCCGGTCAGGACGGCCGCGACCACTTCGGCGACCAGCACGGTGGCGGTGATCGAGAACGCGATCGCCAGCCGGGTCCGGCTGGCGGAGGCGGCGTGGTCGTGTTCGGCGCTCATCGGCTGTCTCTGCTGGGCGACCGGGACGCGAACAGCGCGCCGATTCGGTCAGTCGTCATCGTCGTCGTCCTCGACGAGTTCGCCTTCCCAGGCTTCGCGGCCTTCGTGGATGGCGAAGGAGGCGATCACGAACCCGGCGACCGGGTCGAGCCAGGCCGCTCCGGTCAGCTGGAACAGGACCAGCCCGGCCAGGGTCGAGACGCTGAGCAGCACACAGATCCTGGTCTCGGCGGCATCGGCCAGGATCAGCGGGTCACTCAACTGGCGGCCGACCCGGGTCTTGGCCGCCGCCAGCAGCGGCATCACGATCAGCGACGCGACCAGCACCGCCACCCCGACGGGGGAGGTGTCAGGGACCTCTCCTCCGACCAGGCTGCGGACGCCCTCGATCGTGACGTAGCCGGCCAGCAGGAAGAAGGTGACCGCGACCATCTTGAGGGCGCGGTGTTCCTTGGCTTCGTTGACCGTGCCGTGCCGGAGCCGGGCCGCGAGCCGCATCCCGACCAGGATGGCCGCGATCGACTCGATGCCGGAGTCGATGCCGAATCCGATCAGCGACACCAGCCCCGCGACCGCTCCCGCGGTGATCGCCACAAGGCCTTCGATCACGTTGTAGCCCACCGTGAACTGCGCCAGCCGCAACCCGCGGCGAGTCAGCGCCTCGGTCTGGGTGGCCGTCAACGCCGTCGCGCTCATCGGGCCTCACCCTCCCCGGTACGGCCGTAGATCGGGCACAACTGGACGGCGTAGCCGGTCGCGGCCAGCAGCGCCTCCGCCGCGGACAGCAGCCCCAGCAGCTCCTCGGGGCAGGTGAGTGAGTACAGCGACGCTCGTCCGTGGGGCCGGGACGCGACCAGGCCGCAGTCCTTCAAGCAGGCCAGGTGGGCGCTCACCGTCGACTGGGCCAAGCCCACGTGTTCGGTCAGGTCCCGCACCCGGTGTTCACCCAGGGTCAGGTGCTGCAGGATCGCTACCCGGGCCGGGTCCGACAGGCTGTGGAACAGCGAGGCTGCCGGTGCCACCCCGCCCGGCGGCACCCCGCCAACAGCCTCAAATGGAAGCGATATCATCGTCACCAGTCGATCATAGCGGGGTGTCGGGGCAGTGGCCCCCGCGCCCGCCGCGGTCCGGCCACCCACACTGCGGCGGCCGGACCGTCTGGTCAGGCGACCAGGGCAATGCCGTACCGCAAAGCGATGGCGAGCACGATCGCCAGCACCCACAGCCAGACGATCAGCAGGTCAAGGCCCATCCGTAACCCGGTGAGCAGCGCCGTGTGGACCCGCGGGGACAGGTACAGGTTGTTCTGCAGAACGTTGAATCGGGACGGTGGGCTTCTGGCGCCTCCTGGTCCTCTCGCCTGCCCCAACCTCGCACCGACGAGGGCAGGTACGCCCGTTCGTCGGTGCGGAGCGTGGGGGGATTGAGACGGTGTGGGAACTCTCGGACGCGTTGGCGTGACTCAGCCCGAGGAAGGCCAGGATGGCAAGGCCGCCGGCGCCGGCGAAGGCGGCGATCGCGGCGATGCCGGCGATCGTGCCCATGGTGCCGAAGGCGCAGGCGTTGAGCAGCAGGCCACGCAGCGAGTTGCCCATGAACAGGGTCTGGCGCAGGTCACCCAGCTGCTTGACCTCATCGGCATTGGCGTTGGGGTCCTTGGCCATGGCCATGTACTCGCCGCTGATCTTGGAGTACGTCTTCCCACCGCTGGCGGCGTCCATGTGGACGGCGATGTAGTGGTCGGCGTAGGCCTTGGCCTGGCTACCCGTGGTCAAGGGTTGCCCGGCGTACTGCTCGAGGTGCGATTTGATCACCGGGTTCTCGATGGCCGGACCTGAGGGCATGGTGATCCGTTGGGCCGACAGCTGGGTGGCGACCTCCTGGCTGAAGAAGGACGAGGCCCAGGTGAGCGGTCCTCCGGCGACGAGCAGGAGGGCGGCCAGGGCCAACCCGACGATGGAGACCAGTCGGTCAAGGGTGCGTCGCTTCATGTTGGTCTTCCTCTGATGGGGAAGATGCTGATGCCGGCCCTTGCTCGGGTGCGGGTCATGAGGGCCGGATGGTCCGAGACGATGGTCGGGCGATCAGGTTGAGGCGCTGCTTTGGATCAATGACAGTTTGGTCACGGTATTCAGGCCGGAGCTCGCCCCATCTGGCGGCCCGCTGCGGCTCAGCTGCCGAGGCGGCTGGTTGCCTCCTGGAGTAGTTGGTCGGGGTCGAGCCACATGGAGGGGTAGTTGCCGTACCAGCGTTGGGTGCCGTCGGCGTCGATCAGGACGAAGCCGTGTCCGGGGAGGCCTTCGTGCATGCCGTTGCCGAGGGTGCCGTAGGCGGCTGAGACGGTGCCGTCGTCGAGGAGGTAGGGCGTGGTGACGTCGTACTGCTGCATGTCGCGGAGAATGTCTTCGGCGGTGTTCATCACGATGGGCAGGACGGTGATCCCGGCTGCGTTGAAGCCGGGGTTCTTTTCGATCTCGGCCATTTGGACGGTGCAGGAGCCGCACCCGGCGCCTTCGTTGAAGTACAGGATCACCGGCTTGCCGCGGTAGTCCGACAGGGACACGGTGCGGCCGTCGGTGGTGGGCAGGCTGAACCCGGGTGCGGTCGTGGTGGTGTCACCGCCGGTGGGGGCGGCCGACCAGAGCCCAGCCGCGACGGCCACGACCGCGAGGATCCCCACAGCGAGCCCGCCGATGCGCCGGATCCGGCGGGTGCGCTGTTGGCGGGCAGTGTCGGCCCGGAGTTGGGAGCGGCGGCTCACGGTGTCGGGCTGCTGGTGTTTGGCTGCGGTGCGTGGCACGAGGGTTCTCCAGTGTCGGTGGTTGCGTTGCCGGGCTCCCCGGCAGCAGGGTGTGGGGTCGTGGGGTCGGGGCGGGTGGTCCCGTGGCGCAGAGTGGCGACGACGAACACCCCGGCAAGGGCGAGCAGGGCGAGGCCGAGGACCGGTTCGGGGACGACGGGGCCGACCCATTGCAGGGTGGTGCGGAAGACCTCGCTGAGCCATTCCCCGATGGCCACCATCGGTCCCGTGCCGCCGGTCATATCCGTGGCGTTTGCCTGGCCGATCACCAGGATCCCCATCGTGGCGAAGCCGATCGCCACGATCAGGTTGACCGTGTTGGTCGCCAGCATCCGACCGCCCAGCCGCAGGCGCAAAGGCCGCGCGCGCATCCAGCGGCGTTCACCGAGACGCCCCGTGTCCCAGGCCAGCGCCATCAGGAACAGGGGCAGCACCATGCCGAACACGTACGCCACGCCCAGGGCGAGCCCGCCCAGCGGGGTGCCGGACAGCGCCGAGAGAGTCATCACGCCGGCGAGCACGGGTGCGCAGCAACTGGAGGCGATGCCGGAGAACACGCCGAGGCTGAAGAAGGTGGCCGTGTCGCCGCGGCCGATCTCCGGGGCTCGCAGCATTGACGGCATCGACCACATCCGCCCAGACAGCGCAAGCCCGCCGAGAGCGATCATCAGCAGCCCACCGGCCCAGTACAAGATGGTGTGGTACTTCGCGATCGCGCCGGCGAGCAGGCTGACCCCCAGGGTGATCGGCACCAGGACCAGGGCCAGGCCCAGGGCGAACACGAAGGTGAGCGGAAGGAGCCGCCAGCGTCGGTTCTTGACCGCCGCGGCCAGGTAGCTCGGGGCCAGGAACACGATGCAGCACGGCGCGAACAGGGCGACCCCGCCGGCGAAGAACGCGGCGAGGATGCTGCCGGTGGTGAGCAGGTCGGTTCCCATCAGCCCGCCGCCACCAGCCGACCCAGGTAACGCTCAAGCTTCCGCCGGGGTAACCGTCCGGCGCTGAAGAACGTCCCGTCCAGTAGGACCAGCGGGAACATCATCGGACGGTGCCGCCCCACCAGGTCGAGGCCCTCGGGCGAGTCAGCGCGCACCGTGGTCAGCCGGATCAGGTCCTGATCCACCAGTCCGCGCAGCGCGTCGTGGGCGTCCTCGCACAGGTGGCAGGCGGGACTGGTGACCAGGGTTATCGCTGGCGCGGACCGTCCGCTCGGCATCGCATCACTCATGCAACCAAGGCTCACTGACCGGTGTTGGCGAATCGTCCGGGACGCATCAAGATCCGGTCAAGAACGCCTGGGGGCCGCGACCGGTGAGGATCCGGGGTCGATCAGGTCAGCGTTTGGGGAGCCGCAGCCACTTGAGCGTGACGGCGTTGACGGCGACGATGATGCTGGAGCCGGCCATGGACAGGGCGGCGATCTCGGGTCGCAGGGTGACGCCCCACGGGGCGAAGACCCCGGCGGCCAGGGGGAGGGCGAGGACGTTGTAGCCGACGGCCCAGACCAGGTTCTGGCGCATCTTGGCGACCGTGGCTTTGCCGATGCGCAGGGCGATCGGCACGTCGAGGGGGTCGGAGCGCATCAGGACGACGTCGGCGGTTTCGATCGCGACGTCGGTGCCGGCGCCGATGGCGATGCCCAGGTCGGCCTGGGCGAGGGCGGGGGCGTCGTTGACGCCGTCGCCGACCATGGCGACCTTGCGTCCCTCGGCTTGGAGTTCGGCGACCTTGGCGGCCTTGTCGGCCGGGAGGACGTCGGCGATGACGGTGTCGATGCCCAGCTTCCTGGCGATCCGGTCAGCCGTGGCCCGGTTGTCGCCGGTCAGCATCACCGCCTCGGCGCCGACGAGGTGCAGTTCGGCGATCGCGTGGGCGGAGGTGCTGCGGACGGCGTCGGCGAAGCTGATCACCGCGACCACTTGGCCGTCGATGGCCGCGTAGACGGCGGTGCGTCCCTCGCCGACCAGGCGGTCCTTGATCGCGGCGGCCCCGGCTACCTCGGCGCCCTCGCGCTGCATCAGCCGGGTGTTGCCGACCGCAACCGTGCGGCCCCCGACCACGCCGGTGGCGCCGTGACCGGGCACGTTGGTGAAGGACTC
Organism: uncultured Propionibacteriaceae bacterium; assembly: GCA_964585085.1. Classification (GTDB taxonomy): domain Bacteria; phylum Actinomycetota; class Actinomycetes; order Propionibacteriales; family Propionibacteriaceae; genus Propionicimonas. The sequence goes on from CAZPCM010000119.1 coordinate 7,411, forward strand.
GACCGCCGGGATCGCGCCGGTGCGCTGGGCGTAAGTGACGACCGCGCCGGCCAGCGGGTGTTCGGAGGCGTGTTCGACCGCGGCGATCAGCGGCAACACCTCCGCTTCGACGGCGGTGCCGACGGTGACGAACTCCACCACTTCAGGTTGGCCCTGGGTGAGGGTGCCGGTCTTGTCGAGGACCACCACCTCGATCGAGGCGGAGGTCTCCAGCGCCGTCGCGTTCTTGAACAGGACCCCGCGGGTGGCGCCCAGGCCGGTGCCGACCATCACCGCGGTCGGGGTGGCCAGGCCCAACGCGTCGGGGCAGGTGATCACCACCACGGTGATCGCGAACAGCAACGCCTGCTCGACGGGTGCGCCGAGCGCCAGCCAGACGGCGAAGGTCAGCCCGCCGCCGACCAGGGCGACCAGAACGAGCCAGAACGCGGCCCGGTCGGCCAGCCGCTGGCCGGGTGCTTTGGAGTTCTGCGCCTGCTGGACCAGGGCGACGATCTGGGCCAGCGCGGTCTCGGCCCCCACTTTGGTGGCCTGGACGCGGAGCGCCCCGGTGGTGTTGATCGAGGCGCCGATCACCGCGTCGCCGACCCTCTTGGCCACTGGCAG
>CAZPCM010000120.1:0-7981 GCA_964585085.1 uncultured Propionibacteriaceae bacterium
GCGTGCGGCCGGCTTTGTCAGGACTCCGGACGCGATCGGCCGGACTGCACTGCCGGCCTCGGCGACCGTTCTCCGCAGCCGGGGTATCGTGCGTTCTGGGACGGGGAATCCAGGCTGATCGTCCCGTCCGGGGTGGAGGTGATCCGATGACCACCGACGCGACGGCGTCCGAGAGGGTCGCCGCCATCGAATGCCGCGGGTTGACGCACCGGTTCGGCGACCTGGTGGCTGTCGACGACCTGAACCTGCGGATCGAACGAGGCGAGGTCTTCGGCCTGCTGGGCCCCAACGGGGCCGGCAAGACCACGACCATTCGCGTCCTCACCACGCTCGTCCCGGTGCAGCACGGTCACGTCAGTGTGTTAGGCATGGACGTCATGCGTCTCCCGATGGACGTGCGCTGCAACCTGGGCTACGTCCCACAGCAGCTGTCGGTGGAAGGAGCGCTGACCGGACGGCAGAACGTCACCTGGTTCGCCCGGCTCTATGACGTGCCGCGCTCCGAGCGCGTGACCAGGGTCGAGGAGGCGCTGGCAACGATGGGTCTCACCGACGTGGCCGATCGGGTGGTGTCGACCTACTCCGGCGGCATGGTCCGGCGACTGGAACTCGCCCAGGCCCTGGTCAACTACCCGTCGCTGCTCATCCTCGACGAACCGACCCTCGGACTGGACCCGATGGCCCGCGACTCCGTCTGGGAGCGGGTCACCGCGATGCGGACCAGGCTGGGGATGACCGTCCTGCTCACCACCCACTACATGGAGGAGGCCGAGGAGTTGTGCGACCGGATCGGCCTGATGCACCAGGGACGGCTGCGGGCCGTGGGAACCCCACAGGACCTCAAAGCGGAACTCGGGCCGGATGCCACGCTGGAGGACGTGTTCCGGCACCACGCCGGGGCCGATCTCCTCGGCAACGCCACAGAAGCGGAAGGGCTGCGCAATGTCCGGCAATCACGCACCCGCCGCTGAGGAGCACTTCCGTCCGCTGATCCGCGCGCCGCGCGGCCTTCGGCGGCTGCGGGCGCTGGCCGGACGTGTGTGGACGTTCTCCCTCGTCGAAGTGGAGAAGCTGGTCCACGACCCGGTCGAGTTGGCGACACGGGCGGTCCAGCCGGCGCTGTGGATGCTCGTCTTCGGGCAGACGTTCAGCCAGTTGCGCGCGATCCCCACCGGCTCGGTGTCGTACCTGGCCTTCCTGGCGCCGGGCGTGGTCGCGCAGTCGGCGCTGTTCATCTCGATCTTCTACGGCATCCAGATCATCTGGGACCGGGACGCCGGCATCCTCAGCAAGCTGCTGGTCACGCCGACCCCGCGGTCCGCGCTGATCGCCGGCAAGGCCTTCGCCGCCGGCGTCAGGGCGCTGTCGCAGGTCGTCGTGATCACCGTCATCGCGTTGTTGATGGGTGTCTCCGTCGACCTCAACCCGCTGAGCCTGCTCGGCGTGGCGGTGGCCACGGTGCTCGGCTCGGCGTTCTTCTCGTGCCTGTCGATGACGATCGCCGGGATCGTCCGGGTCCGGGACCGGTTGATGGGCATCGGCCAGGCGATCACGATGCCGCTGTTCTTCGCCTCCAACGCCCTGTACCCGCTCAGCGTGATGCCGGGGTGGCTGATGGTGATCAGCCGGGTCAACCCGCTCAGCTACCAGGTGGACGCCCTGCGCGGGCTGATGGTGGGCACCCCCGCCACTCTGCCGCTGGATTTCGCCGTCCTGACGGGTTCGGCGCTCTTGGGCATCTGGGGAGCCTCCTGGGCGCTGGGGCGACTGGTCCGGTAGGGGCTGGGGAGGCCGGTGGCCGCCAGTGCCGCCGCGGCTCACCGGCCGTAGAGCCGCACCTGTGTGGCCTTGATCGCCGTACGGACGGCCATTCCGGGACGCAGGCCCATCTCGGCCACGGCTTGGCTGGTCAGGTCGGCGGCCAGCGTCTGTCCGGCCACCGCCACGGTGACGCGGACGACCGCCCCGCGCGGCTCGAGCCCGGCCACCACCCCGGCGAGCACATTGCGCGGGCTCCCGGACGGATCGGCCAGGTGGAGCGCCACAGCGGCGGGCTGGACGCTGGCCAGGCCCGGCTCGCCGGACCGGGGCGGCTGGGCGGGGTCGGCGAGCCCGCGCAGAACGGTGCCGGGTGCGATGGTCAGGGACGTCTCATCGGCAGCGATACCGGTGAAGAGGTTGGTCCCGCTCAGGCGGGCCAGGAAGGCGCTGGTGGGACGCACCAGCGCCGCGGGAACCGGCCCCGATTCCACCACGCGTCCCTCGGAGAGGACGGCGACGGCATCGGCGATGCTCCAGATGTCGAGGAGTTCGTGGGTGACCAGCAGCGCTGTCCGTCCGCGGAGGCGCTGGGCGAGGATGTGCCGCACCTGCGGGGCGACGGCGACGTCCAGACTGGCCAGGGGTTCGTCGAGCAGGACGACGGCGGGGTCGGTGGCCAGCGCCCTGGCGATGGCCACCCGCTGCGCTTCGCCGCCCGAGAGGGCCTGAGGCCGCCGTTCCGCGAAAGCGGCGCAGCCCACCGCGTCGAGTTCGGCCAGGGCGCGGGACCGCGCGGCGCGGATCGTCAGTCCGGCGGCCCGCGGCCCGAAGGCGACGTTGTCGACCACGCTGAGGTGCGGGAAGAGCGCCGGACGCTGGGTCAGCAGGGCGACGCCGCGGCGATGAGCGGGGACGACCAGGCCGGGACGGGAGACCGTCCGGTCACCGATGGTGACTGTGCCGCCCGTGGGGCCAAGCAGGCCCGCGACCAGGTGCAGCAGGCTGGTCTTCCCCGAGCCGTTGGGCCCGACCAGAGCGGTGATGCGGGCGTCGGGAACCTCGAGGACGAGGTCGAGTCCGCGCGGATCGACCCGGGCGTGAACGGCGACGGCGCTCACGGCCGACTCGCCCCTGCGGTTCGCGCGAGCGGGGCGCCGACCGCGACCACCAGGGCGGCGATCGCGATCAGCAACACCGACAGCGCGAGGGCTGTGTCGGTGTCGAGTTCGCGCTGCAGGTAGATCTCCAGCGGCAGGGTCCGCGTGCTGCCTTGCAGCGACCCGGCGAAGGTCAGCGTGGCCCCGAACTCGCCGAGGGAGCGCGCGAAGGCGAGGGCCGCCCCCGAGGCGACCGCAGGAGCGGCCAGCGGCAGGGAGACCCGGCGCAGCACGGTGGTGGGGGATGCGCCCAGCGTGGCCGCCAGGATCGCGTACTCGTCGGACGCGGAACGCAGCGCGCCTTCCACCGACACCACCAGGTACGGCATCGCCACGAACGTCTGCGCGATGATCACGGCCGTCGTGGTGAACGCCACGTCCACCCCGACCGACGCCAGCCAGCCGCCCAGCCAGGCCCGGCGTCCCAGCGCCACCAGCAACGCCACCCCGGCGACGACCGGCGGCAACACCATCGGGATGGTGGCCACGACCCGGCCCACAGCCGTCCAACGGCCACGGCCGCGGGCCAGAACCCACGCCAACGGCAGGCCGAGGACCAGGCAGAGCAGGGTCGTCAGGACGCAGGTACGCAGGCTCAGCCACAGCGCGTCCAGGGCGGCGGCGGTGGTGAGCAGCGACGGCAGCGTCGTCCAGGGCACCTTGGCCAGCAGCGCCACCAGTGGGACGGCCAGGAACAGCGCCGCGGCGGAGGCCGGCAGCCACACCCACCGGGGGAGGCTGGGCCGGATCACCGGCCGAAGCCCGCGGCGGCCAGCACCTGCTCGCCTTGGTCGCCGGTGACCAGCGCGCCGAACGCGGCGGCCAGGTCCGGTTGTTCGGCCCGGGCGGTGACTCCGAACAGGTAGTCGTTGCGAGCCTCGTCCGCCCGGGGGAGCGGGACCACCTCGACCTTGGCCCCTGAGGCCGTAGCGTCGGTGAAGTAGACCACCCCCGCGTCGGCCTGGCCCGTCTCCACCTTGGCGCGCACGTCGCTCACCCTGGTCTCCTCCGAGACCGGGTGGAGCGTGACGCCCAGCAGGGAAGCCAGCTTGAGGGTGGCCGAACCGCAGGGCACGACCGCAGCGCAGACGACGAGCTTTCTGCCGGCCAGCGAACCGTCCAGCCCCGTGACGCCCGCGGGATTCCCCGCGGGCACGATGAGGATGAGCTCGTTGGAGGCGAACCGCTCTGGCGTCCCGGCGATCAATCCCGCGGCGACCGCCCTGGCCATCGTCGGGGCGTCGGCTGAAGCGAACAGGTCGGCGGAGGCTCCTTGGCTGAGCTGGTCGACCAACGCCGAGGAGCCGTCGAAGGAGAACCGCACGCGCACCCCAGGATGCTCGGCCTCGAAAAACCGGCCCAGTCGGGTGAACGGACCGTCCAGCGAGGACGCAGCGAAGACCACGAGGTCCGTGGCAGGTTCGGCTGCCCGGCCGGGGGTGCAGCCGGCGGCCAGTACCGCGGGGATCAGCGCGACCATCAGGGCGCGGACGCGGGTCACCGCCGGGCCTCGACGGTGACGTTGGTCGCCTTGACCACGGCTGTGGCCACCATGCCGGGTTCCAGCCCGAGTTCCCGGACCGCCTCGGTGGAGATCAGCGAGACCACCCGGAACGGCCCGCACTGCAACTCCACCTGCGACATCACCAGGTCCGAGACCACCCTGGTCACGAGTCCGGTGAAGTGGTTGCGGGCCGACCGCCGTCCCGCTCCGCCGTCCAGGCGGGCGGGGGTGTCGGAGGTCTCCGCCTGGGCGAGTCCGACCAGGTCCGCCCCGGACACCACCTGGCGCCGGGACGCGTCGAGGCTCGCCGACAGTCGGCCACCCTCGATCCAGCGCCGCACGGTGTCATCACTGACCCCCAGCAGCGTGGCCGCCTCACTGATCCGCAAAATCGTCATATTCGGGATGATAGATCCGCCGATGCGGAGTTGGCGGCGATCAGTCAAGCCGAGGTTCCTTCCGCCCGCGGGTGTCGAGCGGTCGATTCGGCCGGGTCAGAGCTGGGAACCGTTGGACGCGATCACGCGGCGATACCAGTCGAAGGACTGCTTCTTCAGGCGGGCGCTGGTGCCGTGACCCCGGTTGTCACGGTCGACGTAGATCATGCCGTAGCGCTTCTTCATCTCGCCGGTGCCGAACGACACCAGGTCGATGATTCCCCAGGGGGTGTAGCCCACCAGGTCCACGCCGTCGAGGGCGACGGCGTCCGCCATCGCTTCGATGTGGGCGCGTAGATAGTCGATGCGAGGCTGGTCGTGGATCTCGCCGTCCGGTCCGATCTCGTCCACGGCTCCGAAGCCGTTCTCGACGATGAACAGCGGCTTCTCGTAGCGCTCCGACAGGACGCTGAGCGAGTAACGCAGTCCGGTGGGATCGATCTGCCAGCCCCAGTCGCTGGCTTTGACGTAGGGATTGGGGACGGAGTTGGGCAGGCTGCCGGCGAGGTTCACCTCGTCGCTGCGCACGTCGGCCTTCACCACCGTCGACATGTAGTAGCTGAACCCGACGTAGTCCACGGTCCCGGCGGCGAGGATCGCGGCGTCTCCGTCCTGCATTCCGATGTCGTACCCGCCGCGCTCGATCTCCTTCAGCGCGTACGCCGGGTAGTGGCCGCGGACGTGCACGTCGGGGAAGAAGAAACGCTCACGGTTGCCGATCTCAGCGGCCATCACGTCGTCGGGATCGCAGGAGAAGGGGTAGATCGGGACGTGGGAGACCATGCACCCGATCTGCAGGCCCGGGTCGATCTCGTGCCCGATCGCGACCGCGAGCGCGCTGGCGAGCAGTTCGTTGTGGGCGACCTGGAACAGCACCTCGCGCGGGTTCTCACCCTCGGCGAGGGTGACGCCCGAGTTGGTCCAGAGGAACAGTTCGTTGTGGGTGTCCATCTGGTTGTTGATCTCGTTGAAGGTCATCCAGTAGCGGACCTTGGTGTGGTAACGCTCGAAGCAGACGCGGGAGAACCTGGCGAAGAACTCCACCAGCGCCCGGTTGCGGAAGCCCCCGTAGTGGCGTGCCAGGTGCAGGGGCAGTTCGAAGTGCGACAGCGTGATGACCGGCTCGATGCCGTACTTCAGCAGCTCGTCGAACACCGCGTCGTAGAAGGCCAGGCCCTCCTCGTTGGGTTCGGTCTCGTCACCGTTGGGGAAGATCCGGGTCCACTGGATCGAGGTCCGGAAGCATTTCAGGCCGAGTTCGCCGAACAGCGCGATGTCCTCGCGGAAGCGGTGGTAGAAGTCGATGGCCTGGTGATTGGGGTAGAACTCATCGGGATCGACGGTCGCGGTGATCCGTCGCGGCACGCCGTGCGCGCCAGCGGTGAGAACGTCCACCACGCTGGGGCCTTTGCCCCCAGCGTCCCAGCCGCCCTCGAACTGGTGGGCGGCCACCGCGCCACCCCACAGGAAGCTCGCGGGGAATCTGCTGTCACTGTTCGGTTCGGCCATGGCCACTCCCGTCGTTGGGGACCAGAACCCGTGTCCTGGCGCGCTGCCGCCCCGTGCCGAGGGCGCTTGCAGGGGACGCGGGACGCCCGGCGCGCGGGACGTGCCGTCAGCGTACCGCCGACCTCCGGACACCGCCGGGGCTGAAGACGAGGCAGAGGTTGGCGACCGGAGGCGGTCCGGAGCCGAGGTCAGTAGGTGAGGTTCTCGTAGCCGATGACCTGGACTTTGAGCTTGGCCTTCGACCCGGTCACGATGCGGATCTTGCCCGAGTCGCCGGGTGAAACCCGCACGGTCAGGGTCGCCGAGCCGGTCGGCATGGGAACGCTGACGCCCTCGATCAAGGCTCCCGACACGTACGGGGAGAAGTCGATGGTGCCGACGCCGGTGCCGCTGGTGACGGCCACGGTCAGGATCGCTGCGCGCAGGCCCTTGATCTTGCTCGACGGCACCGCGCTGCCCAGGATCTTCGCCGTGCGGGAAGAGCCGGCCGAATAGGTCGCGGAGCTGATCGTGTACGGCGAGCGGTTCGTGACCACCACCTGCTTGGTCGAGAGGAGTTCCGCCACGGGCGTCTTCAGCCAGTTCCGTACGTCCTCGGGGCGGTCGGAACTCAGCGGGTTGACGCCCATGTCCAGCGCGTACTTGAGATCGGCCTCGGTGCCGGTCTCGTAGAGCCCGACCTGCATCCCCAGAGACTTCACGTAGGTGAGCAGGAACTCGCCGGTCTTGGATGCCGGAGGCGCGTAGAGGGCGATCTTCGCCGCCGCCGCTTGTCGCACCTCGGCCAGGCTTGGACTCGAGTCAAGCGCGATGACCTCCATGCTGGGCGCCACGGCGTGGATCGCCGGCGCCATGACCTTCCACTCGAAGGTGTGCATCAGCGACTGCCCCAGCATCCCGCCGTCGACCAGCCGACGGGTCGCCTCGGTGGCGTAGCGCAGCTTGGACGAGGTCGACTGGCCGCTGTAGGACTTGACCTCCACCTTCAGCCTGGTCGCCGAACCCTTGATGATCGAAATGGTCTCGTCCAGGGTGGGGATGGGCTCTCCGTCGCAGCGCACCGCGCTCACCTTGGCATAGGTCAACTTGTGGATCTTGCTCCCGCTGGAGGTGCACCGCGACGGCAGGGTGTCGCTGTGGCTCATCACCGGCACGAAGTCGCTGGTGAACTGAACGTCCGTCTCGATCATGTCGTAGCCGGCCGCGACCGAGCCGCGGAAGGCCTTGGCGGAGTTCTCCGGCCACTGCCCTGCTCCGCCCCGGTGCGCCGAGACGCCCACGGTCGAGGTGCCGCTGTCAGAGACCGCGACGGCCGAACCAACCGGTGAGAGCGACAGTGCCACAACCGTGGAGAGCGTGATCGCGATGAAGTGGGCAAAGCGGCCACGGGCAGGCCGTCGGTGAGAGTCCATGGTTTCCCCCCTGAGACGAGGGCGGCAGCCTAACAGCAGCCTGAGAGTCGTCTCAGGGATTGAGGACCTGTGGTTGGCCGCCCCCAATGCGGTGCGTGAACACGCCCCCATGGAGCAGTTGTGGGTCTCAGGGATTGAGGACCTGCGGTTGGCCGCCCCCAATGCGGTGCGTGAACACGCCCCCATGGAGCAGTTGTGGGT
>CAZPCM010000121.1:0-7973 GCA_964585085.1 uncultured Propionibacteriaceae bacterium
GGCGGCTACACCCGCATCACCAAGATCGGGCCGCGCAAGGGCGACAACGCGCCGATGGCTGTGATCGAGATCGTCACCGAGACGGTCGAGGAGTCCCGCAAGGCGAAGGCCAAGGCGAGCGCCAAGAAGGTCGAGCCGGTGAAGAAGGCCGGCGAGAAGAAGGCGGCCAAGCCTGAGAAGAAGGCGGCCGCGGAGAAGAAGGCTCCGGTCGCCGTCGAGGAGCCGGCCGCCGAGGAAGCCTGACCACGCGGACGCAAGACGCCGCCCGTCCCCGGCTGGGGGACGGGCGGCGTCCTGTTTTGGCGGGCGGTTCAGGCGGCGTGACGGCAGCCCCACGGGGCCAGGCCGGCCCGAGCGTACAGGCGGTTCGCCACGGTGATCTGCTCGGCGCGGCTGGCCTGGTGCGGGTACGCGGCGAAGTCCCGTCCTCCGACGCTGTTCCACGTGCCGAGGTTGAACTGCAGGCCTCCGTAGTAGCCATTCCCTGTGTTGATCGACCAATTGCCGCCGGACTCGCAGCGAGCGATCCGGTCCCACATGGCGGCGCGGGCGAGGTTCAGCCCGGCGCCGGAGGCCGTGGCCCGGGTGCCCACCCGGACGATCTTGTCGGCAGGCTTGGCCAGAATCTCTTCGGCCAGCACCTTTGAGGAGACCACCTTCCCGTTGACGGAGGTGATCTCATAGGTACGTTCGGCCTTCCCGGTCCGTCCGGCCCGCACCAGCGTGGTTTCGCCCTTCCACAAGGTGGCGTCCTTCCTGGTCACCGTGGAGAAGGGAACCGCTTCCGTCGTCGTCTTCATGGTGACGACCACCCGGTCGAGGGCGACGTGCAGACCCTGGGTGAGGGGGGTGTCCAGGCTGGGCGTGACAGTGTCATCGACGTGGACGGGCAGGTTGCGCTCGGCGAGGAGGTCGGCGACCGTCGCGGCAGTGGTGGTGAGCTTGGTCTTCCTGCCGCCGACGCTGAGCGTGATCGCCTTGCGGGTGTTGGCGGACACGGTCAGGCCCTCGCGGGGCAGGACGGCGGAACGGGAAACCGACAGCCGTGAGTCTGCGAGGTCGTGGAGGCGGAACTGGGCCAGCGCCCCGTCCAGCGTCGTGGCGGTGGTGTATAGCGTCCGCGGTTCGCCGTCGACGGTGAGGTCGATCTTCTTGGCGAACTGGACCACGATCGTCTGACCGTCGGCCACTTCGCTCCCGGAGGCCGGATACACCAGATCGCGCTCGCCCAGGGTGATGCCGCTGTTGGGCAGGACGTCGTCAACAGTGAACGCCAGGCCCTGCGCAGAGGTGCTGACCCCGTCGACGGTCAACGTGACCTGCTTGTGCAGGGCCGAGGAGAAGATCGTCCCTCCGGCCAGCAGGGTGGCGCTGACAGCCAGGGCGGACAGCTTGGTGGACAGGATCACTCAGGGACTCCAATGCTCGGGAACGACGCGGAACGCAGGTTCCTGAGAATCAGAGTGCCAATCCTGAGAGTTAGAGTCAAGTTCTCTCAGGAAATCAGCAGGGGCCGGGCCCAGTGGACCCGACCCCCTGCCGTGAGGTGGTGCCTCAGATGAGACCGACGGACGCCGCCCTTGCGCGAGCCAGGCGGTCGGCCACGTCGCTCCAGTTGACCACGTTCCACCAGGCGGTGACGTAGTCGGCCTTGACGTTCTTGTACTGCAGGTAGAACGCGTGCTCCCACATGTCCAGCTGCAGGACCGGGAGCTGGCCGACCGGGAGGTTGCCCTGCTGGTCGAAGAGCTGGTTGATGTTGAGCCGCTGGCCGAGCGTGTCCCAGACCAGGACCGACCAGCCGGATCCCTGGATCGCGTTCGCGTTCGCGCTGAAGTGCTTCTTGAACGGCTCGAAACCTCCGAAGAACTCCTCCAGGGCCGAGGCCACAGCGCCGTCGGGCTCGCCGCCACCGTCGGGGGACATGTTCTTCCAGAACACCGAGTGGTTGATGTGACCCCCGAGGTGGAAGGCCAGGTCCTTCTCAAGCTTGTTGATGGCCCCGAAGTTGCCGCCTGCGCGGGCCTCGGCCAGTTGCTCCAGGGCGGCGTTGGCCCCGGCGACGTAAGCCGCGTGATGCTTGCTGTGGTGGAGTTCCATGATCTGGGGGGCGATGTGCGGGGCGAGTGCGCCGTAGTCGTAGTCGAGGTCGGGCAGCGTGTAGGCCATCGGGTTCTCCTGTGTTGTGAGCCGTCGTTCTTCCGGGTCAACCGACGCGGATTGGCGGGTATTCCGTCGATCAGCCTAGGCGAGCCGCCCGGTCTGGAGACAGGGCCCGTGGGTGTGCTCTTCAGGCGGGTTCGATGGACGCCCGACGGGCGGCGCGCCGCAGCACCCGGAGCAGGCCAGGGCCCAGCACCAGGATCAGCAGGGCGTTGGTGATCGCCCGGCCGAGGTTCCACCCCATCGACGTCGCGAGGTTGAACAGGACGAAACGGTGCAGGTTCTCGGTGATCGACGCGGTCGGGTCGAAGGACAGTTCGGTCGTCCCACCCAGCGCGAACGGCCAGAACGCGAAGTCCATCAGCCAGCCGTACGCGAAGGCGGAGACTGCGCCGTAGGCGGCGAGGACCGCCATCTCCGCACTGTTGCGGACGCGCGGCAGCCAGGCTGCGAGAAGCCCCACGAAGCCGGCCGCGAGCATCTGGTAGGGAAGCCATGGGCCGACGCCACCGGTGAGCAGAGCGGAGGTGAACAGGGTGATCGCCCCCAGGGCGAATCCGAAAGAGGCCCCGAACACCCGTCCGGCCAGGATCAGAAGGAAGAACACCAGGTCCAGCCCGGCCGTTCCCGCGCTGATCGGACGCAGCACCGACCCGACCGCGGCCAGCACCCCCAACATGGCCAATGCCTTGACGTCGAGCTCTCCACCGGCGAGTTCGGCGAGCACCACGGCGAGCACCAGCGGCAGGACAAGGGCGAACACCAGCGGCGCCTGGGCGGGCGACATCGTCGACCCCGGTGCAGCGAAGAGCGGCCACCCGAAAGCGACCAACCCGGTGACCAGCGCCACCGCGAGAGCCGCGCTCGACCTGCCCCGGTGCGGGTGGACCTGGACGCTCATCGGGGGGCCTCGCCACGGGCAGAGGCCACCGGGCCGCCCAGATCGGCCGACACTTCGGCAGGGGTCAGCAACGGCAACGGCGCGAAGACCTTCGCCATCTGGGGGGCATAGGCCGGCGATGACGTGCAGATCTGGTGGGTGTCGCCGTCGGCGATGATCTCGCCCTCGGCCATGATCAGCATGCGGCTGCTGCACATCGCCGCGAACTCGACGTCGTGGGTGCTAATCAGGATGGCCACGCCGGTGCCGCGGAGCTGATCGACGACTTCGTGGAGTTGTTGCTTGGTCGCATAGTCCAGCCCTCGGGTCGGTTCGTCCAGCAGCACCACGCGCGGACCGGCAGTCAGCTGAATCGCCAGGACGAGCGCGAGACGCTGCCCTTCGGAGAGGTCTCGCGGATCGATGTTCCCCTCCACGTCGACCCCGAGGCGGCGCAGGAGCGACAGCGCGGTTCCGGCGGTCGCATCGCTCTCCCGGTCGGCCTGCGCGCACTCCGCGTCGACGCTGGGCAGGTACAGCAGGTCGGAGGCGGTTTGCGGCACCAGGCTGATCAGTCGCCGGGCCTGCTCGGCGGGCAGGTGCCGCGGATCAGTGTGGTTCACCTCGACGGCCCCGAAACTAGGTACACCGCCCTGGAGGGCCCACAGCAGTGAGGATTTGCCGGCTCCGTTGCGTCCCATCAGAGCGGTGACAGTGCCCGTCGTCAGGGTCAGGTCCACCGACCGCACGGCTTCCAGCATCCCGTAGCGGACCCGGACGCCGGTGGCACGCAACACCTCGGCGCCCGACGCCGGCGTCGGGCGGGATCCCGGTGCCGGGCGGGGCTGGATACCGGCGGCCTGCACGCGACGGCGTGCCTCCCGGACGCTCAGGGGCACGTCCGCCCAGCCGAGGGTGCGGGCCATCGCGGCCAACGGCGGCACCACCGACGCCCTGGCCAGGATCTGGGCGGGACCTCCGAATTCGGCGCTTCCGTCTCCGGGCAGCCAGATCATCGAGTCGGCCGCTTGCATCACCCGTTCAAGGCGGTGCTCGGCCAACAGCACGGTCAGGCCCACCTCGTGGACCAGGGTGGTGATCGCGGCGAGCACGTCCTGCGCCGCGGTGGGATCCAGCGATGAGGTGGGCTCGTCGAGAACCAGGACGCGAGGCTGCGCGGCGAGGACGGCGGCGATGGCCACCCGTTGCTGCTGTCCTCCGGACAGATCGTCCAGGGGACGGCGGCGGAGATCGGCGATGCCCATCAGGTCGAGGGTCTCCTCGACCCGCTTGCGCATCGCCGGACGGGCCAGTCCGAGCTGCTCCATGCCGTAGGCGATCTCATCCTCGACGGTGTCGGTGACAAAACCGTTCTGCGGAGTCTGCCCAACGTAGCCGACCGTGTCGGCCAGGTCCCGCGGGCGGTAGTCGGCGGTGTCGCGTCCAGCCACGCTGACCCTGCCACGCAGGTGGCCGCCGGTGAAATGCGGGACCAGGCCGTTGACCGCGCCGAGCAGGGTCGACTTGCCCGACCCGGTCGGCCCGACCACCAGGCATAGGTCGCCGTCGGGGATGTGAAGGGTGACGTCGTCGAGGGTGGGCGCGGTCGCGCCCGGGTAGGTCAGCGTGACGTGGTCGAAGCGGATCATGCCGCCACCGCCTCGGCGGCGCGTGGACGGGGGCTCGTCACCCTGGGCGGCGCCTCGGCCTCCGGGGAAGCCGTGGGCGTCCGGGAGGGAATCGTGAGGGCGATCGGGAACGCGGCGGCGAGCGCGACCAGCAGCATGGCCGGATCCAGTGCCGGCCAGACCAGCGGGTCGGTGCTCGGGTTCAGCGCGGCGGGGGCGGCCGCTGACAGCGCGAACGTGAAGGCCGCGGCGAGGCCTCCGCACGCCGCGATGGCGGTGTCGCGTCCCCGCCAGGACTGGGGGGCGTAGCGGGTGACCTCCCGCCGACGACCGGCGCGACGCAGCCCCCAGACCGTCCCTGCGATCCCGGCGCCCAGGCAGCTCAGCGCCAGCGGCAACGCCGAGTTGCCCAGCAGCAGGAACGCGCCAAAAGTGGCCACCATCACCGAACCGAGCATCACGACAAGAGTCCCGCGGCCCGGCAGCCCACCGCTGCGTCCGAATCCTCGCGATTCCATGCCCGCGGCAAGGGCGATCGAGCGCTCGACGGCATCCTCCAGCACCGGCACGACCACCGCCGTCATCGCCTTGAAGCCTCGAGTGCGGCCGCCGCGGAGCCGACGAGCCCTGGTGACCCGGCGAGCGCTGGAGATCAGCTGGGGCGCCACGCTCAGCGCGATCACCACGGCGACTGACGCCTCATAGAGCGCGGACGGGACCGAACGCAGCGCCTGGCGGGGGTTCGCGAGCGCATTGGCCGCCCCCAGGCACACCAGCATGATGCCCAGGCGGAGTCCTTCGTAGACGGTGAACGCGAGGGCCTCGGCGCTGACAGGCCCGCCCAGCCTGATCCCTGCCGCCCAATCCGGCAACGGAACCTCCGGCAGCGTGAACAGGACGGTCTGGCCGGCGTCGGCGCCGATCAGGATCTGGAAACCGACTCGGATCGCGACGACGATCCCGGCCAAGGCGAAATAGGCCCCGACGGAGCGTGCCCAGGGCGCATCGCTGCGCCGCAACAACACCACAGCGGTGATGGCCAGCGCGACGAGGCTGATCAGCAGCGGGTTCGTCGTCCAGCTGACGGCCAAAGCCAGGCACAGCGCCCAACACCACCAGGCCCACGGATGGACGCGACGATCGACGGCCGGCTGCCGGTCGGAGGTGCTCATCGCCGCGTCCTCCGGCGCTGCCACACGAGCAGGCCCGCGGCGCCGCAGGCCACGGCGCTGAGAACCGCCACGGTCCCGAACGGGCCGCCAGCCACCGCGGCCGGAGCGTCTGATGCCTTCGGCGCCGGTGGAGCGTCCGACGCTGGGGCCGACGAGGGTGGCGTCAATGCCGAGGAGCCGTAGCTGTCGGGAAGGGCCTGGGGCGGCACCCGTCCGCCCTGCCCGAAGTACCAGCCCTCCACGTCACCGGCACGCGGGGTGTAGCTGTTCGCCCCCAGGCTGGAGTAGGTCCACTCGGAGAGGCTTCCGTCCGCGGCGCGTGCGGCATGCCAGTACGACCAGTAGTCGGTCATGGTGATGGTGCAGGATTCCGGGATCGTGTCGATGCGGCAGATCATCGCATCGCGGAACTCCAGATTGAACCCGGCGCTGCGCAGGGCCGCCGTTCCGCTGTCGAAGCGAGTGGCGCAGCCGATCCGGGCCTCGCGGCCGGCGCCGGGATCGACCACCACCCAGACCCCGGGACAATCCTGCTGGGCGGGCGCAGCCTGGCCGGATGCGACGGGCCCGCAGCTGGCCAGGGCCAGCGCCGCCAGCCCCACCCCCAGCCGGGCCGCGCCCGAGATCATGCCCGGGCCTTCCTCCGGCGGGAGAGAAGCATCGCCGCGAACGCGATGAGCACGGCCGCCGCCGCGCCGGCCAGGGCCCAGGTCAGCCACGGGGTTTCAGCGGAGGGCGGGGTCAGGTAGGTCACCCCGGCCAACAGGAGCACGCCCTGCGCCGTGGCCATCACGTCCGGCTTGCCGGCGTTGGGCAGTGAGCCGTCAGCCAGCTGCTGTCCGGCGGTCCAGGACACGGCCTTGGTCACGTCCGCGCCAGTGGCTGACAGGGCCATGCCCATGACGGCGGTGGAGTTGACAGGCGAGTATCCCGTCCAGGAGCCGTCCGTGGCCTGGTTCTTGGTCGCCCAGTCGGCGGCGGCGCTCTTGGCCGAAGCCACCGCCGGCGAGTCAGCCGCGGTGAGGCCGAGCAGAGCCATTCCCGTGTTGTCGGCGTCAGCCGGCTGCCCGGCCTCGTAGCCGAAACCGCCGGTCTTGGAGTCCTGCTGGGCCACCAGCCAGGTGAGCATCGACTCCGGCACGCTCTGGCCCGAACGTTTCAGAGCGATGATGCCCAGCGACTGGGCGAAAGGACCCGGGTAGGCGCCGAACGACCCGTCGGGCTTGACGCCCCCGGCCACTTCAGCGATCAGGTCCACCCCGCCGAAGTCCTGCGGCTTCTCCCCGACGGCCAGCGCCACCAGGGCCAGCTTGGCCGCGCCCTCGGGCGACTTCTCTGTGTAGGCGGGAGCCTGAGCCTTCAAATAGGCGACCAGACGACTGATCGTGGCGGCGTAGGCGTCATCGTGGACGGCTTCCAGCGCGAGGACGGCGTCGGCGGTGATCCCTTCGTTGCCGAAATCGCTGGTGAGATGGTCGGCTTCGCCGATCTGGGTGGCCAGGTAGGCGGCGGCCTTGGCGGCTGCCTCGCCGTCCGGCGCGGCCTGCGCCGATTGGACCGCCATGGTCAGGGCGAGCGTTGCCGCAGTCCCGACGGCCAGCAGTCGCTTGAGGAGGGTCGACATCGGTTTCCTTTCGCGCGGGCACCCGGGGTTCTGGCCGGCCTGCGCGATGCCGGGCTCCACCCGCGTGCCTCGACGGGTTGTGTGACGAGCCAGAACTCGATGCAGGCATTCCGACTGGGCCGGCTCACGTCGGCTTCACGGTTGCGGGTCAGCCCCGGATTCGCACCGGGTTCCCCTGCACTGGTTCAGGTGGCAGCAGCCTATCCCACCGGGCGGACGCCGTCCGTCGGGGCCGGACAGGCGAAAGGGCACCGGATGACTCCGGTGCCCTCGCGCGGTTGCAGCTTTCAGTCCTCGGTGTCCTCGGGGTCCTTCTCCTCCGGGGCGTCCTCGGGCTCGTCGCCCACCAAGCTCTTGACCCCTTCCACCGCGTCACTGGCCAGATCCTTGACCGTGGCCACGGCCTCGTCGGTGAACTTCTTGGCGTTCTCGGGGAAGTCCTCGGCGAAGTCCTTGACCGAGCTGACGGTCTCGTCGGTGATCTTCTGGGCGTTCTCGGGGAGGTC
>CAZPCM010000122.1:0-7929 GCA_964585085.1 uncultured Propionibacteriaceae bacterium
ACCACCCTGTTCGGCATGCTGGCGATCGAGCTGTCGCTGATCATCAACAACCCGGCGATCAACGGCGTGCTCGCGGTGCTCGCCGGATCCGCCAGCGTCTACATGGTGTGGCGCTCGTTCTACGGGATGCGGATCGATCAGCCGATGCTCACTGCGGCCGACTTCGCCGAGGTCACCGCAGGCGCCAACGCCTGACCCCTCCCGCGAAAGCCCCGGATTCCCTGGAGATCCGGGGCTTTCGCCCGTCCCGTCCTACAACCCGCACCACGGATCGCCCGCCGGGCGGCGCCCGGCTCTGAGCCCCCGAGCCCGCCTAGACTGAGCGGGTGCCCGCCGACCTCGCCCTGTCCGTGGAGGAGGCCGTCCTCACCCTCGGCGGGCGCCGCATTCTGGACGGACTGAGCCTCACCGCAGCACCGGGCGAGGTGACTGCCGTCCTGGGCCCGAACGGAGCAGGCAAGACCACGCTGATCCGCTGCTGCACCGGGCTGCTGCGCTGCGACAGTGGACGGATCATGGTCCTGGGCCACCGGCCCGGGAGCGCAGGAGCCAACGACCGGATCGGGCTTATGCCGCAGTCCACGGGCGCCTGGTCCGGCGTCCGTCCCGGCGAGTTGCTCACCTACCTCGCATCCCTGTACGCAAGCCCGCTACCGGTCGCAGAGCTCATCAGCGCCCTCGGCATCACCGGGTTCGAACGGACCCCCTACCGGCGGTTGTCCGGGGGCCAGCAGCAACTGGTGAACCTGGCCGGGGCCGTGATCGGACGGCCGGAGATGGTCTTCCTCGACGAACCGACGGCGGGTCTGGATCCCCACGCCCGGCGGCTGGTGTGGGCACTGATCCGTCAGCTCACCAGCGCCGGGGTGGCCGTGCTGCTCACCACTCACGCGATGGACGAGGCCGAGGCGCTTGCCCATCACGTCTGGCTCATGGACGCCGGGCGGATCGTGCGGCACGGCTCGGTGGCCGAACTGACCGCAGAAGGCAGCCTCGAGGACCTCTACCTCGCCCTCACCGCGCCGCAGGCGGGCCGGTGAGCGAACTCGACCTCTCCCCCGCCTCGGCCGCCGCACCTCGCGGACGCCGCATCCTGGCCCATGGCGCCATCGAGGCCGCCCTGACCGTCCGCAACGGGGAGCAGCTGCTGCTGGCCCTGGTGATCCCGGTGGGCCTGTTGGCGGCCGGGCTCACCTATGGCGAGCGGCTCGGAGCCGACCGCACCTTGTTCCCCTCCTCGGTCCTAGCACTCGCCCTGTGGTCGACCGGGTTCACCTCGCTGGCCATCACGACCGGGTTCGAGCGCCGCTACGGCGTACTGGAGCGCCTGGCCGCCACGCCGCTGCGTCGTGGTGACCTGCTGGTGGGCAAGGCGTGTGCGGTGACCGCGATCGCGATCGGCCAAGGGTTGGTGCTGGCCGGCGTCGCCCTGGCCCTGGGCTGGAGGCCCGTCCCGGCACTCCCCCAGACTCTGATCGCCACGGTGGCGGGGCCGCTGGCCATCGTCTCCTTCGCAGGTCTCGCCCTTGCCCTGGCGGGCTCTGTCAAGGCCGAACTCACGCTGGCGCTGGCGAATCTGGTCTACCTCGCCGCTGCCGCCGGCGGCGGCCTGGTCCTGCCGGTCTCGGCGTTCCCCGAAGCGATCCGTCCGGCGATGTCCCTGCTGCCCACCGCCGCGTTGGGCGAGACCCTGCGCACCTGGGCCAGTGGGGGAACCGACCCGGCGCCGCTGGCCGTGCTGACCGCTTGGGTCGTGGTGAGCCTGCTGCTGGCCCGAAAGGTGTTCCGATGGACTTCGTGAGATCCCCCGCAGCGATCCGGCGCTGGTGTGTGGCGTCGCTGCTGGCGAACATGGCGCTGGTGGTGACCGGTGGCGCCGTCCGGCTGACCGGATCGGGATTGGGCTGCCCCACCTGGCCGCAGTGTGAGCCCGGCACCTACGTTCCGCACCCGGAGTCCGGCCTGCATGGCGTGATCGAGTTCGGCAATCGGCTGCTCACGTTCGTCCTGGCCGCGATCGCGATCGGGACCATGATCTCGGCCTGGAGAGCGCATCCTGACACCCGCCTGCGTGGCCTCGCCGTGGTCGCGTTCCTGGGCATTCCCCTCCAGGCGGTCGTCGGCGGCTGGTCCGTGCTCACCCAACTCAACCCCTGGGTGGTCTCTCTCCACCTGCTGCTGTCGATCGGGATCATCGCCGTGTGCGTCGCGATGGTGCACCGGGCTTTCGGCCTGGTCGGCGTCGCCGCTCCCGCACGGTTGACCTGGCTCATCAGAGCCCTGGTGGTCGTGGGGACGCTGGTGGTCTGGCTGGGCACCGTCGTCACGGGGGCCGGTCCGCATGCCGGCGACGGCGGCGCGCAGCGCAGCGGCCTCGACCCCGCCCTCACGGCCAGGGTGCACGCCGGGGCGGTGTGGACCCTGCTCGCCCTGACTGTGGTGGCCTTCATCGCGGCCCGCGGGACGCTGCGGCTGCGCCGCGCCCTGCTCGTCCTCCTGGTGGTCATGGCCGGACAAGGACTGGTGGGCTATCTGCAGTACTTCACCGCGCTGCCTGCGGCCCTGGTCGCCGTGCACATGCTCGGGACGGCACTGTTCACAGCCGCGCTGGCGCACACGTGGTTGTCGGCCCGCCCGCCTCGGATCAGAACAGCAGCGGATCCAGGGCGGCAGCCATGAAGATGACCGCCAGGTAGCTGTTGGAGAGGTGGAAGAGCGTCATCGGCTTGAGTTCGGCGTCGGTCTTGCCGGCTCGGGCTCGACCCAGCAGGCGCAACGACTCGGTGATCAGGGCGGCTCCCGCCAGGACGGCCACCACCGGGTAGAGCCACCCCGTGCCGGCCACTGGCCACAGCACCAAGCTGACAGCGACCGTGAGCGCCGTGTACGCCACAATCCTGACCGCCACCGCGGGTGGCTTCATCACCACCGGCAGCATCGGCACGTGAGCGGTTCGGTAGTCGTCCTCATAGCGCAGGGCCAGCGCCCAGGTGTGCGGGGGCGTCCAGCAGAACACGATGGCGAACAGAACCAACGGAGTCCAGGCGACCGAGCCGGTGACCGCCGTCCAGCCGATCAGCGGAGGGAAGCAGCCGGCGATCCCGCCCCAGACGATGTTCTGCGACGTCCGCCTCTTCAACCCCAGGGTATACACGAAGACGTAGTACGCGTTCGCCACCAGGGCCAGGGCCGCCGACAGCCAGTTCGCACCGAAGCCCAGGATGAGCGTGGCAACGATCCCCAGGACAACCCCGAAGGCGTAGGCGCGCGGACGGGTGACCAGATCGCGGGCCATGGGACGGCGCCGGGTCCGTCTCATGGCTGCGTCGATGTCGGCGTCCAGCACCGAGTTGAAGACATTGGCGCTTCCGGCGGCCGCCGTCCCGCCGATCAAAGTCCATGCCACCAGGCGCCACGGCGGGAAACCCCCAGCGGCCAGGAACATGGCCGGGACTGTGGTGACCAGCAGGAGCTCGATGATGCGCGGCTTGGTCAGGGCCAGGTAGGCACGGACGACCTCGACCGCCGAGCCGCGTGCGGCCGGGGCGTCAACCTGCATCAGCGTCCTTCCTGGCAGCATCCGAGCAGTGTAGCCGTATCCCGCGCGCCGATGGCGAGGCTAGAGTGCTGGGGACAAGCGACACCGGGACACCTCCCCGCCCACGCCACTTTGACCAGGAGCCGTCAGTGAATCCACGTTTCAAGCCGTCCGCAGACTCTGGGGTCCCGGTGCGCTGCGACGACCTGTCCGGCAGGGTCGACAGGCGAAGGCCGGGGCGGGCATGAGCGCGACGGTGGTGCATCGGTACGCCGATCCCGACGACCTCGCCATGAAGGCCGCCGAGAGGCTACTGGACCGGTTGGTGCAGTTGCAGACCGGCGGCCGGATCGCGCAGCTGTGCCTGACCGGAGGCCGGATCGCACACAAGATGTACATTCGGCTGGGCGAACTCGTGGAAGGGTCCGCCCTGGATCCGGCCCGGCTGGAGTTGTGGTGGGGCGACGAACGCTTCGTGCCGACCGACGACCCGGACCGCCTCGCCGGCCCGACACTGGCCGTCCTCGCGGGTCACTTCCCGCTGACCCCCGCACGAACCCATCCGATGCCGGCGGCCGACGGGGTCGTCGATGCCGCGGCCTCCGCCGCCACCTACGCCAAGGAACTCGACGACACGCACTTCGACCTTTGCCTGCTCGGGATGGGAGAGGACGGCCATGTCGCCTCGATCTTCCCCGACCATCCCTCTTCGGACCCGACCAACCAGACGGTGATCGGGGTCAGCGACGCCCCCAAACCGCCGGCGGAACGGATCAGCCTGACCGTCGCGGCGCTCAGCAACTCCGACGAGGTGTGGTTCCTCGTCAGCGGACCGGACAAAGCTGACTCCGTCGCGCGGGCACTCTCCGGCGACCAGTCCCTACCGGCGGCCCGCGTGAGCGGAGGCCTGCGCACCGTGTGGCATCTGGATCGCGACGCGGCGGCCCGGCTCCCCTACTACGAGTGCTCGGTGTGACCCGGCGACGTCAGTAGATGACCTCGCCGTTGGCTCGGCGTGCCCGCAGCGACTCCAATGCCTCGTTGAGGATGGCGACTGCCTCGGCCTCGGTGCGGCGCTCCTTGACGTAGGCCAAGTGGGTCTTGTACGGCAGGATCTTCGGCGGGGGCGGCGGGTTCTCCGAATCCAGGTTGGCCGGGAGCCCGCACCGGGGGCAGTCCCACGTTTCCGGGACGACCGCGTCCGCCGCGAAGGCCGGACGGGTTTCGTGCCGGTTCGCACAGAAGTAGGAGACATAGAGTCGGGGGGCGGCGTCGCCCCGCTCCGCCTCGCCCATCGGGCCGGCGCCGACCCGGCTGCCGCGAATGGCGCTTCCACCAACCACGAGTGTCACTCCTTGCCAGGTTGTAGGTGAGGGACGGACGGAACGCTCAGCCGAGAACCCCGACCTCGGGGAAGAACCGATACAGCACCAACAATCCCAGGATGCTCGCCAGCCAGACCAGCCCGACAATGATGGTCAATCGGTCCAGATTGCGCTCAGCGACCGAGGTGCCGCCCATGCCGGTCGACATGCCGCCACCGAACAGGTCGGACATGCCGCCACCGCGTCCCTTGTGCAACAGGATGAACAAGGCCAGCACGACGCTGGTCAAGATCAGCACGATCGACAAGGTCATGATCGGCCACGTCATCAGGGGCGCAAAGGTCACGCGGTGAATCCTAACTCACGCTGTGAGGAACAGACGAACGCCGGCGGAGGGCTGTGCACCCGCCTCCGCCGGCGTCCCCGCGGTTCACTCAGGAATAGAACATCACGATCTTGGCGAACTCGTCTGCACTCAGGCTGGCGCCACCGACGAGGGCCCCATCGACATCGGGCTGAGCCATGATCTCGACGATGTTGTTCGCCTTCACCGAGCCGCCGTACTGGATGCGCACCCCAGCGGCAGCCTCTTCGCCGAAGGTCTCGGCAACGTAGCCCCGGATCGCACCACAGACCTCCTGTGCGTCGGCCGGCGTGGCGACCTCACCGGTGCCGATCGCCCAGACCGGCTCGTACGCGATCACCAGCGCGGCAACCTGCTCGGCGGTCAGGCCGTCCAGGCACGCCTCGACCTGGCTGAGCACGAACGGCACCTGCTCGCCGTCCTTGCGGATCTCGAGCACCTCGCCGACGCACACGATGGGGGTCATCCCGCCGGCAATGATCTTCTTCGCCTTGGCGTTGATCAGGGCGTCGGTCTCGCCGTGGTACTCACGACGCTCGGAGTGTCCGACCACCACGTAGGCGCAGTTCAGCTTGGCCAGCATGTCGACCGAGATCTCCCCGGTGTAGGCGCCCGAGTCGTGCACCGAAACGTCCTGCGCACCGAACTTCAGCGGCAGCTTGTCGCCCTCGATCAGGGTCTGCACGGTCCGGAGATCGGTGAACGGCACGATCACCGCACACTCGGACTTCGCCGGGTCGTACTTGGCGTCTGCCAGCGTCCATGCCAGCTTCTGCACCAGGCCGGTCGCCTCAACGTGGTTGAGGTTCATCTTCCAGTTACCGGCCATCAACGGGGTACGCGACATCTCAATTCTCCTGTTCCAGAACGGCCAAGCCCGGGAGCTCCTTGCCCTCCAGGTACTCCAGGGACGCGCCGCCACCGGTCGAGATGTGACCGAACTGCGAGTCTTCGAACCCGAGCTGACGGACGGCCGCCGCCGAGTCGCCGCCACCGACCACCGTCAGGCCGGTGGACTCGGTCAACGCCTGCGCGACCGCCTTGGTGCCGGCCGCGAACAGCTCCATCTCGAACACGCCCATCGGGCCGGTCCAGAACACGGTCTTCGCTCCACGAATCGCATCGCCGAACAGCACCGCGGTCTTCGGCCCGACGTCCAGTCCCATCTGGTCGGACGGAATCGCGTCGGCGTCCACCACCGTCGCCGGGCCTTCCGGGCCGAAGGCAGGAGCCACGACGACGTCGACCGGCAGCAGAATCTGCTTGCCGGCTGCCTCGGCTTGCGCCATGTACCCCGCAACGACGTCGATCTTCTCCGCGTCCAGCAGGGACTTCCCGATCTCCAAGCCCTTGGACTTGAGGAACGTGTACGCCATGCCGCCGCCGATGACCAAGATGTCAGCAGCCTTGAGCAGGTTGTCGATGACGGCCAGCTTGTCGGCCACCTTGGCCCCACCCAGGACGACCACGTACGGACGCTCGGGGGTCACGGTGAGCTGCTTGAGGATGTCGACTTCCTTCTTGACCAGGAACCCGGCAGCGCACGGCAGCAACTTGGCGACGTCGTAGACCGATGCCTGCTTGCGGTGAACCACGCCGAAGCCGTCGGACACGAACACGTCGGCCAGGGACGCGTACTTCGCTGCAAGCTCCTGGCGCTCAGCCTCGACCTTGGACTCCTCTGCCGGTTCGTAGCGGACGTTCTCCAGCAGCGCAATCTCACCGTCGGCCAGCCCGGCCACGGTCTCTGCCGCCGAAGGACCGACCACATCGCCGGCCAGCTTGACCTCAGCCCCGATCAGCTCGCCCAGCCGCTTGGCGGCCGGGGCGAGGGAGTACTTCGCGTTCACCTCACCCTTGGGCCGACCCAGGTGAGCCATCACGACCACCTTGGCGCCGGCGTCCCTCAGGAAGTTCAGCGTCGGCAGCGCGGCGCGGATCCGGCCGTCGTCGGTGATCTTGTCGCCGTCCAGCGGCACATTGAAATCGCAGCGGATCAGGACCCGCTTGCCTTGGAGATCCCCAAGGTCTTGAACTGACTTCACCTCTCGCCTTTCTTTCGTGTCATGCGGAGACGGGCCGACCCGCGCAAGCGCGAGCCGACCCGTCTTGGATACTCAGAGCTTGGAGCCGACCAGCGCGGTCAGGTCGACCAGGCGGTTGGAGTAGCCCCACTCGTTGTCGTACCAGCCGACGACCTTCACGCAGTTGCCGATGACCTTGGTCAACTGGGCGTCGAACACGCAGGAGGCCGGATCGGTCTCGATGTCCTAGGAGACGATCGGATCCTCGGTGTAGACGAGCTTGCCCTTCATCGCACCCTCGGCCGCGGCCTTCACGATGGCGTTGACTTCCTCGACGGTGGTCTCGCGAGCGGCCTCGAAGGTGAGGTCCGTCGCGGAGCCGGTCGGGGTCGGCACGCGCATGGCGTAGCCGTCCAGCTTGCCCTTGAGCTCGGGCAGCACCAGCGCCGCCGCCTTCGCCGCGCCGGTGGTGGTCGGAACCATGTTCAGGGCCGCGGCGCGCGAACGCCGGAGGTCCTTGTGCGGCCCGTCCTGCAGGTTCTGGTCCTGGGTGTAGGCGTGGATCGTGGTCATCAGGCCCCGGACGATGCCGAACTCGTCGTTGAGCACCTTGGCCAGCGGCGCGAGGCAGTTCGTGGTGCACGAGGCGTTGGAGATGATGTTCTGGCTGCCGTCGTA